>CADBRV010000074.1 GCA_902797185.1 uncultured Lachnospiraceae bacterium
TGGTATGAATGATTGATTTAAAGCCAATTGGACGTAATGATTTCTGCCTCATATACTGAAAGCAAAGGAAAACAGGTATTGGCAATTGGCAAAATTGCCGGAAAAGTGGAGGGGGAAATTATGAAACTATCGTTTAAAGAGCGGCTGGGATATGGCTTGGGGACGGCTGGCGAGCAGTTCCCGAACTTTCTGATCCAGACATTCCTGTTTGTATATTTTAATTTAGTAGTTGGCTTGAATGCGGGAGTAATTGCGGTGATTATGCTGATTGCGCGCATATGGGATGCGGTAAATGACCCGTTGATGGGCATTATTGCAGACCGAACCCGGACGAGGTGGGGATCCTATCGCCCATATGCCTTTTTTGCGACGATTCCAATGGGCATTTTCCTTGTCCTGACATTCACAAATATTAATGTACCGCTTGGAGCAAAGATTGCCTGGTGTGGGTTAATGTATATTTGTTTTGGCATGTCCAATACGGCATCCCTTATCCCTTTGGGATCTATGGCAAACGTTATGACGGATGACCCGCAGGAACGCGCCGTGCTTGGAACTTTTCGGGAATTTGGTTCTTCGATCGGCAACCTGGTAGGATCTATTGCGGTTCCGGCCATTGTCAGCGTATTTATTAATGCCGGCCTGGGTGAAGCCAGGGGATACCAGATGACTGCCGTCATATTAAGCATTATCTGTTTTGCTTGTCTTGCCATTACCTTCTTTACCACAAAGGAAAGGATCGAGCCTCCTAAGCCAGAAGGGAACATCTTGAAATCGTTTCTTGTATTGAAGAAAAATGTTCCGGGCATTTGTATTATTTTCTTCTTTTTCTTTATTACAACAGCCATCATTACCAGGCAGATGTTCAATGCGTACTATGGTAATTTTGTTCTCGGAAATTCGGGACTCGGAAATATGCTGCTTACGGTTATGAGCATTGCCCCGTTTTTTATCATGTATTTTATTCCAAAGATTGCATCGGCAAAAGGGAAAAAATTCCAGCTTGTTCTAGGGTGTATCATCATTATCATCGCCGCCTGTCTTTTTTATCTGGCAGGAACCAATGCCGTTATGAATATCATTGCCTCTTTCATTCTCGGCTGGGGACAGGTGTTGACATTTTCTGGTACCTGGAGCGTGATTCCGGACGCGGCAGATTATGGGGAATATATTAATGGAACGCATGCGCCGGGAGCCATGTATGCGCTTGCCAATTTTGGACTGAAGATGGGCATGACATTGGCTTCATCCCTCCTTGGATGGGGGCTCGCGGCATCCGGGTTTGACCAGACGGTAACAGTCCAGGCGGAAGGCGTGGTTGCTGGCCTTCGGGTTTTTAATGCCTTATCGCTGATTATTCCGGCAGTATGTGCATTACTGGTACTGATCCCATACCATCTGACAAAAGAAAAGTCCGCAGAAGTGGAGAGAAAGCTAGAAGAAAGGCGGGCAGAAGCAGGTAAGAGACAGTAACTTTTCAAAAGGATAAGTCCGGGATTGCCTGAAAAGAAATCCTGATGCAGGAGAGGAGAGAAAATGGCTGAAATTATTCAATATCCGTGCGGGATGTCAAACGGCTTCTTTATCGTAGAAGGGGAGAGTGTAATTGCAGTAGACGGAGGCGCGGAATATGGGAAAAAAGCAGTCGAGAAAAATTTGACCGACACGGGTATCGACCCGGGACAGATCGTTTTGATTGCGGCGACGCATGCACATGTAGACCATACCTGTAATCTAGCCATTTTAAAAGAACTGTCCGGTGCTCCGATTGCTGTGAATAAGGGAGGACAGCATGACATGATTACAGCAGAGATGCCGCATGTATTCCCAAGAAACCCTATCGGAGATGAAATCTTTGAATTTGCAAAAAGCCAGGGCGGCATGCCGGATGATTATCTTCCGCCCATTCAACCGGATATTGTTTGGTCAGATGAATTTGACTTGAAGCCATATGGGGTGGACGGAAAAATTATTTATACACCGGGACATTCACTTTCGGATTCCTGCGTAATTTTGAAGGAAGGTAGAGTCATTCTTGGAGACTTAATGGTAGAAGACAGATTTACGCACGGAAAACCGACAATTGCTTATTTCGGATTTGATCTGGACAGGAGAAAGGCAAATAGCGTGTTGTTGCAGAGCCTGCAGCGAATATCTGCGTATCCTGCCCATCACTATTATTCCGGGCATGGAGGACCTTTTTCGAGGGTACAGTTTGAAGAAGCTTTTAGAGAGGCAGTAAGGCAGGATGAACTGCTATATGAGCAGGAATGAATAGGCAGAAAGAAGGGAAAATGGAAACATTTACAGTATTGTCCCCATGGGCAAAGACGGAAAACACGGTAAAAAAACCAATTAACCCGAGGCTGGACACATTGCAGGGGAAAACGGTGGGGTTGTATGCATCCTTTAAAGAGTACCATCCGTTTTTCATGCAGGAACTGGAAAAGCAGATGAGACAGGAATGTCCGGAGACGTTTTTTTCACATTTTACATATACTGTGGACACCCAGCAGATAGACGAAGACCCGGAAAACTTCCCGGCATTTAAAAAATGGCTGGACAAAGTCGACGCAGTGGTGGGGGTAGGCGCGGACATGGGTTCCTGTGCGCTATTCATGGGGTATAATTTTGCGGTAATCGAGGGTCTGGGCGTACCGTCCGTCCTTCTTAGCAAAGTTCAATATGTCCCTTCCGCCTCTAAAGGGGCGTCTGCAAGAAGCTACCCCGGGCTTCGGATTGTTACATACGACGGGCCTGGGTTCGTACCGAATGGCGTGGACTGTAAGCAATGGACGGTTGACACCTATCGGGACAAGATCCATAAGATGGTTCCGCAGATCTTGGAAGCCTTGACGGCGCCGTTGACAGAGGAAGAGAAGCATCCGGCTCAGCCGAAGGATTGGTCGGCGGAAACGTTTACCGGGACATATGACGAGTTGGACAGGACGTTTTACGAGCATGGATGGACAAATGGCACGCCATTTAAGCTACCGACGGAAGAGGCCGTGGAAGAGATGTGTAAAGGCACGGATCTCCCGCGGGATCATGTGGTGGCGGTGCTCCCGCCGCTGAATGGGGAGGCAACAGTGGAAAAGATCGCGATTAACGGGATCCTTGCGGGCTGCACGCCAACCATGATGCCAATTCTGGTCGCGATTGCGAAAGGGATGGGGAACCATGACATCGTCAAGCTGGAAGGGTGGACCTGCTCTAATGCAGGCTGGCTCCCGACGGTCGTTATTTCCGGGCCGATACGCAACGCCATCGGGATCAATTGTGGGAGGAACTTACTTTCAGCCTATACCAGACCCCAGTCATGCATCGCCCGTGCGATGGCATATATGGTCATGAATATTTCCGGGGTGCGTTCCCAGACAGAAGACATGAGCGGACCGGGGAGTGACTCCAGATTTGGCCTGTGCATTGCGGAGGACGAGGAAGGTTCCCCTTGGAAGAGTCTCCCTTCCGATTTTGGCTTGGAGAACGGGGACAACGCGGTGACGCTTTTCTGGCCCAGCGAGCATACCCAGATCCCGACAGCAAGTGTCAGCGCGACGCTGGACGGCCTTTGCAAGGTATGGCACGGGGGGTTTGACGTTGGAGCTATGGTGATCCTTCCTCCAGAGACGGCGAAGATGCTCCAGGACGCGGGGTATGGCAAGGAGGACATCCTGGCTTACATGAAAGAATACAACAGACGTCCATCCAGCCAGATCCCCAGAGCCGCGATCGGGAATAACCATCCGCGGAAAGGGCTGGTCTTCCCGGCACCTGGGCTGGTACACAGTGCCCCCTTGTTCTGGAACATGGATCATAGCTTTGTACTGGTCGGCGGGAGGGATTGGGGCATGTGCTATCTTGGAGGAGGAGACCATGGTGGCCCGATTTGTGAAAAAGTGGATCTTCCAAAGGGATGGGACGTGCTCTGTAAAAAGTATCCCGGGACAAAACCTCGATATGTTGATTATTAAGGTTTGGAAGCGGGCTGGAGGGGCGGGCTCCGTCTCCTGCAAAGCTTTTCCAAGTCAAAGATTTTAACCTTAACGGCGGGGTTATGTTGATAACCTGAAAATGGTCAGCCCTCTTTTCTGGAGGGCTGATTTTCATAATATATAACAGGCAATTTTCAAAAAATGCGAAGAACGATGCTTTTGCATCTTAGGAAAGGCATGAGATTTAGAAAGGAAAAAATAATGGATAATAAGTATCCTTTGTTGACCAGCCCGATTGTCCTGGGCAGGGTCACGTTTCGTAACAGAATGTTTTCCGCCCCGATGGGGGCAACGGATATTACCGCGGACTGTAGCCTGGGACCACGCAGCGTAGGATTTTACGAGCTCCGTGCGAAAGGCGGTGCCGCAGCTGTCACCGTAAGCGAACTGGTGGTACATCCCGAGACGGATGCTTCCCATATGCTCCATCTGGATCTGGCGACGCCGGGCAATCTGGCCTCGCATGCCTATACGGCGGACGCCATTTGCCGTCATGGCGCGGTGCCTAGCATTGAGCTTTCGCATTCCGGCCAGTATGCGGGAACGTATCTGGCGGATCGGAAACTGCAGGCTTCTCTGTGCCAGTATGGGCCAAGCGACGGAGTGCGGCCCGACGGGACGCCGGTCAAAGGGCTGACCGGTGAGCAGATCCAGGATATCGTCCAGGCATATGGGGAAAAGGCGGGGCTGGCAAAACGAGCGGGATACGGGATGGTCATGGTACATGGTGGCCACGGGTGGCTGCTCAACCAGTTTCTTTCACCCTATTTCAACCACAGGACGGACGAATACGGCGGCAGCTTGGAAAACAGGACGAGGATTGTCCGGGAGGTTCTGAAGGAGATCCGGAAAAATGTGGGATCGGACTTTCCGATTGAATTTCGCATGAGTGGGAGCGAAATGTTTGATGGAGGCTATGGCTTGGAAGAAGGGTGCCGGATCGCGGAGGCCATACAGGATGACGTGGATCTGGTTCATGTATCCGCCGGCTCCTACCAGTTTGGCTTTTTCCATACGCACCTGCCGATGTTCGCACCCCATGGGGAAAACGTGGGGCTTGCCGCAGAGATCAAAAAGCACGTCAACAAACCGGTCGCGACGATTGGAGCCATCAATGACCCGCAGATGATGGAGGACATCTTGGAAAGCGGGAAAGCGGATGTCATATACATGGCAAGGGAACTTCTGGCAGACCCTTTCTTACCGCAAAAGGTGGAAGCAGGAAAGGAAGAGGAAATAGTCCACTGCCTGCGCTGTTTCACATGCATGGCGGAACGGAAGGCGACCGGGACAAGGCGGTGTTCCGTCAACCCGCTGGTTGGCCGGGAGGCAGAGGGGATGGAAGTGACGCCGGCACCGAGAAAGAAAAAGGTGCTGGTGGCAGGGGGCGGTGTTGCTGGGCTGGAGGCCGCGATTACGGCAGCCAGGCGCGGGCATACGGTAAAGCTTTACGAAAAGACGGATCAGCTGGGAGGCATCTTGAAGGGCGAGCAGGCGATCCCATTCAAGAAGGAAATGTACGAGCTTGGCCTGACGTTGGGGCGCTCCGCCAGGAAGGAAGGGGTACAGGTTTTCCTGAACCAGGCAGTAACGCCAAGCCTGGTCAGAGAGGAGGCACCAGATGCCCTGATTCTGGCAGTCGGCTCCACCCCCTTGGTTCCGCCGCTTCCAGGGATCCATGGGGAAAATGTCATCTTTGTCAACAACCTGTACCTGGAGGAAGGGAAAGTTGGGGACACGGTCATCGTGCTAGGGGGCGGACTTGCCGGCTGTGAGTGCGCGGTGCATTTGAGCCAGAAGGGGAAAAAGGTTCATTTAGTTGAGATGGGGGACATGCTGGCACCGGATTGCAATATTCGCCATCGTCCGGCTCTGATGCAGAAGATAGGAGAAGGGGTCACGGTTCATTTGAACACGGTCGGCCAGGAGGTGCGCGGAAACGGCCTGGTGATAAAAAATGCAGACGGGATGGAAGGTTTTATTAAAGCGGGTACGGTCATCTGTGCAGTGGGGCAGAAGGCAAACCGGGCAGATGTCGTTGCGCTGCGGGAAACCGCTCCGTTTGTGCGGGAAGTGGGAGACTGCGTTCGTCCGGCAAACATTACAAAAGCGGTATATGAAGGCTATCATGCCGCGCTGGATATCTGAGGCTTTGCAAAACGTATTCTTCACTGCAGCCTGAAAAAGAAATAACCCCTGGGATATCATAATAAAAATGATATGAAAATATGATTTAAAACAAATTAGACGTAATAAATAGCGAAATATATACTGAAATTAGAAAGGATAACACGCATATAATCGGTAAAAATGCCAAATCCAATTAAGGGGGTATATTATGAAGAAATGGTTAGCGATTTTATTGACAGCCATAATGTCGTTTTCCTTTGCGGCGTGTGGCACTGGAGGGACAGATTCTTCCAATGGCGGGGAATCCTCCCAGCCTCAGGAAGCAGCAGAATCATCTGATTCATCTGTAGCTTCTTCAGCAGGAAATGCGGAATATGAGTTAAGGATGAGTTGTGAGGCAAGTGAAGGCCAGTGGCTGGCGGAGATGTTGCAGGATTATGCCGATGACATTAATGAAGCGACAAAAGGACGGGTTCATATCACGTTGTATCTTGGCAATTCCCTTGGTTCGGCAGATGATATATGGACAATGTTCCAACAGGGTAGCATAGATATGGTGGACATGGGGGTTGCACATGCAGGCCATTTTCCGGTAACGGACATTGTCCAGACTCCCTTTGTAGTTGATTCACCACAGGCTGCATTGGCAGTTATGCAAGGACTTGAGGAGGATGGATATTTAACGGAATTCACAGACAATATGCATGTAGTGGCTTATATGCCTACCCTGATGCAGGAACTGATTACGGTGGATAAAAAGGTGGAAACATTTGATGACTTGTCCGGAATGGTCATCAGGTCAAGTTCGACCCCGCTGTCTGAATTTGTAGAAAGCGTGGGATCTACTTCAACGTCGATTGCAATCACCGATTTAGTAATGTCTCTTTCACAGGGAGTTGCAGATGCAACGATAACCTCGGTTGATGCAGCAGACGTATTTAAACTTCAAGATGTTTGCAAGTATTTGATTGACATGCCAATTAGTACAGGGATGAACTTTATCGGGATTAATAACCAAACCTGGAATTCCCTTCCAGAAGACATTCAAGCGGCAATGGACAAGGTTGGCGCTGAATATCAGGAAAAGTATATGGAATTGAACGAGCAGGCTGGGATTGACAGTGTGAACAATATGACGGCTGGAGGAATGATAGTCCTTGAACCCAGTGATGAGCTGATCCAGGATTGTAAAAAGGCGACTTCAGACCAGCTGTCCGGTTTGAAAGAAAGCTTGGATGGTGAAGGCTATGATGGGCAGGCAATAATAGATAGGGCGGTAGAAATTGCAAATGAAAATGCCGGGGCAGGCAAAATGTCAGAATCAGAATAAAAACCTGTGATGAACTGTGATGGGAGGCTGGCGGAATTTCTGCCAGCCTTCTTCAAAGGGGGGATTTTTTTGAAATTGCTTAAGGCCGTGGATTCCATTTTGGAAAAAATGAGTGACCTGTCCGCTTGGGTTTCGGGTGCAGCGCTGTTCACAATTGCTGCCTTGACTTTTGTAGATGTATTCTGCAGATATTTTTTGCGGTCATCTATTACCGGAACACAGGAAATCGTTCAATTTGCAATGGTTTTCGTCGTGTATTTTTCACTTCCGTATTCAACCAGGATTCGGGCACATGTAAGAGTAGATGCGTTAACAAGCATTATGGGGGAACGGATTCGGTTTATTGTTCTTGGAATCGTGACAATTGCCTGTGTTTTTGTGAGTGTGAATATCTCGATACAGACTTTTAAAAATGCGGGGACAATCATTGCGTCCGGCACGGTTTCCCCGATACTGAAAGTAGGATATGCCCCTTTTTATTATGTCATTTCCATTATGAATATTTTGCTTTCTATGGAATTTATTGCAGACGGAATAAAATATTTCAAGCAAGCAGCTGGCGTTAGTCCGGAAAAGGAGGATGATATTTCACAAAACAATAGGAAAGGAGAAAAGATATGATAAGTGCAACTACTGCCGGTTGGATCGGCGTAATAATCATGCTTGTCATGCTTTTCCTTGGCATGCCGCTGGCATTCACCTTTGCCTTTTCAGGAGTCATCGGGGCATCGCTGATTCTCGGATGGCGGGGAGGTATGTCGTTTCTGTCAACCATTCCTTACACTTCGGCAGCGAATTATACATTTGCTGTAATGCCTCTGTTTATGCTGATGGGGGACATTGCCTTTCATGGGAATCTGACATCAGATGCCTATAATTGTGCTAGAAAGTTTTGCGGGCACCTTCCGGGAGGATTGGCAATAACGACTACGGTTGCCAGTGCAATGTTTGGAGCTGTTTGTGGTTCTGGATCGACAACAGCGCTGATCATGACGCAAGTGGCATGGCCAGAAATGAAAAAAAACAAATATGATCCAGGTATCGGGCTGGGATCGATTGTTGGATCAGGCCCTTTAGCCATATTAATTCCACCAAGTACGCCGCTTATCATGTATGGATTGTTGTCTGGCGCATCCATTGGAAGGCTGTTCATGGCAGGCTGGTTGCCGGGGCTGCTCCTAACATTTACACTTTCTCTTTGTACCATCCTTCAGGTAAAAAGAAATCCAGAACGGGCGCCTCGTATGCCGAAGGCAACAAGAAGGGAAAAAGTGGCCAGCCTGAAAGGTGTATGGGCGTTCCTGATTTTGATGGTTGTTGTAATGGGCGGTATCTGGGGCGGTATTTGTACTGTTAACGAGGCCGCCGGAATCGGAGTAATCGGCTGCATTATTATTGTGGCAATCATGCGTAGGATGAATTTCAAAGAGTTCTGCGAAACAATAAAAGGGACAGCATCCATTGGCGGCGCAATGTTTTTTATGTTTATTGGAATCCAAGTATTTAATTCTTTTATGTCTTTGTCAGGTTTGCCGAGAATGCTGGCATCTGCAATTGCAGCTTCTCACCTGCCGTCGCAGGCCATCATATGGTTGATTGTTATTTTATATTTGCTTCTGGGATGCTTCCTGGATTCACCACCAGTCATGATGCTTACGATATCTATTTTGGCACCAATTGTATCTGCATTGGGTTATGACCTAGTATGGTTTGGGATTGTCGTTGCGTTTACAGTTGCCGTAGGTGCACTTACTCCTCCGGTAGGAATCAATCTTTTTGTGGTTTCTTCGAGGGCGCCAGATGTTCCGACTGCTACCATTATCAAGGGGATGATCCCCTATATGGTTACCATTTTAATTACCCTGGTCATTATTTTCTATGTTCCGCAGATCTCACTGCTTCTTCCTAATTTGATGTTTGGCACGTAATAACAAGAAATAATAGTATGTCAGGAAAGGAATAGGCCGTCAGTAGGCAATACTGGCGGTCTTTCGTCATCCTTGTTAGAA
>CADBRV010000075.1 GCA_902797185.1 uncultured Lachnospiraceae bacterium
ATCCTGCCCGGTATAGCACTGCTGAAAGTACCGGACAGGTGCAGCTGTAAATGCCGGACTGGCGCCTCCGGCGCACCGGAATATTCAAGTTGGAAGGATTCCTCCCCTTGCATCTAGTAATACTGCTAACGCAGCCAGGCTGGGAGGCGTGGTTGCGCAGGTTGAAAAAAGCCATTAAAAAGCGCTGGCTGATCATGCGGATTGCAGCCGGTCTGAAAGCCGGATGGGATGCAGAATTTATGTTCAGAGACATGCTTTTCGTCAGATTGTAGTTTACATAAAGAAAAATCATGACGAGCCTCGGCAGACCGTGCTGGAACTGTGGAAGAAGGCAGAATAGATTTACATAATTCCGGGTTTTTGTCCCAAGTTATGGAAAAGGGCGGAATGGTACTTCCTGAATTTTCTGTTGTTTTGCCAGAAGCGAATCAATTGACATGGCGCCTTTGGCATGATAGAAAAGAATCAATCATTAGGGCTTTTCTATTGCCCGCAGCCAGGATTTCTGTTCCTGGCGGTATCCGGCAGCAGGCTTCCTGCTTTCTTTCCGGTTTCGGAGTGCCCGGATTTCCAAATCATTTATTTATTGTTTCAACTTACATGGTGTTTTCTGCCCAAACCAGGCCTTTTTGTCAGGACGGGATTCTCTATTTGAGATGGATGCAGTCCAGTGCAAGCTGGCATGGGGCAGGGCAGCAGGATGAAAATGAAATGCCCACAAGGCGCGAAAGGGGAGTGGAAAAATGTGGGATAAAAGGAAAAGAGGGCAGGACCCGCTTTCTGCCAAAAAGACATGGAAAAGGGTATTGGCGGCCATATTGTGTGCTGCCATGGTGCCGGCAATGATGCCCGGGATAGCGGATGCCGCACAGCGGGGAAATACTGAGGCGGATGGGACCGAGCTGAAGGGACAGCCTGTCCAGGCGTCGGGAAATGCGGCTTCATCCGCTGAAAAGGGGAAGGCACCCCAGGGGCAGAAGGATGGAAATGGAAAGGCATCCTGGGACCAGGGGGATAAAGATGGACAGGCGTCCCGGGAACAGCAGGATGGAAGCGGGCAGGAAATAGCAGATGCCGGTACCATTTCCGAGACTGGTCCGGAAGACAGGGAAAAGGTTTCTCTGGCTCTTCAGCAGAGCCTGGAGGAAACAGCGGACCTGGTGCTTTCGGAAGGGACCATTGCCGTACTGGATTCCGGAATGCCGGAAAACAGCCATGTTATTTCCCATGTATCCATGCTGGGAGACGAAGGGCTGGACGAAAACGGGCATGGCAGCCTTGTCCTGGACTGGATCCTGGATGAGAATCCAAATGCGCAGGTGCTTTCCATCAAAGTGCTGGATGCCGGCGGAGAAGGGAATGCTTCTGCTGTGAGTGCCGGGCTCCGCTATGCCATGGAAAAAGGTGCCAGCATGGTCCTTCTGCCGGTGAGTTCCGGACGAAGCGGGAATGAAGCACTGGAAGAAGTGCTGCAGGAAGCACTGGATGCAGGAATCCGGGTAGTCGGGTCTGCAGGAAATGGAGGAGAGGATTCCTCTTCCTATGTACCTGGCGGGATTGGCGGGGTAATCGTTGCCGGCGCATGCGATGCAGGAGGAAAGCGCCTCTCTTCCAGTAATTATGGGAAGATGGTGGATTATTATGTAGTTTCTGGCTCCACTTCGGAAGCATCCGCCAGGCTGGCAGGATTGCTTTCTTCCGCTAATGGAAATGTACAGGATGCCATATCAAAAAACAGCAGCATTTATGTGGCGGACACAGACTATGGCAAAGGCGGGAGCCTTATTGCAGCAAGTGAAAGCGGAAAAGCAGGTAATAATGGAGCTATGGAAAGGGACGGCCAAAACCAGGTTTCACAATCTGATGGCCAGGACCCGGATTCACAATCTGACAGCCAGGAAAGTGATAATTCTAAAAGCAGCAGCAATGGCACAGGAACTTTGACAGATGGAAACAATGGCAGCAGCCTTTCCCAGAATGGGGATTCTTCGGGCTCTGGAGATTCAGGCATATCCAAAGCACAGGCAGAAGCCAGGGAGGAAGCTTTTGATGCCGGGCAGTCCGGAAACCCTCTGGATCTTGGAATAGGAAAGCAGATCGGCAATATGCCAGCCTTTGGGCAAGGCAGTGGTTTGAAAAAGGCATCATTATTCCATGCCGCTAATTCCACAGAATTTTCCATCACCTCTTTGAGACTGCCTGCAGGCTATCTGCATTCCCCGTTTATTGAAACTTCATTGGGAGATGGATTCTGCGGCGACCTGGACCTGCCGGCTCCGGCACAAGGTGCTCATTATGCAGGCGGTTACTATTATGGCAGCAAGGCGATTGATTATTGCTTGTACTTATATGAAAAGAGGAAAGACGGGGACGGGCTTTTCGGCCTGGGACAGGATTATTCCAGGCTGGTGGCGATGTATACCGTCTGGGCGCTTCGGGAAGGCAGCGTGGACAAAGTCCTTGCGAAAACCAGCAGTTCCATCCTGCAGCGGTATGTACCGGAATATTACGCGGAATGCCAAAGCTATGACGGAAGCAATCCGGAGGTAGGGGAAGCATGGATTTACAGCCCGGATGATTCTTCTTACCAGAGGGTCTTCCTGTATTGGAAAGCGCAGCCGAGGGAGGAACCGAAAGCCTCTGTTTCCACCAGGCTGCAGGCGGAAACTGGAAAGCAGTATCGCAGGGCAGAGGGAGGAGCAACCCTTACGGATGCCGTGGAAATCACAGGTTTAGACACTTGTGCAGGGAAAACTTTGACGGTAGAAGGCGTGCTTTATGATAAGGAAAGTGGAAATAAGCTGCTGGTAAACGGAAAAGCAGTGGAAAACTCTGTCCAGATGCAGGTAGACGGTTCATCGGTGACTGTAAAAAATACATTCCGCTTTGACGCATCCGGCCTTGCAGGGAAAACGGTAGTGGCGGCAGAAAAAATCTTCCTTGACGGGAAGGAGATTGCTTCCCATGAAGACCTGCAGGATGCGGCACAGATGGTGCATTTCCCTGAGATCTCTACATCCGTCCGCGACCAGGAAACCGGAGGGCGCAGCATTCCAAATAAGGGGACGACAGTGCTTTTGGATACGGTCACTTATTCCAACCTGATTCCGGGAGAGAGCTATTCTGTAGAAGGAAAACTGGTGGACCGGGAAAGCGGGCAGGAAATACTCGGAAAGGATGGAAAAGTTTTATCTGGCAGCGTTTCTTTTACACCGGAAAAGGGAAACGGGACGGTCGAAGTACCCTTTACCGTTGATTTATCCGGACTTTCCTGCGGCGGCAGGGAGTATCTTCCGGCAGGAAAAGGGATGGTCGTTTTTGAAACCCTGAAGGATGGGGACGGCAGTATCCTTGCCAGCCATGAAGACCTGGATGACGAAGGGCAGAGCGTTTCGTTCCTTTCCATTAAGACAAAAGCCTTCGGGCAGGGGACGGGCATCCAGAATATCAAAGCATCCGAGCGCCAGACAATCGTAGACAACGTGTCATTGGATGGACTTCTCCCGGACCATGAATATACGATAAAAGGAAAGATCGTACTGCTTGGAGAAGGCGAAAGCAGCAGTAAAGTCAGCAGCGGCAGCAGTACCGGAAACAATAACACCGGCAGTGCCGTTCATGGCAGTGATAACAGTGGGGCAAGCAGTGCCGGAGATAATGGGACAGTTCGTCCGGCAGCGGCAGGCATAAAGAAACTCCTGGATAAGGATGGAAACGAGGCCACTGCTTCTATCACATTCCGCACCGGACAGGCAGCGGCGGGAGAAAACACCGTAAGCCAGGAAGTGGAATTGGAATATACCCTGGATGCTTCCTTCCTTGCCGGGAAAACCTTGCTCTGCACCGCAGAATTATATGATGGGGAAACATTGCTTTTAAGCCACCAGGATGCGGATGATGAGGACCAGATGGTATTTGTGCCGGAAGGGTCCACCACGCTTCTGGATGACTGTTCCAAAGGGCATGAGGTTACGTCTTCCAAGGGAGTCCATCTGACCGATACGGTCCGTTACAGCGGGCTCCTTCCGGAAACAGAATATGAGGTATCCGGCATCCTGATGGACAAGGCAACCGGTAAAGAGCTACTAGTAGATGGACAGCCTGTAGTTTCCACGAAAACATTTGCCACACCAAAAGCAGAAGAGGGAAAAAGGACAGTTTCCGGCACAGTGGAAGTGCCTTTCACATTCGATGGCAGCAGCCTGGAAGGAAAAGAACTGGTTGCGTTTGAAATCGTGACAAAAAACAAGGTAGAGGTCCTGGAGCATTCTGATTTAAATTCAGCAGAACAGACGGTCCGGTTCCTTTCGCCGGCACCTCCAAAGGAAACAAAGAAAGCTTCGTCCGTAGTGACAGGAGATTTGCCGGGGATGATGGTTTTCAGCATCCTGCTTTCGATCGCCATTACATCTTTGCTGTTCCTTTTATTAAAGAAAAAACAGCCTCATAACTGACGCGGGGAAAAGGCTTTCAGCTGAACGTGGCAAGAGGTTTCCAGCCTGACAAGGAAAAGGCTTTCCGCTTAATGAGACGAGAGGATTCCTGCCTGCCGTTGAGAAAGCTGTCTAACAATGGTATAATTTCTATGTATACGCCCGCCCGGAATCCTCTGGGCGGGCAAGGCATGGATAATGTGCTGAAAACAGGAGTGATAAGGACAGATGCCGCATCCCAATTGCCCTAAAGAAGAGCTGCGCTATGAAAGATCACGCTTCGCGTGAGGGCGCAGCCTGCGTAACCGTCTTGCCAGGCGAGACGGTTACGCAGGCTGGGACATTGTAAAGAATGCTTCCGATGAAGCGGTCCACTCCTTATGATATATAAGTGAAGACAGATAGAAATGAATAAGCCAGAAGAGAATAGAGAAGAGAACTTAGAAGCACAGGAAGAATACAATAAGGCACTGGAAAAAAGGGTCAGGAAAGGCTACAATCGCCTGACAAAATATCTGATAAAAAAGGGGTTTACCATCACCACGATGGAAAGCATTACTTCCGGGCAGATTGCTTCTTTGATCACAGATACGGAGGGCTCTTCTGCCATCCTGAAGGGGGCTTTCGTAACTTACTGCAATGAAGCAAAGGTACGGCAGGGAGTCCCGAAGGAAATCATAGATAAATATTCTGTCTATTCGACAGAAACAGCAGCCGCCATGGCACATGCTGCCAAGGCAGCTTATGGTGCGGATATTGGCATTGGAGTGACCGGGACAGCTTCAAACACGGACCCGGAAAACCCGGATGCTTCTGTCCCCGGCGCACTTTATTTTGCCATTGAGATAGAAGGCAGGAGTGAAGCCTTTGAAAAGCAGCTGCCCTGCCAGACCGAGAGGTACCTTTTCAAATTTTCCGCGGCAGAAGCTGTCTTAAATGAACTTTGGGAATTGATCTAGAGTTCTTAGAAATTGATCCAAGGCTTCTTGAAAATGATTCAAGATTTCTTGAAAAATGAAGAAAGGCTTATGGGAAATTCGTTCAAGGCTTTATTCTTGAGCAAGACGATTCATATTTGAGATCCTGTTTGAAATGAGTGTTGTTTTAGTATTGGAACAAATGGCTGTCATCCTCCTTTTAATGCTGGTAGGGGCAGTTTGTCAGAAAATCGGGCTTATCCGCCAGGACCAGCAGAAGATCTTGTCCTGGCTGGTGGTCAATGTATTTAACCCGGCACTGGCTATTTCCAGCGCGCTTTCCGGCGGCTCAGACGGGAATGCCATCTATCTTGCGTATTCCTTTGCCATTGCCATTGCCATGTTTGGCAGCTTTATCATTTTGGGAAAAGTAATGTCCTTTTTTATCAAGGGTTTGCATGACAAAGTGATTTGGCAGCTGATGGTCATCTTTTCCAATGTAGGGTTTATCGGGATCCCGGTAGTCCGCGGCATCCTGGGTTCGGAGTATGTTATTTACGTAGCCTGCTTCGGCCTGGTGTTTAACGTCCTTTTTTATACCTATGGCATGTTCATGCTCGAAAAGGCGACAGAGAAAATCTCGAAGCTCCAGGAGAACGGCAGCGCTTCCCTTCCTTATGCGGTATCTTCCAATGGAATAGACGTGGATGGCGCTTTCAACGAAGATGGCATTTTGAACCCGGGTGGCCTGTTTGATGCGGATGGCGTCACGATCCAGGATAATGCCGCTGTATCAGAAGCGGTAAAGAAAACCAAGGGCAGCTTATTAAGGCAGGTCATCAACATCGGTACCGTATCTTCTGTATTAGGCATGGCATTGTTCCTCGGCCATATCCAGCTCCCGTATGTCATCAAGCAGACTATTGATTACCTGGGAAATGTATCGGTCCCCCTGCCGCTTATGATCACCGGAATGACTTTGGCACAGCAGGATGACCTGAAGAAGATCCTTTCCGATGGGAAGATGTATCTGTTTTCTGCGATCAAGATGGTGGCGATCCCCGCTGTCTTTGCGATTGCCCTGATTGCGATCCATGTGCCCAAACAGATCCAGATCCTTTCTGTTTTAATGTTCGGTATGCCGGTGGGCAACCTCCCGCTTATGGTGCTTACCGAGAAAGAATGGCCCACCGAGCTGTGTACGGAAGGGATTATCCTCACCACGGTCCTTTCTGTCGTGACGATCCCGGTTACGATTTGGATTTATAATATGCTCTTAGCGGTTATCTGAATCTTTCTGAAAAAACAGCGTTAACGGGCAGATGCAGCTCCCGTACAAATCGATATCGTAATGAGGGACCCGCTTCAACGGGAGGATTCCCTGTGATGTAACAGCCAAATCGTCCGAAGACGATTTGGTATACGGCATTTGTGCTTTTCGAGCTTTTCGAATCTATTTCTGCTCAAATCTGGTTGCACGCCATGCTTTAGAATTGACCTGTAAAATCTGAAATCTTTCTGAAAAGCCCGAAAGTGGTAGAATTCCAAAGCGTTTTATACTAATATACAAAGTAGTGTGTGCGTGAATACTTCTGCTCTTGCCCAGGTTTTCCGGTACGGGGATTCCTGCACAGATGCAGCAAAGTCGTTTGGAAGCGCAGACGGATATGTACTACAAAGTTTTTAAAGGAGGAAACATTATGTGGAACCAGCTGGCAATTGACCAGGTTATTGGCAGACAGATCATCGATTCCCGGGGAAATCCTACGGTAGAGGCAGAGGTGGTCCTTTCTGATGGCAGCATTGGAAGAGGTGCTTCTCCTTCCGGCGCATCCACTGGTGAATTTGAAGCCCTGGAACTTCGGGATGGTGACAAGGACCGCTTCGGAGGCAAGGGAGTTGCCAAGGCAGTCGAGAATATTAACAAGATCATTGCACCGGCATTGGAGGGCATGGATGCTTCCGATACTTATGCGATTGATGGCAAGATGCTGGAGCTGGATGGCACGAAGGATAAGAGCAAATTAGGCGCAAATGCCATCCTGGCTGTTTCCATTGCAGCAGCAAAGGCAGCCGCAGCCAGCCAGGACATCCCGCTTTACCGTTTCTTCGGCGGTGTACAGGGCAGGAAGCTCCCGGTACCAATGATGAACATCTTAAACGGCGGTGCCCATGCCACAAACTCTGTAGATACCCAGGAGTTCATGATTATGCCGGCAGGCGCACCGTCCTTCAGCGAAGGGCTGCGCTGGTGTACCGAAGTTTACCATTCCCTCCAGAAACTGCTGAAGAGCGAAGGCAATACGACAGCAGTAGGAGATGAAGGCGGCTTTGCACCAAACCTCAAAGACGACGAGGATACCATTGAGCATATCCTGGCAGCCATCCGTGACGCAGGGTATGAGCCGGGCAAAGATTTTGTCCTTGCTATGGATGCAGCATCTTCCGAGTGGAAGAGTGAAAAAGGCAAAGGCTTCTACCATCAGCCGAAGTCCGGAAAAGACTTTACTTCTGATGAGCTGATCGAGCACTGGAAGAAACTGGTTGAAAAATACCCGATCTATTCCATCGAAGACGGCCTGGACGAGGAAGACTGGGAAGGCTGGCAGAAGATGACCAAGGAACTGGGTGATAAAGTCCAGCTGGTCGGCGATGACCTTTTCGTAACCAATACCGAACGCCTGGAGAAGGGTATCAAATTGGGATGCGCAAACTCCATCCTGATCAAACTGAACCAGATCGGCTCTGTATCGGAGACCCTGAATGCCATCCAGATGGCACACAAGGCAGGCTATACCGCCATCGTATCCCATCGTTCCGGCGAGACCGAGGATACGACCATCGCAGACCTGGCAGTAGCCCTCAATACCTGCCAGATCAAGACCGGTGCACCTTCCAGGTCCGAGCGTGTTGCTAAATACAACCAGCTGCTCCGTATCGAGGAGAATCTTGGCGATGCAGCCGTTTATCCGGGATTCGAGGCATTCAACCGTAAATAATATCTTGCTGATGCAGAATCTGCCGTGCATGAATGGCCAAGAAGAGTAAATATCTGCCGTGTATGCATGAAAAAGATGTGACGCCAGTAATAATTGCGGTTATTCTGCAGATACCATATAGCAAAACAAAGCTGCCAGGAATCATTTTTCCTGACAGCTTTTGAATTTCAGTTGATCAGAATCATACAGTCCAAACAGAAAGTGGCTTTGGAAAGGCTGGCAATCGCTTTTCCAAAGCCACTT
Organism: uncultured Lachnospiraceae bacterium; assembly: GCA_902797185.1. GTDB lineage: Bacteria > Bacillota > Clostridia > Lachnospirales > Lachnospiraceae > RUG14243. The sequence continues at coordinate 8,593 of CADBRV010000075.1, forward strand.
TCTGTTTGAATGGAAGAAGAGGCAAAGAAAAAGGCGGCTGTCAAATGACAACCGCCTTTTCCTGCACAAATTGAGTAATTGAGTAATAAATGGGAACGATTTATTTCAGAAGGAATCCGGCAGGACAAGGATTGATCGGGACCCGTCACAGCCGGCCTCCTTGAGAAAACGTGAAAATGAAAATAAAGTAGAAAGCCTATATGAGTGAATAACAAAGTGAAAGTTTTTACACGTTTATAATTAAATAGACAAACGCCGCATTCCCAATCGTCCTACGGACAATGCGGCTAGTGTATCGCAAGGGATCCTCCCGTTGAAGCGGACCCCTCCTTGCGATATAGAATGAAAGCCAAGATGAAAAAAATTATAAAGTGAAAGCCAATCTGAATTTTGTTTATTATCGTTTCAATAAGCTTGTTGATCCTCTGGATCCACCTTGCGCCGAAAGGAAGTTAGAACGCAACGTTGGTCTTAAGGTCGTCAGCAATGATGAAGTCTGCTTCCGTTGTATTCTTGATCTCTTCCAGTGTATGCCCTTCCCTGATTTCCTTCAGGTACATCTTATGGTCGATAAACTGGAACATGCCCATTTCGGTAACGACATAAGAGACCTTCTTGCTGCAGGTCAGAGGAAGCGTGCATTTCTTGATCAGCTTCGGGCTGCCGTCTTTCTGGGTCTGCATGGTAGCTACGATGACCGTTTCCGCTTTACACAGGTCCATGGCACCGCCCATGCCGGAAACCTTTGTTTCGCTGTACCAGTTTGCCATGTCGCCGTTTTCTGCTACCTCGAAAGCACCAAGGACGGTTGCCTTCAGGATGCCGGTGCGGATGATGGCATAAGAAGTAGCCGAATCAAATACGATTGCGCCCGGAAGCGGGAAGAAAGGCTGGCTTCCTGCGTTACGGAAAGATTCCAGTGACATGTTAGGGCTGACTTTGGATTCATCAACCAGAGGCCCGCATCCGATACATCCGTTTTCGCAGTGTACCAGTACGCCGTCTTCAATATAATTGCCTACCAGAAGAGGGATGCCGACGCCAAGGTTGATGATGTCGCCGCTGTGGAAAAATTTTGCGATCCTCCTGGCGATTGCCTGCCTGTTCTGCAGTGTTACTCCTGTGCCTTGATTTACGCCAATTCCTTCCGCCATCAGATGTACCTCCTCTGTGTGTTCAGAACATAGTCAACAAAGACGCCCGGCGTCTTTACTTCATCCATCGGGATTTCCTCGATTTCGCAGATCATATCTGCTTCGCAGATCGTGATGTCGCCGCACATGGCAATGACAGGGTTGTAGTTCGCCTGTACGCCACGATAGGTCATGTTTCCGAAGTAATCGGCTTTCCTTGCACGTACCAATGCGATATCCGCACGGATCGGCTCTTCGATAAGCCATTCTTTGCCATGGAGGGTGATCTTTGTCTTGCCTTCTTCGATCATCGGGTCTGTGTTAAGCCCGGTGTCCAGCAGGATCCCGCCTGCGCCGATGCCACCGCAGCGGATCTTTTCTACCAGGTTGCCCTGAGGGAAAAGTTCATAGGTAAATTTACCTTCCTGTGCCATTCTGCTGAAATCAGGATTAAGGCCTACATGGGAGTGGATAGCATGTTTTACGATGCCTGCGGTATAAAACCGTCCCTGTGCTACATCCCTGTCACCTGCGTCGTTGGAAATTAATGTGATATCCTTTACGCCGCTTTTGATGACCAGCTCGATCAGCTGGCGCGGTGCGCCGGTGCTTCCGAACCCGCCTACGGCAAGTGTCATGCCGTCAAAAAACAGGGACATGATTTCTTCTTCCGATGCCAGTTTGTTTTTTAACATTGCCTGCTCCTTTTTATAAATTTAGAATATTGAATATTAAGTGTACTAACAAAAGGGAAATGCGGATTTTAACCGCCCCCTAAAACCCTTACAAATATTATTATATTGGCTAGTTAATACTTTGACTATTTCAACATATTAATTAAAAACATTGATTTCATTAATAGATAGAATTACACTAGAAAGCAAGGAAAGGAACGGCTTTTTGTGTATATTGCATAAGGCATAATGGAACAGAAGGCGAGGCCGGCTCCATGCCGGGAAATGGGTTGGTCTTTACAAAGATTCAAAGGATTGTATTATCATAGCTGGAATATAAGTTTTGAAGGGGCATACAATAAAATAGGTATGGCGTATGCTTGAATCGCTTCTTAACGAACCTGGAATAAAGGACAGACGCCGCATTCCAGATCGTCCTTAAAGAGAGCTGCGCCATGAAAGATCACCCTTCACATGAGTTTGCGGCCGGCATCACCGTCTTGCCAGACGAGACGGCGGACGATGCGGCAGGCATATCGTAAGGGCTTCTCCCACTGAAGTGGGTCCCTTCTTACGATACAATATATTAGGAAGGAGGATGGATAAATGGAACTGACACAGCTGAGGTATTTTTATATAGTAGCAAAGAACCAGCATATTACAAAAAGCGCCCAGCTCCTGAACATTTCCCAGTCAGCACTGAGCATTTCGATTGCAAACCTGGAAAAAGAACTGGGAGTCAAGCTGTTCCATAAACGGGGCAGGAATATTGAGCTGACGCCAGCGGGGGCGATGTTTGCGGCCAAAATCCGGCCGGCACTGATCGAGCTGCAGGAAGCAAAGACCCAGATCATGAACTTAAGCTCCGAGAAGGTGGAGGATATCACGATCTCCATTGAAGCCCTGGACTTTACGACACAGATCGAGAAAGCTTATCTCTCCAGGCATCCGAAAGTCCATTTCCACCATTCCTTTGATACGACAGCGGTAGCGAGGGAAAAGCTGATGGGCAACCAGTGCGACATCTGCATCTCTTATACCGCTTTCCAGGATCCCGAGATCCATTCAGAGCTTTTGATTGAAAGCCCGCTGGAGCTGATGGTGCATAAAAACCACCCGCTGGCACAGAGGAAAAGCGTTTCCTTAAAAGAGCTGGCGGACGAGCCTATGACCTGCCTGCCGCCCGGATATGGCTTCCGTACCATGATCTGCAATATTTTCCGGCATGAAGGGATTGAACCTATCATTTCGTATGAAGCCTGCGAATTCTCCCAGCTGTCCTTCTCGGTAGAAGCGAACGCTTACATTTCCTTTGTGGACAAGCTGGTGCGGGACGAGGCACTTTATACCTATGTGGCCATCCATCCGGACCTGCGGATTGTGCCGATCAAAGACGAGATCTGCAGGGAACAGATCTATTTATCCTATCCCAAGGCAAGGAAAATCCAGCCTGCCGGCCTGCAGTTTATCTCTTATATCCACCGCTGTATCCCGCTGATCAAAGAGCTGGGGCATTATCCTTCCTACGCCGAACTGGAAGGACTGGGAGAGGATGACTGACGTCTCGAACCGGAAGGATAGGAGAGAAACGTGCCTTCCTGGACAGGAAAGCATTTAGAGGTTCGCGTTTTCCTGTACCAGAAGATCTGGAAGTGGTTGGCTGTCCATTTGGCCTGAAAGATTTAAAGATGGGTGGCTTCCCTTTTGACCAGGAAGATATTGGAAGGTTTGACTTTTTTGTCATGTTAAGATAGGATTCTCTAAACAGTGGGGAGGAGAGGAGGTCTTACATGAAACGGATGGCCGCTACAGCCTTTTTGGTGACAACAGCAATTGTTTTGGCAGGATGCGGGGGCGGGAAAGCCCAGACAGCATCCGGTTCTTCCACCACCAAATCCGTGAAAGTCGTATCGGTGGATGCGTCTTCTGACGCATCGGAAAAGCAGGGCGTCCCGGAAAAAATCCGGAAAGCGGCTGGTACATATGTCACAGAAGATTTCTTAGACACTGATTCTGATACGGGTACAGCAGGTACAACCAGTACTGGTTCATCTGTCAGTACAAATAATGGAACGACAGGAAGTGCAGGAACCAGTACGACAGGCACAACAGGCAGCACAGGCACAACAGGCAGTACCACTGCATCCAGCCGTTCTGATTCAGGAACCACGACAGCTAATTCCGGAACTTCATCTGTGAAATCTGAAAACCAAAGCCAGTTCGTCTTAAAAGCGAATGGCACGTTTACGGCTTCCAACAGCAAGAAAAAAGAGGACAGCACTGGAGAATATCCAGATGGCATTTATAAAGTCCAGGAATACACCGGTACTTTTTCCGATTTCCAGCAGGTAGACCGTTATACCTATTCCTTTACGCTCACCTCGGTCAATGCAGAATATGATGACGGTACCACTTGGACATCCGGTGATGCGTCCTATCAAGCAGCAGATCCCTATAATTTTTTAAAAGAAGGGACTTTCTATTTATACCTTCCGGGAAAAAGCGTGGCCGACCTGCCGGAGGACATTTTAGCCTTGTCGCCATTTTCGGAAGAAGAATCCTCAGATACTCTGCAGGGGTACCTGCTCTGCAGCGCGGATGGGGATGACGTTTTCTTCCGTTCGGATTTCTTTGCTTCCAGCGGGGATGCTTCTGCGGAAACGCAGGAAGAAGAAACGGATGAGGACAGCCAGTCCCAGGAAGATACCCAGGGCATGGTCTTTTCAGACAGTGACACCAGGCTTTTGACCAGCGCGGATGTTTCAGGGCTAAGCACATCCCAGCTCAGTACGGCAATCAACGAGCTTTATGCCCGCCATGGATACGCTTTTACGAATTCCTCGATCCGGGTATTTTTTGAACAGTACAGCTGGTATGAACCGACGGTTTCCAGTGCAGAGGAAGCAGCCTCTGGATTTAATGAGATCGAGAAGGCAAACCTGGAAACGTTGAGCAGCGCCAGGAGCGCCTTGACGGGGACATCGACCAGTACTTCATTCAGCACGACATCCTCGAGCACGACGACGTCCAGCACAACCTCGTCTGGAACAAACGCATCCGGCACGACTTCGTCCGGAACGAATACGTCTGGTACGACATCATCTGGAACGGATACATCTGGAACAAATAATTGATTTTTTGCCGCATGGGCAAGGGCTATAGCGCTTTGAAAAGCATAGCCGTTGTCTCTGCGGTATTTTTAGCACTTTATATTTTTACGCAATAAGAAAGAGCCCCGGCACTGCCGAGGCTCTTCCTTATTCACTGAATAATGTTGGGGAATGAGAAGTATGAGTATTGCTTTCCTCTTGTTTACAATCAGAATGATACTCCGTTTCCAG
>CADBRV010000076.1 GCA_902797185.1 uncultured Lachnospiraceae bacterium
AAACGTGAAAAAGATGAAATAGTTCAAGTTTTTTACGTGAATAAGGTGAAACGTTTCATCTTTTCCGCATGTGAAGGAGAAAATACCGGAAAGCTTCCACATGTTTTAGAAACCTATAGATTGCGTGCTAACCGGGTGCTAAGATTATTTTAAATAAGCTGGTAGATAAAGAAAAGGTTCATGGAAATGGCAGGAGCGCCTGCCGGGGAGGATTCACATGGGTACTGGAAGATATGAAAAACTGCTGTCGCCGGTGCAGGCCGGCGGGCTGACTTTGAAAAACCATATGGTCGCAACATGCTGCCTGCCGCATTTCCTGCAGGGACCGGAGGAATTCCCCTCGGAATCCATCCTGGTATTTGTGGAAAACCTGGCAAAAGCGGGTGCCGCCATCGTCACGATCCCGGACCGGTTTGACAACACCAGAAGCCTGCCGCTGGAAGATGTGAAAAGGGCGCCTTACTGGAATCCGGAAAACCCTGCGGTCAGCAACGTCCTTTCCGAAATGTGTGAAATAGTGCATTTCCAGGGCAGCAAAATCACGGCCCAGCTTTCCAAGATCCATTCTGTCGGGCCGGACGTGGGCGTTTACGAGCACACGGAAAAGCCTGGTCCTGCCATTATGACCGGGCTGGAGCCGTCTCCTTTCCCGCCGGTCCATGTAAAGCCCATCACGCCGGAGCAGATGGAGCTGGTAGAACAGGAGGTGGCGGACCGGGCAGCTTTTTACCAGGGCGTGGGCTTTGACGGTATCGTGCTCCACTATTCCTATGCCTACAATATCCTGGGCAAATTCCTGGCGGTGGCGACGAACCTGCGGGAGGATAACTATGGTGGAAATGTGGAAAACCGGGCGCGCTTCCCGCTTGCCGTAGTGGATAAGGTGCGGGAAAGGTGCGGCAGGGATTTCTACATCGAGCTCCAGATCAGCGGGGACTGCATGCCGGAGGATGAGCTGGCGGAATTTGCCAAGCTCTGCGAAGGAAGGGCAGACGTGTTGCAGATCCGGCTGATGGACATGGACGCATCCCATGAAACGGCTTATAACTACGACGGGGTCAGCGAGCTGCGCCCGGTGCGTTACGCGCAGGCCATTAAAAATTCCGGCGCGAAGGTTTTGGTATGCGTAAACGGCGGCTTCCACGACCCGGACCGGAACGAGCAGCTCCTTAGGGACGGGAAATGCGACCTGATCGGGCTGGCCCGCCCCTTTATCTGCGACCCACAATATGGGACGAAGATCCGGGAAGAGCGCCCGCAGGACATCGTGCCCTGCCTCCACTGCAACCGCTGTCATGACCATGTGAAAGGGCTCTGGATGTCCGGCTGCCGGGTGAACCCGTACATGGGCATCGCCCACCGGATCCCTCAGATGACGGATACGGAAAGCGGGCAGAAGAAAAAGGTTGCCATCATCGGCGGCGGCCCGGCGGGGCTTTATGCTGCCATCCTTGCCGCGGACCGCGGGCACAGCGTGGACCTTTACGAGGCTTCCGATACTTTGGGCGGCCAGCTGAAGCATTCCGACTACCCGGAGTTTAAGTGGGCAGTGCGGGATTACAAAGCTTATCTGATCCGTCAGGCAAGGAAGAGGGAAAATATCCGGATTTTCCTCCGGACAAAAGCGGAGCCGGAGGACATCAAGGTAAAACAGTATGACGCGGTCATTGCCACCTGCGGGGCAGAGCCGAAAATCCCGCCGATCCCCGGAGTAGAGGAGACAAAATTCTGGACACCGATCGAGGTTTACGGCCATGAAAAGGAGCTGGGCAGGCGCGTTGTCGTGGTAGGCGCATCAGAAACCGGCACCGAGACCGCCCTTTACCTGGCGGAATCGGAGCATGAAGTCACCGCTTTGACCAGGCAGGAATATCTGGCGAAGGACGCTTGGTGCATCCACGCCTATTCCCTGTTTAAGCGCCGCTGGGAAGCCTGCTATGGCTTTACCGGGATCACGCAGGCAACGACGACGAAAATCGAAAATGGAAAAGTGACCTATGAAAAGGACGGGCAGGAGCATGAAATCCCCTGCGACAGCATCGTCCTTTCCGGAGGCGTAAAAGGCAGGACGGAGCAGGCGCTCCGGTTCAGTGGCTGCGCGGAGCAGTTCTTTATGATCGGGGACGCCGGCCAGCCCGGGAACCTCCAGACCTGCTGCAGGAGCGCCCTGGCAGCGGTAGCGAAATTATAAAAGCAAGCTGCGGGAGCCAGGGAGTGTGGAAGGCTGGGAGACTGCGAGAGCGAAAGTTCCGCGAAGGCGAAGCACCCTCAGAGAAAAATAATTCGTAGAGACAAAGCGGTTTGTGATGGCAGAAAGCTTATTCTTAAAACGCAGTGAACATAGGTTTTGGAGTAAGTGGAGCCAAGAGGGAGAGGTGAGAGCCGTGTGCTGCAGGTATTGGATAGAACCCGGTGAGCCGGATTTACAGGATATTATTGAAAAATTGTACCGGTCGCCACTGCTCCGGCGGCAGATGGCGTCCAAGGCATCGAAGGTATCAGAGGCATTGCAGGCATCAAAAGCATTCAAGGTCGTGACCAGCGGGGAAGTGCGCCCCACCGACATTGTGCCGGTCCTCGCGCCCAACGGGAAAGGTGAGCAGGCGGTTTTTCCGATGAAATGGGGCTATACCGGCAGGTCCCTGCTGAT
>CADBRV010000077.1 GCA_902797185.1 uncultured Lachnospiraceae bacterium
GGATTCCATCATCAATGCAAGGCTGTTTTTAATGGCTGGTACAATTGCAGGCATGTAAGGATAAGAAAAGGATCGGGAAAACTTTTCCCGATCCTTTTTGGACCTTCTGAATCAAGATAAGCGCTAATGCAAAGATCAGTGCGAAAGGAAAGCGCTTTAGTGTTTTACTACCGTGGCGTCTTTCAGGGCAACCCTTTCCGGGTCATAGGAACGGCGCAGGAGCAGGAACATCACCAATGCCGCGATTGCGCAGACCATGCAGATTATATAAACCGGGATAAAGGAACCGGTGGTTTCCTGGATCTTCGTAAAGACATAAGTGGAAGGGCAGGAAACGATGATCATCAGCGGGTTTACGACTTTGTTGGCATACATGAACTGTTTCCTTCCATATACATAACCGAATACGGAGGGCTGCAGGTTCGGGATGCCGCCGGTGGCAAAGGCGATGCAGATGACCGCGATGACGATCAGCGGCATAAAGTGGGTCTTGATGGCCAGGAACATGGAGAAGGACATAAAGAAATATGCCACAGACAGCCAGCGGCAGGCGATCGGCGTGCCGAACTTGTCATCAATCACGCCCCACAAATAGGAAAGCCCGATCCCAAGGAGGGAAGAAGCGGTTAAAAACCAGACCGAGGTAGTTGGCTGTACGTGAAACTCCGTCATCATGGCTACCACAAAAAGGCTCATGAAACCGTTCATGACCCAGATCCAGGCGGCGGAGCCGATGGAAAGGAACCAGGTTTCCGGTGTTTTTAACAGTTTTTTCGTCGTCCAGATAGAAGGTTCTTCCCGGCGCAGCACGGCGATTTCCTCATCGGAGCGGATGATACCGTCCGGATAGAGGGAAACGTCCTCCGGCCTGGTGCGGATCATGAAGTAGAAGGCGATGCCCAGGATGATGATGACAATGCCCAGGATTGTCCAGATGGGGATGAAATTGTAGATTTCACCGGCATCCACATTCACATTGGGGTTGGTCAGGGCTACCAGGTGGATCAGGAAGTTCGGGAAGAAAGCGGTCCCTAAAGGCGCCGCCATGGTATAGATGCCCATGACCTTGCCCCTGGTGGAAATATACCAGTTGGTGACCACGCCCTGGATAGCCAGGATCAAAAGACGGCCTGCGATATTGTTGACCATCATGGTGACAAACCATACCGGGAAATTTTTATCCCCGGTGAAACCCAGCACGATGGTGCAGGCGCCGACAATGACCATGGTCAGGCTGCAGACAAAGCGGCTGTCCGCTTTTGCCATGATGGAAGCGCCGATATAAAGCACCGGGATGGCCAGGAAGCCGGAAATGGTGATGGGCAGCGTCATGTTGGACCTGGTCCATACCGTGCCGTCAATCGCTAGGTAGGTGTAATACGTGTTGTAGATATCCGAAAGCATTTCGGAGTAGATGAACTGCGCAATGAAGGCGGTCAGGATCAGCATGCCGCTCCACTTGCGGAATTCGGGTTGTTTTTGGCTCATAACTTTCACCTCTCATTAAGATATCCAAGTGCCCATTCCGGACCCTGTCCCGGTAAGGGCTGAACCAAATTATACCATGCCAGTAGGAAAAGGACAAAAATAATTCAGCTATAAATTTCACAAGAAAGCAGCTATTTATAATAGGAAAGAACGGGGTAAAAAAGCAGAATGCAGCAAAACAACCAAAAAAATCAAGAAAAACGGAAACATTGAGTATAGAATTTTCTATAAATTTCAAAAACAAGGATAGAGAAAGACTATCCTTTGTGCAAAATATATATGTTAAAATAACAACAGTTCCTGAAAAATTGTCAAAACATGAAAAGGGGGATTGTTTATGGCAGGAAAATCAAAGGCTGCCGCAAACGCGGCAGGGGTTCCTGATTATCAACAGGAATTCAGTAAACGTACGATCAAGAACTACATTGCGTCGTTCTTGGCACCTATCGGCTTCCAAGGACTGAGTGCCATGCTGTTCAGTACTTACCTGGTATATGTTTATACCGAGTATCTCGGGGTAGGCGCTGCAGCGATTTCCACCGTTGTTTCCGTAGGCGTTATCGTAGATGCCATCACGGACTTTTTGATGGGCATGATTACCGACCGTGTCATTACGAAATGGGGCAAAGCAAAACACTGGTTCCTCATCATGGCATTCCCGATCGGTATTTCCATGGCATTGATGTGGATGGTTCCGGCAACAGCAGGTTCCACCATGAAACTGGTATATGCGTTTATCGTATATAACGTATTCTGTACACTGCTTACCGCCACCCGAGTACCGGGTGCCGCTATCCCGGCCCTTGTTACGGATAGTACCAAGATCCGTGGCAACATGGGATGGATGTCCCAGATCGCTATGGCAGTTGGTGCTTCCGCAGTCGGCTGGATTGTAACCCCGATGCTGGATGCCCAGGGCGAGAGCCTTGCAACTTATCGTCTGATTTCAATTGTCTGCGCCGCAATCGCAACCGCATGCCTCTTCGTTACCGGTATTCTTCTTACCGAGCAGAGGGACAAGGCAGAATGGATGGAAGTTCGGAAAGATTATGCAAAGATGCATAATGACAAACACGAGTCCATGGGCGCGCAGATTGTCAACCTGTTCAAGAACAGGTATTACATCCAGTACCTTATCATCAATGCCGTACAGGGCATGGGCATCTTCTTCGTATTCGGTGTATTGGCTTACTGGCTGAAATTCGTAGAAGGCGATATGTCCAAGATGGCGATTGTCTTCACCGCACTGAATATCCCGAACATCCTTGGTACCCTTGGATTCGCCATCCCGAACCGCTTCCTGAAACCGAAGCAGATCATGCTCCTTACCGTTGGCGGCCAGATGATCTTCGGTTACCTGATGTGGATCTTTGGCGCTAAATACTTTACGCTGATGATCATCGCACTTTGCATTAAGACTGTCTTCGGTGGCATGAGCACCCCGATGGGCGGCATCTGGATCCCGATGGTTATCGACTATGGCGAATGGAAAACCGGTTCCCGCCAGGAAGGCCTTTGCAATGCCGGCGGTACCGTAATCAGCAAGATCGTAACCGCAATCGCAACCGCATCTGTAGGCTTCATCCTTGCAGCAAACGGATATTCCGGCGGTGGCTCCATCACCCAGCAGGGTATCAACGCCATCAACTTCCTGTTCTTCGGCGTACCGGCCATCAGCGTTACCATCGGCTTCGTCCTTTGGCTGTTCTGGGATCTGACTCCGGAAAAGATGGACAAATACCGTGCAGAAGTAAAAGAACGTAAAGAAGCAGCACGTGCAGAACGTGTAGCAGCAGACGCTCCGGAAGAGAAAGAGTAATCTATGCAGAAATATGAGAAACTGCTCTCGCCAATCCAGGTGGGAAAACATATCTTAAAAGACCGTTTCTCTTATCCGAATGCATCCCCGCATACCCTGATGGGGCCGGAAACTTTTCCGGCCACAGGGTTCCGGGATTTCCACGTGAACCTGGCCAGGAACGGGGCCGCCATTGTCACCATCGCGGAATGGGACGACCCCAGCCAGCACCAGGGTCCCTACCAATTGGACTTTACCCATATGCAGTCCTTTGACCCCAGGGACCCCAGCGTCCAGAATTATTATTCCCTGATGGCGGAGGAGATCCATTTTTACGGGTCCAAGCTCTTTGCCAACCTCCAGGTGGAATGGCCGGAAGGCTATTCCCTTTACGGCGGTCCCAAGTTCGGGCCAGGCGCAAAGCCCGGAGAGATCGATGAGCCCATCCCGAAGGAGCAGATCCCGGATGTCATCGAGGAATTTTTGGACAAGGTCCAGCTCTATAAGAGCATGGGGTACGATGGTATGTCCATGCGATGTGATATGGACGTGCTGCAGAAGGGGCACCGTGACGATGAATACGACGGCGCTACCATCGAAGGAAGGACCCGCTTTATCCGCGAGATCTATGCAGCGGTAAAAAAGAGGTACGGTGACAAATTTATTACAGAAGCCACCGTTGCCTGGGAACAGCCCTGGGGCTATGGAAGGAACATGGGTCCGGGCGTAAACAGCGACCAGGTAGACGAGTTCTGCCACCTGATTGACCCATACGTGGATATTTTCCAGGTAAGGGAAAAAGACGGCTGCAGGTCCCACCCGACAGGGTTTAACTTTAAACAGGGGGACCACCCGGCGGTAGCTTTCTGTGAGAGGCTCAAAAAAGAAGGAATTACGGCACTGCTTGAACCCATTGGAGGGTTCCAGGAGCCGGATGAAATGGAACAGATCCTGGAAGAAGGGAAATGCGACCTGTTTGGCGTTGCGCGTGCCTTCATGGCAGACCCGGATTACCTGCAGAAGATGCTGGAAGGCCGGGGCGAGGATATCATCCCCTGCTTAAAGTGCAACAAATGCCATGGAACGCTGTTAGATGACCCGGATCCATGGATCACAATGTGCTCGGTCAATCCCCGGCACGGACTGCAGCATGAGCTTGGGCGCATGGTCCATGAGACCACGCCGAAGAAAGTAGCCGTGATCGGAGGAGGATGCACCGGCATGAGGGCGGCCATCGAGGCAGCCCAAAGAGGGCACAAGGTCACGCTTTATGAACAAAGCGGCGTTTTAGGCGGCCAGCTCCTCCATGCGGATTATTTTGATTTCAAATGGCCTATCAAAAATTATAAAGAGTGGCTGATTAGGACATTGAAAGAAGAAAATGTAACGGTCTGCATGAATACAAAAGCGACGCCGGAGCTCATCCGCAAGGAAGGGTTTGGCGCGGTCCTTGCTGCTACAGGCGCGGTCCCGAAGGTCCCGGAAAATATCGAAGGGCTCAGGGACAAGGATGGAAAAGTGCTCTATCCGACCTGCTGGGACATCTGGGGCAAAGAAAAAGAGCTTGGAAAACATGTCATCATTATCGGCGGCTCTGAGACGGGGATGGAAACAGCCATCTACCTTCTTCGTGCAGGACATAAGGTGACCATGCTGACCAGGCAGGATAAAGTAGCCCATGATGCTTCCAGGCTCCATAATATTACCATGTCCTTTGTAAAACAGGACGGCCCGACCACCGCGCATGAAGCGGCTGAGTGGGAACGTTACGATGAGTTTACCGGGATCGTATCCGTTACGACGAAAAAAGTCGAAGGGAATACGGTATCTTATGAAGATGAGGATGGGAACATGCATGCCCTTACGGGAGACAGCGTTGTCATCTGCGGCGGCGTAAAGCCTTTGACCGATGAGGCAATGGCTTTTGCAGGCACAGGAAGGCAGTTTTATCCCATCGGCGACTGCATCGGTGCAGGTAATATCCAAAGATGCACCAGGCAGGCATTCGCCAGGGCGGTCATCCTTTAAAAACTTAATTACTACGATTACTCCATTGTGTGTTGATTGTCTTTCTTTTGGCAGGGCGGTTTGCAAATTGCAAACCGCCTTGCCATTTTTTGCATGTCTGCGTGTTCATTTTTGCATGCCTGCGTGTTCACAGAATCTTAAAAAACAACATCTGTTATAATTTGTTATAATATAGAAGGTTTTAAATGGGTAGTGGGGATGAGGCTACAATGGAATTAAGGCAATTACGGTATTTTGTCATGTTAGGGACCAAGCTGAGCTTCAGCCGGGCGGCGGAACTGTTATATATTACGCAGCCGACTTTGAGCCAGCAGATTTCGGCATTGGAGAGGGAACTGGGATGCCGCCTGGTGCTCAGGGAACGGCATGAAGTATCCCTTACTCCGGAGGGGAAGGCGTTCCTGGACGAGGCCAGGTTTTTGGTCAGCAAGGCGGATGAGCTCAAGCAGAACATGAGGAACCATGTCCAGGAAGAGGCACAGAAGAAAGAAGACTTTTTCGCGGGGATGAGCCCGGTTATTTCTTTTAATACAAGGGTCATGGCAGCCCTTGCCAAAGGGATTGATTCCTCAATCCGTGAAAAACCAGACTACCAATTCGTGTTCCGTACGGATGACGGGGAACTGGACCGGTTAGGGCGTTATGGGCTTTTTATCGCCGGGCATCGCAATATGAAACTGGAAAAAGCGGTTGGGATCCGGGAATACAAACTGGACCACTGTGACAACATCCTGGCGTACCATACCTGTACGACGGGGAAAAGCGTACGTCAGATGGTGGAGGAAAAAGGGATCGCGGTTGTGAAAACAGACGAGCAGGCCCTTACCCCGATTATCCGCTTTTTTGAGGGACAGCAGATGGAACCCAAACTAATGATGATGCCGGACATGGAGACAGAGGTGCTGCAGGCCTGTTCCGGAATGGCCGTCGCTTTTGTCCCGAGGTCTGTTGCCGGGAAATTATTTTATGGAAATGATGTTGAATTTTATTCCCTCCCGAATGTAGATGAGGAAGAAGTCTGTACCTATGCTTACTGGGATAAAAATGCGGATGACATTATGGAAGTGTTCTGCAGGCATTACGAAGATGCTTACAAGAAGATTTTAAAGGATGAGAAAATAGAGGTCCTTCCATATCCGGATAAATGACAGGAAGGCTTTTTCCCTTGCCCGTAGGAAGGACCCAAGGCCGATAACTCGCTATGGGAAGGATACATTTCATCAATTTAGATCACGGATATGCAGGGCGCCCGGCAATCCTTTGTCCCCAGGTGCTTTACAGGATATAAATGTTATAAATAGGGAGAGGGTTCGACAATCCACTGAAAGCAAGGATCTTTGCCGGACCTGCATGAAAAAGAATAGAGAGGAACAGGATGTATTCTGAAAAATATCCCCATATCTTTTCGCCGATCAAGATCGGCAATGTGGTTTTTAAAAACAGGATCTGGGCTGCCCCGGCAAGCCCCCACCGCTTATATGACAGGAGCCATTATCCGGACAAGGATGTAGAGGCTTATTACTACGAAAAAGCAAAGGGCGGGGCTGCCTGCATCACCTATTCCGCCCAGAATATGGATTTTGACAAGCCCTATGACCCGGTGCACGCGGATGAAAATATCCTTCTTCCGGAAAGCCAGCCTCATTTTTGCGAATTTACGGCCGGGATCCATGCCTGCGGCTCCAAGATTTCCTTAGAGCTTCTGGCATTTAATTACCATGGGTTTGATACAGACGGAAACCGGATCACTTATTCGGTAAACGGGGACCCAATGGAAGACGGGACGCCGACCGTCATGCTGGACCGCCCGGCTATGGAAAAAATTGCCGGGAAATATGCAGATGTGGCGGAAGCGGCAAAAAAATGCGGCTTTGACATGCTCTGCCTGCATGCGGGGCACGGCCTTTGCCTGAGCCTGTTTTTGGCGAAAGAATACAATAAAAGGACCGATGAATTCGGCGGCAGCATCGAAAACCGCATGCGTTTTATCAACATGATCCTGGATGCCATCCGCGGGCGGATTGGTGACAGCATGCCCATCGAGATGCGGATTTCCGGGGATGAGCTCTATAAGGACCCGTCCAAGGGCTACCATATCGAGGACTGCATTGAAATGATAAAACTGGTGCAGGATAAGATTGACCTGGTCCATGTGTCCGCCGGCATGTTCCATGCAGGTTCGGAGAACATTACCCATCCCACTGAATTCCTGCCGGAGGGTGTCAATGCCCGGTTCGCGAGAGCAGTGAAGCAGTGTCCCGACATCCATATCCCGGTGCTGACGCTGGGCGCGTTCCAGCATCCTCGGGAAATCGAAAAAGCCCTTTCGGATGGGACCGCGGACGTGGTAGCCATGGCCAGGGGGCTGATTTCCGATCCGGAGAGGGTCAATAAATGGAGGGACGGGCGGGAGGAAGACTGCATCCCATGCCTTCGCTGCCTCCACTGCCTGGATTACAGGAGGATGCCCATCTTTTCCTGCACGGTAAATCCCACTGTGGGACGGGAATCCAGGCTTCCCTATTTCCAGACGCCGCCTACCCGCCGCAAGAAAGTGGTCATTGTGGGCGGAGGCCCTGCCGGTATGCAGGCAGCGGTCACTTGTGCCAGGAGGGGGCACCGGGTCATCCTTCTGGAGAAGAAGGCGGAACTGGGGGGCAACCTGCTTTTTTCCAGGCAGGTCGCCTTTAAAAAGGTGCTTTCGGATTTTTTGGACTATCAGATCGGGCAGGTAAAAAAGCAGGATGAAATTTCGGTCTATCTGAAAACCAGGGCTGACCAGGAGGCCGTTGCGGATTTTCATCCGGACGTGGTGCTTTCCGCGGTAGGGGCATCTCCTATTATCCCTGATTTTGCATGTGACGGAAGAGGGAACATTATTACCGCCCAGGATGCGTATATTATGGAAAAAGACGGCGGAGACTTAGGCAAGATCTGCATTATCGGCGGCGGCCTGGTGGGCTGCGAGACGGCCCTGTACCTGGCGCTGGAAAGAGGCTATGCGGGAAAAGTTTCCCTGCTGGAAATGACAGGGGAAATCGGCACCGACGCCCATTACCTGGTACGGGATGCCATCAAGGAACGCATGGATAAGACGGTCAAAGTCTTCTTAAACGCAAGATGTACTAAGATCCAGGAGAAAGAAGTTTCTTATCTGGACCAGGATCGGAATGAGAATGTGATAAACGCGGACACCATCATCCTGGCCTGCGGCATGAAGCCGAAAGTCCAGGAAGCAGTGGCCTTTGCCAATATTGCGCCGGAATGGGAAGAGATCGGGGACTGTGCCACCGCCTCTAACCTGGAAATGGCGCTCCGAACGGGGTATGATGCCGCAAACAGGATTTAATATATAAAAAAGATATCGTATATCACAGATCTATATTTTACAGAGATACTTGCCATTTGCTATCATCGATAACCGGAGTGCAGAAGGGACAGACGCCGCATTCCAAATCGTAAGGGATCCTCCCGCTGGAGCGGGTCCCTCCTTACGATACAGGTTGGCAAGGAGGAGGAAAAATGGATCGGCAAGGTACAGGTCGTATGAGGATCGAGCAGGAAAAGGCTCCCGCCTTTGTTTCCGAAAGGAGGCAGATGTCGGAGTCTTTTCAGGTGGGCATTTTTCTGGCGCTGGGAGGCGGGTTCCAGGATGCATATACATATATTATGCGGGGGCAGGTCTTTGCCAATGCCCAGACGGGGAACATTGTGTTAATGAGTGTCAACTTCCTGGCCGGGAATGGCAGGGAAGGGATGGCATACCTGTTCCCGGTCCTTTCCTTTGCGTTTGGCGTCTTTGCCGCGGAATGCATCCGGGAAAAATTTAAATATGCCTCTTTCCTGCACTGGCGGCAGGGAATCCTGCTTTTGGAAATGGCAGTCATGGCAGTGACAGGGTTCCTTCCGGCCAGCCTCTCCATGCCCGCCAACATGCTGGTTTCGTTTTCCTGCGCCATGCAGGTCCAGTCTTTCCGGAAAGTGGGCGGCAATGCCTATGCCAGCACCATGTGCATCGGGAACCTCAGGAGCGGCATGTCAGCTTTGTCTTTATTTCTCAATACAAAAGAAAAAAGGGAGGGGCAGAAAGCTGCCTGCTATTTCGGGATCATCGGCTTTTTTGCGGTAGGCGCCGGGCTCGGAGGCAATTTGTCCTTTTATTTTGGTCTTCGCACGATCTGGATTTGCATCGCATTCCTTTTCACGGCATTCTGCCTGATGGCGAAAAGGCACTAAGGGTTTGTCCTCGGCGGGGGAAGTAGAGAGCCAAGCCATAAAAATACGTGCAAGCGCGCGGGAGTGACGAAAACCATCACTCCTCGGGTGATGATTTTAGAAATCGGGGGGCCACGCCACTAAGATCGCACTTTGTGCAAGGGCGCGGCCTGCATCGTCACCCGTTGAGTGATGACATTGGAAAAAAAGTATGTTAAAGTAAATAGGAAAAATTGAAACGCTGCACCTGGTGCCGGAGAGATCCGGTGAAAAGGGAATCGAGTGCAAATCTCGAACGAACTCGTCACTGTGAGCAGGGAGGGCTGCCATAGGCTGTAAAAAGCCGGTCACTGGAAATGGGAAGGCGGCAGCCTTCAAAGCTGTAAGCCAGGAGACCTGCCAGGAGCGGCAGACTGGAAAAAGCTACGAGTCATTGGCGCAGTACCAGGTCGGCGATAGGGATTCCCTATGGCTTATTTTGTGTACGAAACTTCTGCTTTTGGCAGGAGTTTTTTTATGGTTCAGGGGCTTTTCGAAGGAGGAGGATGAAATGAAGAAGAAACTCGTCTCCCTGCTTTTGACCGCGGTCATGGCGGGGACCCTCGTCGCCGGGTGCGGCGGGAGCACCGGTTCTGCCAGCGGCACCGCATCCGCCGGCGCACAGCAGGCATCCGGGACAGCATCCGGCGCGGCCAGCGGAGACCTGGCTGCCGCACAGCATGTGGCGGACCTGATCGACGCGATCTATGTGCAGGAGCGGACGGACCAGGCCGACGAGCAGTGCAAAGAAGCAAAAGAAGCCTGGGATGCCCTTACGGATACGCAGAAAGCACTGGTTTCCGGTGATTATGCAGACCCGGATTATTTCGGCAGGGATACCGGTGACGCTTCCGCGGATGCCCCGCTAAACGATGACGGCATCGGGGAAAATGAAATCCTGGTAGTCAGCTTTGGTACTTCTTTTAATGACAGCCGTGCCAAGGACATCGGAGGGATTGAAAAGGCAGAGCAGGAAGCTTATCCGGATTATTCTGTCCGCAGGGCTTTTACCGCCCAGATCATCATCAACCATGTCCAGGCCAGGGATGGCGAGAAGATCGACAATGTGGACCAGGCACTCCAGAGGGCAGTGGAGAACGGGGTAAAGAACCTTATTGTACAGCCTACCCATTTGATGCATGGCGCAGAATATGACGAGCTGGCCGCTTCCGTAAAAGAATATGCGGACAAGTTTGACAGCGTCAAGATCGCGGAACCGCTCCTGGGTGAAGCAGGGTCTGATACGGCTGCTGTAAATGAGGACAAGCAGAGGGTTGCCAAGGATATCACGGCGCAGGCAGTAAAAGACGCAGGCTATGATTCCCTGGAAGATGCTTCCGGCGATGGCACCGCTTTTGTCTTCATGGGCCATGGCACTTCCCACGAAGCCAACATTACTTATGACCAGATGCAGAGCGAGATGGAAGACCTGGGATATCATAACGTCTTCATCGGCACCGTAGAAGGAAAACCGGCAGATACCGCCTGCCAGGCAGTCATCCAGAAAGTAAAGGATGCAGGTTATAAGGAAGTCATCCTCCGCCCCCTTATGGTAGTGGCCGGCGACCATGCAAACAACGATATGGCCGGGGATGATGCAGGTTCCTGGAAGAGCCAGTTTGAAGATGCCGGATTTACGGTAGAAACCCAGATCAGCGGCTTGGGCCGGATTGAAGATATTGAGCAGATGTATGTAGAACATACGAAGGATGCCATTGACAATGGCACTCCTGTTACATCTGACGAGTCCGCGGATGCAGGTACACTGGCAGATGGCACTTATACTGCAGATTTTAACACGGACAGCAGCATGTTCCATGTAAATGACGCGGATAACGGGAAGGGCACCTTGACTGTAAAAGACGGGAAGATGGTCATCCATATCCGGCTGGTATCCGAGAATATCGTAAACCTTTACCTTGGAAAAGCATCAGATGCCGAAAAGGCGGACAAGTCCGACCTGATCCAGCCGACGGAAGAGACGGTAAATTACAGTGACGGCACATCCGAGACCGTATATGCTTTTGATGTGCCGGTGGAAGCAATTGGGAAGGATTTCGACCTGGCAATCTTAGGAACCAAAGGGACCTGGTATGACCATACCGTTTCTGTTTCTGACCCGGTTGCACAGTAAAGAAAATCCGGGATATGCCCTGGGATAAAGAAACAGGGAGAAAAAAAGCCGGTCTGAAAGGGGCGATGCAGCTGGTACATCGTAAGGGTTCCTCCCGCTGAAGCAGGCCCTTCCTTACGATAGAAACAAGGATAAAATATAGCCGCAGCAGATGGAGATTCCACCTGCTGCGGCTTGTTTTGCGTTCTCGTCAGTAATCGTTAACGCTTTTCGCTTTAGGCGTTGCTTTGGACCATGCTTTTTGCTCCGGTCCAGTAGCCTCTCTTTTTTCCATGGAAATACAGGATAAGGCAGATGATTGTAGAAAGCAGGGAGCCGCCTGCCGGTGCACATCCCATGGCATACAGTGTTGCCGGGAACAGGATGGTTGCCAGGATTGAGCCGGGGATCCTTATCACCAGGATGGATGCGATATTGTGCAGGAAGGAATAGATGGCTTTGTTATAGGCGCAGAAATATCCGCTGAAGCAGAAATGAAACCCTGCAAAGAAGGTATCTGCCAGGTAGGTGCGGAAATACTGCACGCCTAAAGCAACTACTTCCTGGTCTTTTGTAAACAAACGGATGACCGGGTAGGCAAAGGCTTCACAAACGGTAATAATCACGATGCTGTAAGTACAGCAGACAGCAATGGCATATTTCAAAGTAGAAAGGGCACGGCTGTCCTTCCCCGCGCCGATATTCTGTGCGCTGATGGCGGTGACAGAGGCCTGCATGGCGGACGGCACCAGGAACAGGAAGCCGATGATTTTTTCCACGATGCCAACGGCGGCGGAAATATCCACGCCCCGGGTATTGGCGATAATCGTAATAATAAGGAAGGAAACCTGGATGCATCCGTCCTGGAACGCGATGGGGACGCCCACACTGAAAATGTTCCGGATCAAGGAGGAATCCAATTTCAGGTCCTTTCTGCGGACCTGGATGTAGTTCCTTTTCTTTTTCAGAAATAGGATGGCGAAAAGGACGCTGCCTGCCTGGGAGCAGACTGTCGCGGTGGCTGCCCCGGCGGCGCCAAGCCCTACATAGCCGATCAGGAAAAGGTCCCCGAAAATATTGATAATGCCTGCCGCGAAAGCGAAATACATGGGGCTTTTCGTATCCCCCAGCCCGCGGAAAATGGCACTGAGCATGTTATAAGCCGTAATAAAGGGCACGCCCAGATAGCAGATAAAAAGGTAATGGAAGGTGGCTGGCTTTGCTTCTTCCGGCACCCGCATGACGAAGACCATCCCCCGGATGGAAACCAGCAGGATGGCGGTAATAATGGCGGCGACAATCAGGAAAAGGCAGATGGAAGTGCCGATGTCTTTTTGTACGTCCTCTTTCCTGCCGGCACCGATGTTTTTCCCGATCAGCACGGTAGCACCCATAGCCAGCCCGGCGATAACCACGGTAACCATGTTCATGACAGAGCTGCCGATGGATACGGCGCTGATGGCGGACGCGCCATAGAACTGGCCTGTAATTAACAGGTCCGCCATCCCGTAAAAAGTCTGCAGGAAACAGGTTATTAAATAAGGTACGGAAAATTTTAAAAGCCCCCGGAAGATGTTCCCTTCCGTCAGATTCTGCTGCATTTTTGCCATCCTCCCCATCTTTCAATCCTTTACATTTTATCATGCCGTGGGGATGGATGGAAAGAGGGAGTGGATATAAGAGGCAAAGTCTTTGGCAACTGCAGGCAGAGACTTCCCTTTTTCTTTTACCAGGAGGATTTTTGTTTCCAGATACCCGCAGTCGATCTTCTGGTAATACAGCCCGTCGTCCATCTGGCACATGGAAGATGGGTAGATGGCATAGCCCAGCCCGTTTTTTGCCCAGGTCATGGAAGTGCGGGAATCGTCGCACCAGCAAAGGACGTCTGGAGAAAAGCCGGCTTCCTGGAAAGCCTTTTTATAAAGGGCATCATACCGGCGGTAGAAAATAAGGGGTTTTCCTTTTAAATAGGTGAGGGGGATGGAATCATATTCCGAAAGGTCTTTCCCGGAAAAGGGGTTCTTTTTTTTCTCCAGGCAGGAGGCTGCCACCATGGGCTCCCTGCGGATCGGGAAAGATTCCAGCCCTTCCAGGTTTACCGGGGTGCGGATCAGGGCAAGGTCGATGACGCCGGCTTTGATTTCTTCCACCAGGTTATAAGTGATCCCGTCATGGATTTCAAATCGTACATCCGGGAACTTCTGGCTGAAAGACCGGATGACGGACATGGCGGCAGGGCAGATGGAGGGCGTGATTCCAAGCCGAAGGCTCCTGGAATGGCCGGCGGCGACTACTTCCTGTTTGGCGGATTCGGAAAGCCCCAGGATCGTGTCAGCACGCTGGTAAAGGATTTTTCCCGCGGGGGTCAGGGTGATGCCGCTGCGGCTTCGTTCAAACAAGGATACGCCCAGTTCTTCCTCCAGCCGTTTCATCTGGTAACTGATATTGGGCTGTGCCATGGGGATGCTGCGGGAAGCGGCATTCATGCTCCCGGCATCCGCAATGGCACGGAATAGTTCAAGCTGCCGAAGTTCCATAAAGATCGTTCCTTTCCATCTTTTGATGATAGATCTATTGATGATCGGGGTTATACTGATTTTAATAATATATTGAATTTATATTATTATAGCATAAATTATTTATTTTACATATATATGAGAAAAGGATACTATTATATATCGTAAGGAGGGATCCGCTTCAGCGGGAGGATTCCTTACGATGCACCAGCCGCATCGTCCTATGTCATCGCCTGTAAGGCGATGACATAGGCCACGTCTCCGCACGAAGTGCGGTTTATAATGGCGTGGCTCTCCTTAAGGACGATTTGGAATGCGGCGGTTGTCTTTTTTATAGGAAATATCTTTTTTTGAAAGCAGCCTGAAGGAAAAATCCAAAGGAAAGGCGGGAAAGATGAAGGAACTTTGGGACCTGTATTTTACTTTTTTAAAAATCGGGGCGGTTAATTTCGGCGGTGGTTATGCCATGCTCCCCCTTTTGGAAAGGGATCTGGTGGATGATAAAAAATGGGTCAGCCAGGAAGAACTTCTGGATTACTTTGCCATCGGCCAATGCACGCCGGGCGTCATCGCGTTAAATGTCTCCACCTTTATCGGGCATAAGCGGAAAGGCATCATTGGCGGTATTGTGGCTTCCCTGGGGTTTATTTCCGTCCCTATCTGGATCATCCTTGTTATTGCCGCCGTCCTGACCGGTTTTGCGGATAACCCCTATGTGCAGGACGCGTTTGCCGGCATCCGGGTCTGCGTCTTTGTCCTGATTATCCAGGCCGTCCTCCGGTTATGGAAAAAATCCGTGGTGGACTGGAAGACCCTGGTGATGTACTGCTTCATCTTTTTTATTACCGTATTTTCCAAAGTGCTTCCGCTCCATGTTTCCGCCGCGGCTTTCGTCATCTGTGCCGGCGTACTGGGTGCTTTTATCGGACCGAATAAGGCTGGAAATAAGAGGCAGGCAGAAATGGAGCAGGTTAGCCAGCAGGAAGTTACTGCACAGGAATGCCAGGAGCAAGGCAATGGGCACAGTTCCGTAGTACAGAAAGGCCGGGAACAGGACGCCACAGTACAAGAGCCAGATAAACAAGAGATGGATGAGGCCGAAAGGAGGCAGGATAAATGAAAACGTTGATCTTGATGATGCTTCAGTTTTTTAAGACCGGCCTTTTCTCAGTGGGCGGCGGCCTTGCCACTTTGCCGTTTCTTTATGAGATGTCGGACCAGTTCGGATGGTTTTCCCATGATGACGTTGCCAATATGATTGCCGTTTCCGAGTCGACGCCGGGAGCGATCGGTATCAATATGGCTACCTATGCCGGATTCAAGACTTCCGGGATCATCGGAGGCATCCTTTCCACCATCGCCCTGGCTGCCCCGTCCATCATTGTCATTTTGATTGTTGCGACGATTCTGGAAAAATTCCGGAAGAGCAAAGTCGTATCCAATGTTTTTTACGGCCTTCGTCCTGCGTCCATTGCTATGATTTCAGCGGCAGGCATCAATGTGGCGAAAACTTCCATCATAAATGTGGATGCCTTTTCAAAGTCCGGGCTCTTCTCCAGTTTGTTTTCCTGGAAAGCAGTCGTGCTGGCGGTCCTGCTTTTTTTGGCACAGAAAAAGTGGAATTTCCATCCGTTTTTTTTCATTGCGGTATCAGCAGTTGTTGGAATAGTATTTCGTTTTGCTACCGGGTGATGTATAATCTGGTTAAGAGCAACCAGGCGGCAGAGCCGTCTGACAAAGCCTATAAAATACAGGCAGAAAGGATACCGATTATGTTATTTTACAGATGTGACAGATGTAAAAATTTTGTAACTTTTCTTGGAGAGAAAAAAGCCTGCACACCGCAGTGCTGCGGGATTGAAATGACAGAAGTCGTCCCGAATACCACAGACGCAGCCCAGGAGAAACATGTCCCGGTTGTAACGGTTAATGGGGACAAGGTTTCCGTAAAGGTTGGTTCTGTTGCCCATCCGATGACGGAAGAGCATTATATCGAGTTCATCGTCCTGGAGTGTAAGGACAGTTACCAGCTGAAATACCTGAAACCGGGTGATGCACCGGAAGCAGAGTTCGTGCTTGCAGCTGGCGCAGAGCCTGTAGCAGCATATGCATACTGCAACCTGCACGGCCTTTGGAAAGCAGATATTTGACCTTCTTAAGGAAAGAAGCTTCCTAGAAGCTTTCCGTATGCCATAGAAGAGGGATTCTCCTGAAGGATTCACGACTTTTGGCAAATTGAAAAACGAGAAAAAAGGTACAGCCCATCTTCCAATATGGAAGCGGGCTGTTTCTTTATAACTGCATATCAAACAATGTAATATTATATTATAATATATCAAAATATATATTAATTTCTTTGACCAAGCCTATATTCAAAATTTTTTCATCCAGCTTTTATAAAAATTTTTCAGCAAGCCTTTCCAAAATCATGGCCGCCCGGATTTTATCAACACCCGGAAGTTTTTCTTAAGTTTCCTGGTGCTTTCGGAAGGGTGGCGGAAGCCTTGGCATAATGGTCGCATATATGCGGGAAGAGGTATTTATGGAAGACACGAAGGCAAAAACAAAGATAACGGCCGCATATACACGGGAAGAGGTTCGCAAGGAAAACATGGATTAATTACTCATGGAATGGTAAAATATAACGTATTATACATGGCAGGCCTGCCCGTCTTAGGGAGGTCGTGCAGGAGTCAAGAAGTAGCAGTTGCGTGGAGGAATTATGGAAGCAAAAGACAGCAAGAAGAAGATTATCCTGACGGGGGACCGTCCTACCGGGAAACTGCATCTGGGACATTATGTAGGTTCCCTGCAGCGCAGGGTCCAGCTCCAGGACAGCGGGAAATATGACGAGATTAACATCCTGATCGCAGATGACCAGGCGCTGACGGACAATTGGGACAACCCTCAGAAGATCCGGGATAATATTATCGAAGTGACGCTGGACTACCTTTCCGTAGGCATTGACCCGGACAAGACCAATATCTGTATCCAGTCCGGCATCCCGGCCTTGCATGCCCTTACCTTTTACTATATGAACCTTGTCACCACCCAGAGGCTCAGCCGCAACCCTACTGTAAAGGCAGAAATGGTGCAGAAGGGGTTCTCCAGCGCGGAAGGGGAGAATGATAACAACGCCGGGCTGCCGGCGGGCTTTTTCACCTATCCGGTTTCCCAGGCAGCCGATATCACCGCATTTAAGGCGACGACGGTGCCGGCCGGGGAGGACCAGGAGCCGATGCTGGAGCAGGCCAGGGAACTGGTACGGAAATTCAATACGACTTATAAAAGAGACGTCCTGGTAGAGCCGGAAATCCTCCTGCCGGAGAATGAGTCACAGAGGAGGCTGCCGGGCCTGGATGGGAAGGCAAAAATGTCCAAGTCCCTTGGAAACTGCATCTACCTTTCTGATGACGCAGCCACGGTAAAGAAAAAAATCATGGGCATGTACACGGATCCGGAGCATATCAATGTGGCAGACCCGGGACATGTAGAGGGCAACATGGTATTTACCTATCTGGATGCATTCTGCCGTGACGACCAGTTTGCGGAATACCTGCCGGATTACCAGAACCTGGATGAAATGAAGGAGCATTACAAAAAGGGCGGCCTTGGGGATGTCAAATGCAAGAAATTCCTGATTAAAGTGATGGAAGAGATGCTTTCCCCGATCCGCGAGTCCAGGGCAAAATGGGCAGCCAGGATCCCGGATGTCTATGACATCTTAAAGGATGGCACAGGCAAAGCGGTTAAAACGACGAACCAGACCATGGACGAGGTGCGGGATGCCATGCGGATCAACTATTTCGAGGACCGCAGCATCATCCAGGACTGGGATACATGGATTAACGGAAAACACTGAAATTTGATACGGATAGCAGTATTTGTCAGACAAAATACGGTTCCATTGCGCATAAAGGTTTGTTATATTTAATATTATGGATGATAAGATTTTTACCGAAGAACAAAACCATTTAACCAAAGTTTACAGCCGGTTAGTGGAGATGAAGGATGACCTCACTTCCCAAAGGAGGGCTTTGGAGAAAAGGGCCCAGGAAGAAAAGAACGACATCCGGGACAACCTGAATTTCGATTTTGCGGATGACGAGGTGACCACCGAGGCATATGGCGAGATCGAGACCTGGAACCGATATATTGATGGGTACAACGTTTCCAGCAGCATCCTTTCCTCCAAGCTGGAGGACGTGGAAAAACTCCTGGAAGGGCCTTATTTTGCCAGGGTGACCCTGCGTTTTTCGCCGGAGGAAGAGCCGGAAGATTATTATATCGGCACGGCACAGCTGACAGAGGATGAGTATGACCCCCTGGTCATTGACTGGAGGAGCCCCATCGCTGAAACCTACTACAACCAGGAAAACGGGATGACCTCCTATGAAGTAGAGGGAAGGAAAATCCCGGTGGAGCTGCTGCTGCGTAGGCAGTTTGACCTGGACAAGGACAAGCTCCTTTCCTATTTTGACACACAGGTGGCGATTGAAGATGCCCTGCTCCTCCAGTCCCTCTCTGCCAGGAGGACGGACAAGATGCAGGCCATCACGGCCACGATCCAGAAGGAGCAGAATGCGGTCATCCGCCATAAGGATGTGCCGGTGCTTTTGGTAGACGGTATTGCCGGATCCGGAAAGACCTCGGTCCTGCTGCAGAGGATTGCATACCTGTTTTACCGCAGGAGGAAGACCCTGCGCCCGGAGCAGGTTTACCTTTTGACTTTGAACCCGGTATTCCGCCAGTATATCGACAGCGTCCTGCCGGACCTGGGAGAGCAGAATCCCAATACGCTGACCTGGCAGGAATTTTTGGATGACTGCGGCGTCCCCTTCCGGGACCGGGAGCATGACCGGACACGGAAGGAGAACCTGGAAAAAATAGATGCGGCCCTTGGCACGTTAAAGCCGGAACCTGCCTTTTTTAAGCCGGTCATGCAGAAAAAACGCTGCATTTTTACCGCAGAAGAAATCGCAGACATCATCGGGAAACGGCTTAAGCTTGGCGTGGATTACCACATGACCCAGGTGGCGGTAGACGAGCTGGAAGAGCTGGCCAGGGTGCGCCTTCGCAAACAGGCACATGATATTTCCGATGATGACAGCCAGATCGAGCAGGATGACGCCCTTACGCCCTACAGCGATGCAGAGGAAAACCGTATGCAGAACAGCGGCATGGCGATAAAGACGATCCGGGATTATGGATTCTTAAACCTGAAAGCCATCGGGGAAAGGATCCTGGGCAGGAAATCCATGACGGCGGCAGAATACCTTTACCTAAAAACGGCGCTTACGGGTGCATGCGACCGGAACGCGAAATATGTCATGGTGGACGAGGTACAGGATTATTCCATGGCGCAGCTGATGGTATTGGAGCGGTATTTCCCCAACGCGAAGTTCATGCTTCTGGGGGACGAGTTCCAGGCGATCCGGCAGGGGACGGCGGATTTTTCCCAGATGGAGGAATTCTTCCTTTCCAGAAAAAAGCCGGTGGAGCGGATTTCACTTTTCACCAGTTACCGGTCCTCCCCGGAGATTACGCAGCTTTTTGCAAAGATGCTGCCGGAAGAAAAACGGATCCAGATCTCGTCCGTGCAGCGGCCAGGTGAAATGCCAAATATCCGGAGCTTTGCTTCGGAAGAGGAATATAAAGAGGCACTTAGGGAAGAGGTTTTACAAGCAAGGGAAAACGAAGGCCTTGCTGCCATCATCTGCATCAGCAAGAAATCCGCCCACAAGGTACAGGAACTGTTAGGGGAAGATGCCCCGGAATATTTAAATGGGAAGAAGGGGCTGCCGGAGAAGGGCATTGTCGTGATGGACCTTGCCCTGGCCAAAGGCATGGAATTTGACACGGTCATCCTGCCGGATGCGGACAATGACCGCTATCCGGGGGGCGAACTGTCCAGGCACAGGCTTTATACCGCGATTTCCAGGGCAACCAAGCATCTCTCCATCCTTTCCCTGGGGCCGGTTTCGTCGCTGCTTTCATGACAGGCATTTAAGGCCAAGGAGGTAAATGTTCCATGAAGAGTAAAAAGTGCGGGAGGGAAGAGATCCTCTCCAAATTTCATGACGGGCAGACTATCATGACAGGCGGATTTGCCTACCATGGCTGCCCCAGCAGGCTGTTTGACCTTTTAATTGAAAGCGGGGCAAGGCACCTGACCCTGGTCGCGCTGGATGCCAGCCCGGCGAGGCTCCTGCATTTAGGGCTTTTTGACAAAATCATCATCGCCCATGCCGGCAGCAACCCGAAGAACCTGGAGCTTATGGCTTCCGGGAAAATCGAAGTGGAATTCTGCCCCATGGGGACCTTGGCGGAACGGATCCGTGCAGGCGGGGTAGGCCTGGGCGGCATTTATGTCAAAACCGGTATCGGGACCCTGGCACAGAAGGACCAGGAAATCAAGATGATTAACGGGGAGCCATACATGTTTGAAACGGCCCTTACAGCGGATATTTCCCTGGTACGTGCAGCTACGACAGATAATTATGGAAACCTGACTTTTAACGGTACGGCCCGTAATTCCAACCCGGTCATTGCCATGGCGGGGGACCTGACCATCGTGCAGGCAGACCGTTTTGTGGAGTTCGGTGAAATTTCTCCCAGCAATATTACGACACCGGGCATTTTTGTGGACATGATCCTGAAAAACGAAAGGAAGGAGGCCTTTATCTCATGACGGACCAGGAAAAAAACAGGCGGTTTATCGCCAAGAAGATTGCTTCATGGTTCCATGCCGGGGACGTAGTCAACCTGGGGGTTGGCGTACCGGTACTGGTAGCGGATTATATTGAAGATGGCGTTACGATCCAAAGTGAAAACGGGCTATTGGGCGTAGGGGAAACATATGACGGGTTAAACCCGGAGGCACCTTATTTTAATGCGGCCGGATTTTCCACCCATCTGGAGAAAGGCGCCAGCGTTTTTGACATCTGTACTTCCTTCGGCATGATCCGGAAGGGCAGGATCAAATGCACCGTTCTGGGATGTTTTGAAGTATCAGAATACGGGGATCTGGCAAACTGGGCAAGACCTGGAAGCTACCCCGGAATGGGCGGCGCCATGGACCTGGTGACCGGCATTAAAGATGTCATCGTGGCCACGGACCATTGCACCAAAAGCGGAAAGCCGAAGATCGTAAAAGAATGTACCCTGCCCCTTACCGGGAAAGGATGCGTGGACTGGATCGTGACCGAAATGGCGGTTTTCAAGGTATCTAATACCGACGGCCTTACACTGATGTCCCACCGTGTCGGCGTCAACGTGGACATGATACGGGAAAAGACAGGCGCGCCGTTTAAGGTTTCACCGGAACTGAGGCTGATGTAAGGCTTTGTGGGGATAGGCCAATTTATTTTCGTTTTTGATAAAGATGAGGCAGGCTGTGCCAGAGTAGTGATACGCTTTTTTGGCATGGCGCTGCTTTTTTGAGTTTCACCAGTAAAGATACTTGTTTTTCCCGGGAAGGAAGGGATATTCCCGAAAGGGAGGAAAGGCAGGAGGTACAAAGATGGATTTGAATGAGCGGGATGAAAATATTTATTCCAAGGTCACGCCGGAAATTGAGGCATGTGCCAAAAGGGTAGAGGAAAAGGATAAGATCACCCCCTCCCTTTATGTCGAATATAATGTCAAAAGAGGGCTCCGTGACTTAAATGGCAAGGGCGTTTTAGCCGGGCTTACCAATATCTCGGAAGTAAGGGCAAAAGCCATCGTAGACGGGGAAGAGGTACCGGCGGACGGGCACCTGATTTACCGTGGGTATGACATAAATGACCTGATCCCGGGCTATTCGAAAGAGGGAAGGTTCGGCTTTGAGGAAGTGGCATACCTGCTCCTTCTGGGCACCCTCCCTACGGAAAGCCAGTTAAAAGAATTTTCCGACCAGCTTATTTTTTACCGTTCCCTCCCGAAAAACTTTGTGCGGGACGTGATCATGAAAGCGCCGGACAAGGATATGATGAATGTCCTGATGCGGAGCATCCTGACATTATACCCTTATGATGACCACGCGGAGGATAACTCCCTCCCGAACGTGTTCCGGCAGAGCATGCATCTGATTTCCGTGCTCCCTATGCTTTCCGCTTATGGATACCAGGCTTACCGCCATTATGCGCTGGGCAAGAGCCTGGTGATCCATAACCCCTTGGACCATGGGAGCATTGCAGAAAACATCTTGAGCCTGCTGCGTCCGGACCGCTCCTATGACGAGATCGAGGCGAAGGTGCTGGATACCGCTTTAGTCCTCCATATGGACCATGGCGGAGGAAATAACTCCGCTTTTACCACCCATGTGGTAACTTCCACTTTGACGGATACCTATTCTGCCATCACGGCAGCCATGGCTTCCTTAAAGGGACCGCGGCATGGCGGCGCGAACCTGAAAGTCATGGGCATGTTTGACGAGATGGAAAAGACCGTCAAAGACTGGAAGGATGAAGACGAGGTCAGCGCTTACCTCAACAAACTCCTGGATGGAGAGGCCTTTGACCACGCCGGGCTGATCTATGGCGTAGGGCACGCGGTTTATTCCCTGTCAGACCCCAGGGCGGTCATCTTTAAAAAGTATGTCCAGCAGCTCGCAGAACATGAAGACAGGATGGAAGAATTTGCCCTTTATGACATGGTATCCCGCCTGGCACCGGAAATCATTGCCGGAAGGCGCAAAATGTATAAAGGCGTCTGCGTCAACGTGGACTTTTATTCCGGATTTACCTACTCCATGCTGGGGCTCCCAAGGGAGCTTTATACCCCACTGTTTGCCATGGCCAGGATTGTAGGATGGTGCGCGCACCGGATGGAAGAGCTTGCCAATAATGGAAAGATCATCCGCCCGGCTTATAAGTATATCGGGAAAGACGCGGTTTATGTCCCCATCGGGATGCGCGGAGAAGGGGAGAAACACTAACAAGGAAAGGCTGGAAACTGCCATTTCACATTATCTGCAAAGCCTCATCATATTTTCTTCACAGTTGCCTGCGATAGTAGAACTATCAAAAAGGATCATACAGACAGCCTGTGAAGGACAGACGCCGCATTCCAAATCGTCCTATGTCACCGCCTAACCAGGCGAGACGGCGGACGATGCGGCTGGTACATCGTAAGGAACTTTCCCGCTGGAGCGGGCCGCTCCTTACGAGATAAAAAGAAAGAAGGCAAACGATATGGCAGATTTTCAGAATATGAATTTTCCGGATACCAATGGAACCTCTGCCCCAAAAGCGAAAACAAAGAAGTGGTTTTCCTTTCCGCTGAAGGTGGCAGCCATTGCGGCAGCGGTCGGGCTGGTGGCAGCCGCTGTTTTCGGGCATTTGAATACGACCAGCGCCCAGACGACTGGGACGGGCAGTGGAGGGTCGGATACCGGTATCCTGCAGACTGTCGCTTCCGGGGATGCGGACAGTTCCAGCTCCGGTTCGGATAAAGTGGCTGCAGTGGATGTTTCTTCTGTTGTTGAAGATGCGATGCCGTCCATCGTGGCAATCAACTGCTATTATGAAGAGACTGGAACGTATTCCATGCTTACCGGGGAACGCGATGAGGCTACGGAAGGTGCCGGGTCCGGCATTATCGTAGCCCAGACGGATGATACGCTTTATATTGCGACCAACAACCATGTGGTGGATGGGGCGGATTCCATCAAGGTTACGTTTTCCAATGAAGCTTCCGCAGATGCCACCATCAAGGGGACGGATGCGGATGACGACCTGGCAGTCGTCAGCGTCAAAACCAGTGATTTAAGCTCAGATACCCTTTCCTCCATCAAAGTGGCAACTTTGGGCGATTCGGATTCCCTGAAGGTAGGAGAATCCGCCATTGCCATTGGCAACGCGTTAGGTTATGGGCAGTCCGTTACAACCGGCGTCATCAGTGCTACGGGCCGGAAGGTGGAAACAGAAGATGGGACGACAGGCACTTATATCCAGACGGATGCAGCAATTAACCCGGGCAACAGCGGAGGGGCATTGCTCAACAGCAAGGGCGAGGTCATTGGCATTAATTCCGCCAAGCTCTCCGATACTTCGGTAGAAGGTATGGGATATGCCATCCCGATTAATACAGCCATCCCCATTATCAACCAGCTGATCCAGAGCGAAACCGTTTCGGAAGCAGACAGGGGCTATCTTGGAATCAGCGGCATATCCGTTACCAGCTCGATTGCCGAATCCTATGATATCCCGCAGGGCGTCTATGTATCGGAAGTTGCCGAAGGCTCCGCGGCAGAATCGGCCGGCATGCAGCAGGGAGACATCATCGTCGAGTTTGACGGCCATACGGTAAGCTCCATGGACGGCCTGCAGAGCCTGATGCAGTATTACGCATCCGGCACCACAGTAGATGTCGTAGTAGAACGGAAATCAGGTGACTCCTATACAAAGAAGACTTTGAGCGTTACGCTGCAAAGCAGTTCGGACAGCTCTTCGGAAGGCTCCAGCAGTTCGTCTTCAGAGGGCAGCCAAGGCAGTTCTTCCAGCCAGATGCCTTCTGACGGGTCTTCCCAGTACGGAGGATCCCAGCAGGGCGCAGGCGTGCCGGGCAGTACCTCCCAGGGCGGCTCCTACAGCCAGGAGATACCGGGCAGTTCAGGTGGCTCAGGCAGCATGCAGGTAATGCCATAAAATACAGTAATACACAAAGAAGAACCGGAATGGATGCCCAATGAAGCGGGCATGCCATTCCGGTTTTTTATTGCAAGAATGTCCTTCTGTTATATACATAGGGCTGCTTTTTGGAAAATGCCGATTAAGAAAACCACTTCAGCCTTTCCTTTAAGAAAGCCGCGTCAGCCCCTTTCGTTTTCCTGGTTAAATGCATCCACCATGTCCTGCAGCTCAATGTATCGCTCCAGGGCTTCTTCCAGCTGCTGGTCTATTTCTTCCTTTTCTTTGGAAAGGCCTTCCAGCTTGGTATAGCTGGAGGCATTTTCTTCGATCTGCTTTTCCAGCTTGGCGCTCTTTTCTTCCAGTTTGGAAATGGTTTCTTCCATGCTGTCGTATTCCCGCTGTTCTTTATAGGAAAGCTTGGTTTTCTTTCGTTTTTCCCGCTTACCGGAAGAAGTTCTATTGCCGCCCTGCGGCGCATCGCTGTTTCCTGTTTCCGAAGGAGCAGCACTGGCTCCTGCATCCACTGCCTTTTTCGGAGCAAAAAGCAGGTCTTTCCCGGATTCTTCACAGTGGATGCGGTAGTCGCTGTAGCCTCCTTCGCTCTGCCAGAGGGTGCCGTCTGACTGGAACGCGAAAATACGCGTGGCCACCCGGTCCAGGAAGTACCGGTCGTGGGAAACCACCAGGACGATCCCGGCAAAGCGGTCCAGGTAATCTTCCAATACCTGCAGGGTCTGGATATCCAGGTCATTGGTGGGCTCATCCAGGACCAGCACGTTGGGGGCGCCCATAAGCACTTTTAAGAGCTGGAGCCTGCGTTTTTCCCCGCCGGAGAGTTTTTCAATCAAAGAATACTGCATCTTTGAATCGAAAAGGAAGCGTTCGCACATGGCAGAGGCGCTGACCAGCCCGTCTGAGGTACGGACAAATTCCGCGGTGTCCCGGATAAAGTCGATGACACGCTCAGAAGGGTCCAGCTGCTCGTTTTCCTGGCCGAAATAGCCGATCTGAATGGTCTGCCCGATTTCGACAGACCCGCTGTCTGGTTCTTCTTCCCCGATGATGCATTTTAATAAGGTGGTTTTCCCACAGCCATTGGGTCCGACG
This sequence comes from uncultured Lachnospiraceae bacterium, assembly GCA_902797185.1. Classification (GTDB taxonomy): domain Bacteria; phylum Bacillota; class Clostridia; order Lachnospirales; family Lachnospiraceae; genus RUG14243. Next base: position 25,921 of record CADBRV010000077.1, read on the forward strand.
ATGCCCACCCGGTCTGTCCGGGAAAAGGTGTAGGTAAAATCACGGAACAGCGTTTTGGAACCATAGGATTTCCCGATATCTTTTAGAAGGATCGTCTTATTCCCGATCCGGGAGGAGAGGGAATTCAGCTCCAATTTACGATCCTCTACCAGTTTTTCCCGGTCTCTAAGGGCTTCAAACCGCTGGATATGGGCCTTCTGCTTAGTGGAGCGGGCTCTTGCGCCCCGCATCATCCATGCCAGGTCTTTCTTATAGAGCGCCGCCATTTTCCGTTCGCTGGCGGCAGCATCCTGGAGGCGTTGTTCCTTCCGTTCCAGGTAGCCGTAGTAGCCCGACTTATAACGGTAGGCTTTTCCCCGGTCCAGTTCCAAGATCTGGCCTATGACCCGGTCCAGGAAATACCGGTCATGGGTTACCATAAGCAGGGATCCGGGGAAAGCAATAAGCTGCCCTTCCAGCCATTCGATCATGCGCCCGTCCAGGTGGTTCGTGGGCTCGTCCAAAATCAGAAGCTCGCAGGGCGTCAGCAGCGCGCCGATGAGGGCTGCCTGTTTTTTCTGCCCTCCCGAAAGGGTGTCCGGCAAATCGTCCGGGTTATCAATGCCAAAATCCATCAGCCTGGCGCGGACTTCTCCGGAAAGGTTCCAGCCGGGCTGTTTTCCGGATACTTTATCGCAGATATTCTCCAGAACCGATTTTTCCATGTCAAAAACAGGGGTCTGGGGCAGGTAGGAAATACGGACATTCCGCCCTTTGATGACCTGCCCCTCATCCGGTTCCATGACGCCTGCGGCGATCTGCAGGAAAGTGGATTTGCCGGTGCCGTTCACACCTACTACGCCTACTTTATCGGTATCTTCCAGCCCCACGGTTACGTCCTTGAGGATGGGCCTTGTGTCAAATGCTTTGCTGACATGTTCCAGGTTCAGTATGTTCATAAAAAAACTCCTTTTCCCTTCCCATTTTACGGAAATGGGGAGGAAAAGCAAGGAAGGTTTTTGAAAGGGTACCGATTACGGCAGGGCGTCTTTTCCCATACCTGTTGGGAGGAGGGCTGGTGGCTTGCGAGACGGCGATCCACCTGGCAAAACAAGGGAAGCAGGTGCTGGTCCTGGAACGGGGCGGCGAAATCGTAAAAGACGCCTACCGGTTCCATAAATACAAGGTGCGGGAAATCATCCGTTCTTCCCCGCTGGTCCAGGTGGCCTTCCACTGCAATTTCAAGAAAATCACGAGGAACAAGGTATTTCTGGCCCTCCCTCCGGAAGAAATGGACGGGAAAGGCACATTTTTCCGGCAGTTAACGCCGGAAGAAAAAGAGGCGGAAGGGCTTTCCGATGAGAAAGGGGCCATCTTCCAGGCGGAAGCGGAAGTGGTATACTCCGCCCTGGGGCGCGTTCCGAATGACACGTCCGGCATGGAGGCGGTTTTACAGAAGAAAGGAATCCCGTATGAAAAAATCGGGGACTGCGTAAAGGCAAGAAAAATCTATGACGCGGTCACGGAAGGCTTCCTGGCCGTTTCCGGGGTGGAAAACAAAAAGTAAATGGCACCATGGCGCTTGACAGGCAGCCCCGTTTGTGATATCACAATGATATCAAAATAAATCTTTCGATTTTGCTTTTAACAGAAAGGAAAGGAAAAGAAAAGATGAAAGAGGTTACATTGCAGAAAAAGGCAAACGGGATGCCGGTCTTGGTCCTGGTCTTGGCCGCTTATGCCGCGGCGGTGGTCCTCATGGTGTATGGAGGGATACTGGGGACGGAGGAGGCGCCATATATGCCGCTGTTCCTCCCAGGCTTTCTTTGGGCATGCATCGGGTGGATTTTCCTTCTGGGGCTGAAAGTGGTGAAACCCCAGGAAGCGGCGGTCCTTACCTTGTTTGGCCGCTATATCGGCACAATCCGCCAGGAAGGATTCTACTTTGTCAATCCTTTCTGCAGCGAGACCAACCCGGCAGCTTCCACCCATTTAGGACAGAGCTCCGATGTGGATGGAGGAAACAAAAAAGGCTTTTCCATGGGTAAAAGCGGGAAAGAAGAGGGAGCTTCAAAAAGGATTTCTTTGAAAGCCATGACCTTGAATAATGCCCGCCAGAAAGTAAACGATGTGCTGGGTAACCCGGTGGAAATCGGGGTGGCAGTCATCTGGAAAGTAGACGATACCGCAAAAGCAGTTTTCAATGTAGACAATTATAAAGAATACCTTTCCCTCCAGGCGGACACCGCGGTCCGGGATATCGTCAAGATCTACCCTTATGACGTAGCTCCTAATATTGACACCACCGGGGATGGGAAAGCAGATGACGGGAGCCTGCGTGGTTCCTCCGTCATTGTCGCGGAACGCATCCGCCAGATGATACAGGAAAAAGTAGAAGATGCGGGGCTTGTCATCCTGGAAGCCAGGATCACTTATCTTGCTTATGCACCGGAAATCGCGGCCGCCATGCTGCAGAGACAGCAGGCATCCGCCATCATTGACGCCCGTAAGATGATCGTAGACGGGGCAGTCGGCATGGTGGAAATGGCCCTGGCACGCCTGCAGGAAAGCGGGGCGGTAGACCTGGACGAAGAGCGCAAAGCCGCCATGGTTTCCAACCTGATGGTAGTCCTGTGCGGCAACCGTGACGTACAGCCGGTTGTAAACAGCGGGAGCTTATACTAAAATAAGCAGAAAAACAGTTCCTGGTGGATGGGAGGAAAAGGTTTGGCAAAGAAACAAATCCCTCTTCGCTTAAATGAAAAATTATATGATGCCATCGCGGCTTGGGCAGAGGATGATTTCCGCTCTGTGAACGGGCAGATCGAGTACCTTTTGACCGAGTGCGTGAAGCAGCGCAAAAAAGATGGCAAATATGTCTCCGAGCATCTAGATGAACCGCCGGAGCTGGATATTAAATAGGTAGAAAGGCGCCTATGCAGGGAGATACATCAAATGGTAAATGTATTTCCGGCATAGGCGTTTTTGCAAAGAATGAAAATTCCGATGCGGTTTCTATGGAAAGATGTCCACTGCTTTTCGAGAAGGAAAGCAAATGCAACAGAGCCATTTTTTTTATCCTTATAAGATATTTATAACCATCAAGGCAGCGGAAAGCTGCAGCCGGGCATCCATGGCAGAGAGGTTCATGCCGGTAAGTTCTTTGATTTTATTCAGCTTATAATTAACCGTGTTGCGGTGGACGTAAAGCTCGTCCGCCGTTTCTTTTACGCTGCCGTTATTTTTCAGATATGCTGACAGTACTTCCACAAGGCTGGAGTTATTCTTTTTATCATACTCCACCACTGGCGCGATGGTATTTTTGCAGTAATCTTCCAAAACCTCCTGGTCTTCGATATTCATCAGCAGCTTATAAAAGCCCATTTTGGAATAAAAGATCTGGCCCTGGCTGACATGCCCGTTTTTCAGCAGCTTGACCACTGCCTTTGCCTGCCTGTAGCTTTTATAAATACAGCGGACGCTTCCGGTGCTTTTGCCGGCGCCGAAATAAAAGATTTCGGAAGGGTGGCGGATTTCATTTAAGTAATGGCGCAGGGTCGTGACAAAATCTGTATTTTTGCTTTCGCTATAGTTCCCGGTAATCGCGATGAGCTCATCCTCCGAATGGAACAGGGAAAAATCCTGGTAGGAATGGCTCATGTAATTGGAAAGGGTCATTTCGATTTTTTCCATCCGTTTTGAGGTGACCATGGACGCTGTTTTCGAGGCGGCTACAATGACGGTATAAGACCAGGAAGCGGGAAAGCCTCGCTGGGAAAGGGGGACGACGTAAAGCTCCTCCTGCTTCGGGAATAAAAGGGCTGTCCGGAATGCGGCAGCGATTTCCGCCGTTTTCCGGTCTGCCAGGGTGATCTCATAGCAGAAAACCCGCATGATTTCCGCCAGGTGGACCCTCCAGGGCACTTCAAAAAGCGGAAGCCCATTTTCCTCACAGAAGGAAACTACTTCCTCCGGGATTTTTTCCAGAAAAGGCCCGGTGTTGATGACCACGCCGGCGGCGTGTTTCTCATAAATATGCTCCACCAGGGACAGGACCTCGGAAGGGGAGCTGATCCCGATCCCGGTGATGAACGCGATCTCCCCGCCGGTCAGGAAATCCGTGACTTCGCTGACTTCCACCATATGGACCCAGGTCACCAGGTTTGACATGCCTTCTTTGCCGGCTACCAGCCTGACATCTTTATCTTCGACTTTATGGATTAATTTTTGAAGTTCGACTGCCATTTTTCCCTCAAAAAAAGAAAATTTCCCTCAAAAAAAGAAAAAGGCAAGGAAACAATGAAAGCTTCCTTGCCCTGTTAGTATTTATGTATTTATTCTGTTATTTTATTCTTTTTTAGGGAAAATAGCAAGTTTACAGCCATAGAAGGATTTCCCATCTCCATACGATATCCGTTTATGGTTTCTATCCATTTGATGGCAGCCCCTAATTGGAAAACGTATGCCCTCCAGACTGGTCCATGCCCGAAATCAGGTATTTCATTTTCAGCCGCCCAGCTCGATCATTTTCTGGATCGGTTTGACAGACCCCTCCATCACTTCTTCCGGAAGATGGATTTCTTCCCCGCCTTCCCCTGTAAGGGCTGCATAAACATCCGGCAGCGTAGTGGCACGCATGTTCGGGCAGACCGTTTCCACAGAAAGAGGATAAAACTTTTTATCCGGGCATTCAAACTGCAGGTGCTGGACGATGCTGTTTTCGGTGCCGATGATAAATTCTTTCTCCGGGGAGTTTTTTGCATAATTCATGATGCCGGTGGTGCTGCCTGCATAATCTGCCAGTTCCGTGACTTCCGGACGGCATTCCGGATGCACCAGGAGAAGGGCTCCTGGATGGAGGGACCTGGCATAAGCTACGTCCTCTGCCGTATTCCGGAGATGGGTGGGGCAGCCGCCTTTGAAGAACTTAAATTCCTTGTCCGGACACTGCTTCTGTACCCAGCGTCCCAGGTTGCAGTCCGGGATAAAGAGGATTTTTTTCTGGGGCATATTTTTCAGGATCTTTACGGCAGAAGAGGAGGTGACGACTACGTCTACCGCACACTTCAGGTCCGCCGTCGTATTAATATAGGCAACCACTGCATACCCGGGGTTTTCTTCCCTGAGCTTTTCCACCATATTCCTCGTCATCTGGAGCGCCATGGGGCAGGACGCCAGCGGGTTTGCCAAAAAGACATGCTTTTCGGGATTCAAAGTTTTCATGGTCTCTGCCATAAAACGGACACCGCACATTAGGACATTATTCTGGGGCGCTTTGCCTGCCTGGATGCTCAGCCCGTAGGAATCCCCGATATAATCCGCCACTTCCCAGATATCCTGGCTCTGGTAAGCATGGGCCAGGATACAGATATCCTTTTCCTTTTTCAGTTTGATAATTTTTTCCTGTAATTCTTTCGTATCCATTTGTTTCTCCTGGCCAGCCTGAAGCCTCTTTTACTTACACCCTTTTGAATGGCTTTCTGAATCCGTTTTCTTTCTTTATGATGTCTTTATACCGGATGATATCCTGCTTTGCGTTTTACCGCATTTTCCTTTAAAGGAAAGCATCATCCGATTTTTGACCCAGCCGGAAGGGCGGCAGGATGCCCATCTGCCCAAAAAGAAAGACCGTTTCCTTTTCCGGCTTGTTCGCATTATAGACAGATATCTGTCATGTGTCAAGACAGCTGACAAGAAATCATTGTCACCTGTCTTGTCAGTAAGCAAAATGCGTGCTATACTACTCCTCAAAAAGGACAGACGCCGCATTCCAAATCGTCCTGAAGGAGAGCCACGCCATGAAAGATCACGCTTCGCGTGAGGGCGCGGCCTGCGTCACTGCCTTGCCAGGCGATGGCATAGGACGATGCGGCTAGTGCATCGTAAGGAATCCTCCCACTGGAGCGGGGCCCCTCCTTACGATATAAAAGGACGGAGCCGGCAGTGCCAGGCCCTTGCATAAGAATGGAGCAGACCATGAAAACAGATGTGTTAATCGTAGGTGCCGGAGTGGCAGGCCTTTACTGTGCCTTGAAACTTCCGAAGCATAAAAAAATAATGATCATTACAAAGAGCGACCTGGAGAGCAGCGATTCCATGCTGGCCCAGGGCGGCATCTGTATGTTAAAAGACGAATCGGATTATGACAGCTATTTTGAAGACACGATGAAAGCCGGGCATTATGAAAACGACCCAAAATCCGTGGAGATCATGATCCGGACCTCCCCGGATATTATTGAAGATTTGGTTTCTTACGGGGTGCGTTTTGCCAGGAACTTGGATGGCTCTTTAGACTTTACCCGGGAAGGGGCCCATTCCCAGAAGCGGATCCTTTACCATAAAGACGTGACCGGGAAGGAAATCACCACCCATCTGCTGGATAAAACACTGCAGAAGGAAAATGTCACTTTCTATGAACATACGGAAATGGTAGATTTGATCTGCCAGGACAACACCTGCTATGGCGCTGTCCTCCGTATGCAGGATGGGTCCTTTGAAAAGGTAGAGGCAGACAACGTAGTCCTTGCTACCGGAGGGATCGGCGGGATCTATGAGCATTCCACGAATTTCCGCAGCCTTACCGGTGACTCCCTGGCAATTGCCATCCGCCATCATATCGCGCTGGAGCATGCCAATTACATCCAGATCCACCCCACCACGTTTTATACCGACAAAGAAGAGGACCGCAGTTTCCTGATTTCGGAATCCGTCCGCGGGGAAGGGGCACTGCTTTATGACAAACATATGCACCGTTTCACCAATGAACTGCTTCCCAGGGACAGGCTCAGCGAAGCAATCCATAAACAGATGGAAAAAGACGGCACGCCTTTTGTCTGGGAGGACCTGCGCCCCATCGGGGAAGTCACGCTGCAGAGGCATTTCCCGAATATCGTGGAGCATTGCGAAAAAATGGGATACGATGTTTTCTCTGAACCGATCCCGGTGGTACCGGCCCAGCATTATTTCATGGGCGGCATCCAGGTAGACCATGAAGGGCGTACCTCCATGAAGCAGCTTTACGCGGCAGGAGAGACCGCCTGCAATGGCGTTCATGGGAAAAACCGCCTGGCATCCAACTCGCTCCTGGAAAGCTTGGTCTGGGCAAGGCGGGCAGCCACCCTTATTGCCTTAGGCGCTGAAATAAAGAAGGACCCGGCCCTCATCGAGGAAACCTCCTTCGAGCCATACCAGGACATGGCACAGTGGAAAGAAGAGAATATCACCCTTGTAAAAGAAGAAATTAAGCGGGAAAATAATGGCAGAACGCCGGCAATTGCTTACCGGAAAATGGCAGAACCGCTTTCAAAAGCAGTCTGAAAGAAACCCATCGCCCTTCGGACGATGCGGCTAGTGCATCGCAAGGAATCCTCCCGCTGAAACGGGTCCCTCCTTACGATATATAAAGGAGAAATATCCCATGCTTGACCCAGTCACTTTAAAAGTAAATATGGAGCCTCTGATTTTAAGCGCCCTGAAAGAGGACTTGACTTCTGAGGATGTTTCCGCCAACAGCGTCATCCCACAAGGGCAGGCCGGCGAAGCGGATTTGATCTGTAAAGAGGACGGGATTATCTGCGGGCTGGACGTTTTCCGGCACACCTTCCAGATGCTGGATGACAAAAGCGAGGTTACCTTTACCGTGCAGGATGGCGACAAGGTCAAAAAAGGACAGCTAGTCGGCAAAGTCCGCGGCGACATGCGTGTCATCCTAAGCGGCGAGCGGACCGCTTTGAATTACCTGCAGCGGATGAGCGGTGTTGCCACCTATACTGCAAAAACAGCCGCCCTCCTGAAGGGGACCAGCATCACGCTGTTGGATACCCGTAAAACTACGCCTAATATGAGGGTTTTTGAAAAATACGCCGTCACGGTAGGCGGAGGGAAAAACCACAGGTATAACTTGTCAGACGGGGTCCTTTTAAAAGACAACCATATCGGCGCAGCCGGAGGCGTAAAAGAGGCCATTGCCATGGCAAAAGCATATGCGCCTTTTGTGCGGAAAATCGAGATCGAGGTAGAAACGCTGGAACAGGTAGAAGAAGCGGTTTCCAGCGGTGCGGACATCATCATGCTGGACAACATGGACCATGATACCATGGAAAAAGCCACCCGTATCATTGACGGCAACGCGGAAATCGAAGTTTCCGGCAACGTGACGAAAGAAAATATCGAAAAAATCAAAGATTTAAAGGTAGATTATATCTCCAGCGGGGCACTGACGCACTCTGCCCCGATCCTGGACCTTAGCCTGAAAAACCTGCATCCGCTGCCGGATGCAGAATAAGAAAGGGAGAAGACGCATTGAACGGAGAAACCAGAAGAGAACAGATCCTTACGGATTTAAGAAGCACCTCTACCCCCATCTCCGGAAGCCATTTTGCAAAAGGACTTAAGGTAAGCCGGCAGGTCATCGTCCAGGATATAGCCCTGCTTCGGGCAGCCGGCCATGAAATCCTTTCCACCAACCGTGGCTATGTGCTCCGGGAGCAGAAAATGCAAGAACGGGTTTTCAAAGTCTACCATACGGACGAGCAGACCAGGGAAGAGCTGGAACTGATCGTGGACCTGGGCGGGCAGGTAAAAGACGTTTTTATTTACCACAAGGTATATGGAATTATCCGTGGCGAACTCAATATCAAAAACCGCAGGGATGTAGATTTGTACATCGAGCAGATCGAAAACGGCAAGTCCAGGCTTTTAAAAAATACCACTTCCGGCTACCATTACCATACTGTATGCGCGCCGGACAAGCAGACCCTGGACCTGATCCAGGAAAAGCTGGCCAGCAAAGGCATCCTTGCCAAACTGGTGGATTATGAACCGGTGGATTTTTGGAACGTCTCTTGATTTATGTCATTGCCTGGCAAGGCGGTGACGCATGCCGCGCCTCACGCGAAGCGTGATCTTTCATGATGGCGGCTCTCCCATTTTATACCGTAAAGAGGGTCCTTCAGCGGTGGGATCTCTTGCAATGCACCAGCCACATCGTCCGAAGTTTCTTCACAGCATGTTCACGGATCTATGATAAATCGGCCACAGGGGAGGGTTATAGTATGTTTGTCAGATGAGGAAAGGCATCTGATTAAAAACTTTTTCTTTTTTTTCATACTTTAATTTCATACTCCCCCAAACGTGGCGGGACCGCAGAGCGACAGGCGGTCCCGCTTTTTTATGCGATGGGCCGGCGGCCAGGATTCTCGTCTGCTGGGAAGATAATGACACTCCAAAATCGATATAATGTAGACGAATAAGAAAGGAGTGCGTCATGCCGGAAAACATTTCGTCTATATTAGTATGCGGCGCATCAGTCATCATGGTACTCACCATGTTTGTATGCAATATCTGCTGATTGGAAATAAAAACCGGCTGCCCATGGGGCAGCCGGAAAACCTGGCTAGAATGCCAAAAGGAAATTTTTACTTGGAGCGGTGGAAAAGCCCCTTGAGCCAGTCGAAGAAGGATGGCTTCGTTTCTTTTACACCGGGGTCTTCCGCGGGCAGGATCTCGGTATATTTCTGGTGCAGGGACTCTTTCATAAAAGCGTCCTGGCAGGAGATGGCTTTCCCTCCCTCTTCCGGATGTTTGCGCAGATAGGTGCCATCGCTGCAGATAAAGCTTGCTTTGGTATTATCGCTAAGCTGTGTCGTCAGGATCCGGTGCAGCTGGTCGCGGATCCGGCTGTCATGGATCGGGGCGGCAATTTCCACCCTCCGGTTCAAATTCCTGGTCATAAGGTCCGCGCTTGCGATATAAATCTTTGCTTCTTCACCATGCCCGAAATAATAGATCCTGGCATGTTCCAGATAACGTCCCACGATACTGGTTACTTCAATATTGTCTGTCTCACCAAGGACGCCCGGCAGGATGCAGCAGATGCTGCGGATGATCAGCTGGATCTTTACGCCAGCCCTGGATGCTTCCCTGAGCTTGTCGATGACTTCCCGCTCGGTAATGGAGTTTGCCTTGATGCAGATATAGCCGCCTTTCCCTTTCTGGATCTGCTCATCCATCATATCCAGCAGGCCGTTTTTAATCCCATAAGGAGACACCAAAAGCTCCCGGTATTCCCCATTTAAGTTATTCACCAGCATGTTCTGGAAAAATGCGGTGGCATCCTCCCCGATGGCGGTAGAAGCGGTCATCAGGGAAAGGTCTGTGTACATGGCATTGGTCTTTTCATTATAATTGCCGGTACCAATCTGGGTGATATAGCTGAGCCTCCCCCTGTTCTGCATGGTAATGAGGCAGATCTTGCTATGGCACTTATAGTCCTTGATGCCATAGATAACCTGGCAGCCGGATTCTTCCATCAGTTTGGACCATGCCACGTTGTTGGCCTCGTCAAACCGGGCACGCAGCTCGATCAGGACCACGACCTGCTTGCCATTTTCCGCCGCACGGCAGAGAGCCTGGGCCACTTTGGACAAAGAAGCAATACGGTACAAAGTAATCTTGATGGATACCACGTCCGGACGGTCCGCTGCTTCGTTCAGCATGTTCAAAAACGGGTTAACGGAATCAAAGGGGAAGAAGAGCAGCCGGTCTTTTTTCTGGACCTGGCCGATAATGCCCTGATTCCGTTCCAAATCTTCCGGCCAGCGAGGGGTATACGGCTTATACAAGAGTGCCTGCTTCTGGGTCGTGGTAAGTTCGCCCTCCAGCTGGTAAACATATTTCATATTCAGGGGGCAGGAATCAAAATAAACCTGGTTCAGCTCCATGGATACCAGCTTGCGCAGCGCCTCGGCAAAGGAAGCAGATACTTTCTGCCCGATTTCCAGACGCATGACAGACAAAAAGTCCCTCTTTTTCAGAAGCTTCTGTACACGGCTGCGGAAATCATCTTCCGAATCCTCGAACTTTTCATCATCAAAGCGGATGTCCGCGTTCCTGGTGACAGCAATCACGCAGGACTCCAGTACTTTATAGCTGCCAAACAGGGCGGATGCCCAGTGCAGGATGATATTTTCCATACGGATAAAAGTACCGTTCGTCCCTTCCATCATGAGGTAACGGGGCAGGGATTCCGGTACCGGGATAATGCCGATCGCTTCTTTTTCTTTCTTATTATAAAGCAGGGCGGCAATGTAAAGGTCCTTGCTGACCAGATGGGGCACCGGATGGTGGGAGCCCACAATAATCGGGGAAAGGATCGGCAGTACGCTGGAACTATAGTACTGTTTTACATAGTCCTGCTGTTCATAGGTCAGGTCCTCATAATCTGCATCGATAATGCCATGGGGGTGCAGGGCTGCCATCAGGGAATCGTAGATTTCTTCCTTTTCCTCAATCAGGCATGGAACGGCGCTGTAAATCAGCTTAAGCTGTTCTGCGGAAGTAAGCCCTGTCTTATTGTCGATTTCATGAGGTGAAACCAGGTTGACATCAAACAGCGACCCTACCCGGACCATGAAAAATTCATCCAGGTTGCTGCAGAAAATGGAAACGAATTTCAGCCTTTCGATCAGCGGGACTGTATCGTCCGCTGCTTCTTCCAAAACCCTCTGGTTAAAATGAAGCCAGCTCAGCTCCCTGTTTTGTGTGTAGGTATATTTTTCAGTATTTTCTGGCATAGGTATCCCTCCCGGACCCCGTATTTGCAGACAACAAGTTCTTTCGCCTGAAACTCTTCACAGATATGGTGTACGATCATGATGCCCGGGATCAAGGTATGGATCCGGTCCGGTTCCAGTTTCAAGATCAGGTCAACTGCTTCTTTGGAACCACTGGTCATAAATTCATACAGCTCTTCGAACTTCTCTACCGGAAGGCTCTTTTCCGTATAAGGAAGGCCGAATTTTTTCTGTGCTAATTTTAAAATGGCACGGGATGTACCACCGACGCATACAAGAGGGGAGCGCGGGTCAAAGTTGAATTGTTTTTCATCATCGATCTGGTTTTCGATTTCTTTTTCAATCCTCTTAAGTCCCTGCTTGCTTGGAATGATATTTTTTACGCAGTTCTTGAAAAGGTTCAGGGAGCCCACATGGAAGGAAGCCATCTCCAAAGGTTTTCCGTCCTCAAATGCCACAATTTCGGTACTGGCACCGCCTACGTCCATAAAAGCGCCATCCCTCAGCTGTGCTTCGTACATAGCGCCGATATAACCGTAAAAGGCTTCCTCCATTCCGGTGATGATTTCCACGTCAAACCCGCAGTCCGGGTCATTACGGATTGCCTCCACGGCTTCTTTCCCGTTATCAATATTTCGAAGGGAAGCCGTAGCAAATACCCGCACATTTGTGATTTCCAGAGAATCCAAAATAGAACGGAAATCCGCCAGCGCCCAGCAGGCGCGTTCCATACCGTCCTGTGTCAGTTTCCCGTCCTCCACATAGCTGGCAAGCCCTGTCATCCTCTTTTCTTTAAAAAGGATCCGGAAGCCTTCTTCCTGGATCTCATAAAGCGTAAGACGGATGGAGTTGGAACCGATATCAATAATTGCTTGTTTCATTCTTTCCTCTCTATAGCGCGCAGATACGCTTTTACATACCTTATCAAGGATACAGGAGGGATGTAATAGAAAAACACATGCAAACGTAAAATGCCTGTAAACTCCCTTATCCTTTTATGAATGTCAATTTAAAAGTGAGCCACGTGATCATTTAAGTTTGAGCCACTTGTGATCATTTAACTTTGAGCCACCCTAACC
>CADBRV010000078.1 GCA_902797185.1 uncultured Lachnospiraceae bacterium
CCGCGGATCAGCGCAATCATACAAATATAAGCACAGGTTTTCGGGATCATCAGCATGCCGACCATGGGATATTTTTTTGCGTATAAAGTCACCGGTATATAGCAGGCAAAGCTGACTATGATCGCCCCGGCCATCCTGCCCATCCCGTTGCCATCGGAGTTGCCGGTCATGAGAAACAGGAGGATCTCGCAGATCCCGGTAACCAGGAACGGCAGGTTCCGGTAAAGGGAAAACCTCTTGTTTTCCTTCCCGCTGAGCCAGTGGTTTTCCGGGAAGAAACATACCACAATCCGAAGCGCCGCGCTGCCCCAGATCAATACCGGGAATACCGGTGAAAGGGACTTTGCGTAAACGCAGAACTCATGGGTCCAGAAATAATACAGCAGGATATAGAACACGGTCATCGTAATGGAGGACACGAAAATCCCTGCCCCCATCGCTTTTTTTGTATACTTTCCATATCCAAACAGCGCCCTCCTGACCCTGGGAAGGAGATGGAAGGCGTCCCCCAGCCCCAGCACCAGTGCCAGCGCCCCGCCAAGCTGCGGCAAGATGCGCCCCTGGGCATTTACCAGCATGAATACGCCTGTCAAAATGGCGAACAGCAGGTAAAAGATATCAAATACACTTTCAAAAATATCCGGCATCCGGATCCTTTTCTTCTTTTGTTTTTTCAATGTGGCATTCCCTTTCCGTTTTCTGCCGCATACTGCGGGTATTTTTCTGCGACCATCTGGTAAAGCCCTTGCGAATAAAGCACAAGGTAGATGTCCATTTCCATTTCCTTTAAGAAAGACAGAATGGTCCGGACCGCCACTTCAATGGCCTGGTCTTTGGGATAACCGTACACGCCGGATGAAATCAGGGAAAAAGCCACCGAATGGAAGCCGTTTTCCTTTGCCAGCTGCAGGGAAGAATGGTAACAGGAAACAAGCTGCTCTTCTTCCCCATATTCCCCGCCATGCCATACTGGGCCTACCGTATGGATCACATGGGAAGCGGGCAGGTTATAACCGCCGGTGAGTTTTGCCTCCCCCGTTTTGCAGCCTCCCAGCTTCCTGCATTCTTTCAGGAGCTCCGGACCTGCTGCGTCATGGATCGCCCCGTCTACACCGCCACCACCCAAAAGCGTATGGTTAGCCGCATTGACAATGGCGTCCACTTTCATTTTCGTAATATCGCCTTTTACAAAATAAAGCGGCATATGCCTCTCCCTCCTTGTCTGTCCTTTTTATCAATCCGAAAGGTTCCCCTTCTTCTGAATTCTTATGGGGATCCTCCCTGCCAGCCTGCGGATGCTAATGTCGTGCTTTTCCTGCCAGCCTGCGGATATTTATTCCGCGCTTTTCCTGCGCCGGTATTTCCTATGGACCCGCTTCCTTTTTCTTCTTTCAGCGCGGTATTCGTTGATCTGGTCATGGATCAAGGTATAATCCCGCTCAAACAGCGCGTCATACACTTCCGGCCAGAGCTCTTCCGGCGGAAGGGCTCGGAGCAGATATTCCAGCACGAACTTCTTGCTTCTGTCTGCATATTTATAGAGCCCGTATTTTGCCTGGATTTTGGCAGCCTCAGGACGCCAGAGGATCGAAATTTTCCGGTACGGGTCCAGCTGGGGATTGCGGGCAGGCTGGCGGAAGATATAAAAATCAATCTCCTTCTCCTTCGATCCTTCCAGAGGAATTGCCTGGCTCGCAGGCTCCTGTCCTAACGGCTCCGTTTTTGGACTTCCAGCTTTCTGCCTTGCTGCTTTTCGCGTACTGTTTTCTACAGAATCTGCCCCTGCAGCATTTGCGGCACAGTTATCAGCTTCGACTTCTTCTACGGTAATGATCCCCCAGTGTTCGGGGACGTGCTCCTTGATATGGGCGGCATGGCTGCTGCCCACCACCACATAATTATAATCAAAGCAGGCGTCGTAGTCCTTTGCCTGGCTGGCCAGGCGCGTATAAGTATCCGCGTCGCTCTTGATTTCAATACCGTAAATCCCGTGCTCCGTCACCATGATGACGTCCGCACGGGATCTTCCCATCTTTTTTTCTTCTAATATCCGTATTTTTCCGTACCTCTCTTCCAGGAAAAAGAAGAGAGGCTCACGGATATCTTTGTCATAAAGCATATTACATATCCCAAAGGTCGGCCAGCTGGTAAATCAGCCGTTCTGTCTTTTCCCATCCAAGGCAGGGATCGGTAATCGATTTGCCATAGCAGCCATCATGAGGGCCCTGGTTCCCATCTTCGATGTAGCTCTCGATCATGAGGCCTTTCACCAGGTTGTGGATGTCCTTGGAAATATGGCAGCTGTGCATGACGTCTTCGCTGATCCGGATCTGTTCCAGATACTTCTTTCCGGAATTGGAATGGTTCGTATCCACGATGACGGCCGGGTTCTGCAGGCCCTTCTCCTGGTACATCTCAAATACCTGCTGCAGGTGTTCGTAGTGGTAGTTCGGGATGTTGTTTCCGAAGCGGTCTACCGCGCCACGCAGGATCGCATGTGCCAGCGGGTTGCCCTGGGTCTGTACTTCCCAGCCACGGTACAGGAACATGTTCGGTGCCTGTGCCGCGGTGATGGAGTTCATCATGACGGAAAGGTCGCCGCCGGTAGGGTTCTTCATGCCAACCGGGATGCCTACGCCGCCGGCAACCAGCCTGTGCTGCTGGTCTTCGGAAGAACGGGCGCCTACTGCCACATAGGAAAGCAGGTCGGAAAGGTACCGGTGGTTTTCCGGATAAAGCATTTCATCCGCACAGGTAAAACCGGTCTCTTCCACCGCCCTTTTATGCATATGGCGGATGGCGATGATGCCCTTGAGCATGTCTTCATGCTGGTTGGGATCCGGCTGATGGAGCATGCCCTTATAGCCTTTGCCGATGGTCCTGGGCTTGTTGGTATAAATCCTGGGCACCATGAAAATCACGTCTTTAACACGCTCCTGCACATCACGCAGGCGGGAAATATAATCAATGACGGCATCTTCATTGTCTGCGGAGCAGGGCCCGATGATCAGAAGGAGCCTGTGGTCCTTGCCGGTAAAAATGTCTGCCAGCTCCTGGTCCCTTTTCTCTTTGATTTTCTCAATTTTCTTTGTGACAGGATATTCCGTTTTCAATTCCAAAGGCGTTGGCAGCTTTCGGATGAAATTCATATCCATTCCTTCCATAACTCGTTACCTCTTTCTCAATTTGTTTCCAGTGCCTGCTGCGGGCTTTGGCCTGCCGCAGCCTGCCTCACCACCAGGACGGCTGATATCGTCCGTGCCCCATATCCAGGAAACTCTGCAGGCATCCCGCAGGTCCTGTGCCATCATCCAGGGCACGGTGCTATCTCCTATATTACAGTTCACACCCCAGCATGCATCCTTCCCGGATTGCGTCTATGGCTTTACCGACCTTGGTGCAGCAGCCCACCTCGCGTACTTCCACCTGGGGGCATTTTTCCCGGAGCAGGTCTGCCAGCTCATGATGTTCATGGGCTCCCGGCGCAAAGACCAACGTATCCAGCGGGATCTGCACTTCCTTTGTGTTCCCTTCCTTATCAGTGGAATCCGCGTAAAGGATGCCCTTCTCCACTTTCTTTACATCGGTACGGGGCATTTTCCTGACCTTCAGCCGGGCAAGCTCGGACATGCAGGGCCATGCTGTGCCGGACTCATAGCCGATGCCGATCTTCGGCAGCTTGTCCACGATGGTAATATTCCGGGAGCTGTGGTTTAAAAGCTCCTGGATCTTTTCCGGAGATTCCGCATGGAATGCGGAAAGGTGGTAAAGCTGGGCTGGGCTGATGCTGCTCCTCCTGGCCAATGTCTCCGAAGTACTGGTCGCGGCAAAAGACGCACCTATTACTACTACGTTTTTCCCCGGCACCTTTTCTTCTTCCAGAACCTCCGGCAGCGTCATATAGTCCACGGAGCCATCCATCGGGATGGTACACTCTGCTGGCTTTCCGCCTACTGCCACGACGATTTTGTCAAAGAATTCCAGGTTGGAAAGGGTCTCGGCATTTTCCAGGTCGATCTTCGCGTTCAGCTGGACCTTGACCCCTGCCAGAGGAAGTGCCGTCTCGTAATAGGAAACCAGCCGCTCGAAGTCTTCATGGGAAGAAGTCCTCTTAGCCAGGTTCAGCATGCCGCCCAGCCTTGCCTTTCTCTCAAACAGCACTACCTTGTGCCCTCTCTGGGCTGCGCGAAGTGCAGTCTCCATGCCGGCAGGGCCTCCGCCGATGACGCAGATGGCCTTGGGGTCCTCCGTTTTCTCAAAGGGGATCGTCAGCTCCCTTCCGCAGAACGCGTTGGTCAGGCAGCAGATCGGACGGTCGAAAAAGGTATTGGCCAGGCATCCCTGGTTGCATCCCATGCAGGGACGGATCTGCTCCGGGCGTCCTTCCTTTGCCTTGTTTGGAAGCTCCGGGTCTGCCAGGAGGGCACGACCCATGGTCACCATGTCCGCCTGCCCCATGGCAAGGGCGTTTTCTGCTACCAAGGGGTCATTCATACGGTTGGAAACGGATACCGGGGTGCCCTGCACCAGCTTGTCCTTGATGCCTTCCGACAGATAGGTGAATCCGCCTGCCGGCACGTCGCCTGTAATCTGGGGCACCCGGCTCTCATGCCAGCCGCCGGTGACATTGAACAGGTCGATATACGGCTCCGCCAGGGCTGCAAATTCCGCATTTTCCTTGTTTGTACAGGAGCCCGGCACCAGGTCGTTCCCTCCCAGGCGCAGGATCAATGGGTAATCATCTCCCACGGCCTCCCTTACCCTGCGGATTACTTCCAGCGGGAACCGGCAGCGGTTCTCCCAGCTTCCGCCATATTCATCCGTACGCAGGTTCGTAAGCGGGGAAAGGAACTGGTTTAACAGATACCCGCTGCTCATGCTGATTTCGACCGCGTCAAAACCGGCTCGCTTTGCCCGGTCCGCGCCTTCCGCGTATTTGTCCAGAAGGTGGGCGATCTGCTCCTTCCTCATTTCCGGCGCAGTCTCTTTGGTGTAGGGACAGTAAGTTGCGGAAGGGGAAAGGGCCGGCTTGCCGCAGGGCACGTCCTTTGCCGGCATGTAACGCCCTGCATGATAGAGCTGGACACCGACTTTGGCTCCGGTTTCATGCATGGCCTTCATAAATTCCTGCCAGCCCGGAACTTTGTCTTCCTCAGCCAGGGACATGGAATTATCCTTTGCCCCATACTCGTCAAAACGGCAGGACCCTACCACGATAAGGCCCGCGCCGCCTTCGCCCCTGCGGCGGTAATACTCCGTAAAGCGGGGTGTGCAGTAGCCATTTTCGGTATAAAGATGGTGCATGGCCGGCATCATGATCCGGTTCCGCAGCTGCATGTGGTTAATCATAATAGGCTGGAACAAACGTTCAAATTTCATTGCCTGGCTCCTTCCTGTTTCATAACTGTATCCGGTTTTCCATCCGGTTATCCATCTGGTTTTCCATCCGGTTTTTATCAGCACATCCTTTTCCGTCCTCGCCGGACGGGAAAGGAAAAGGCCTGCTGCCCTTTATTTCGAGGGGTCTACCGGGAAATCTATCCCGATGACTTCATCCATATACGGGCCGGAGAATTTAATAAATTCCCTGTGCCCTGCCATCTTCGGATATTCCATGCACGCGTCCTCTGATTCGAAGGCAAGCTCCTGGTGCAGGTCGAAAAAGCGCACCATGCCATCCGGGCTCTGCACCGGCATAGAGAATGGCTTTACGCCGATTTCTACGGAAACGACGCCGGGAATTCCGTCAGACATTTCCTTCAAGGCATCCGCCACCTTTGTTACGGTTTCCTGGTCCCTGCATTCGTCTTTCAGACGGAACATGGATACATGCTTCCACAGCATAAGGTTCACTCTCCTTTCAAAGCATCTTCCGGGGATACTGGGTTGATGAAGATGACTTTTCTTCTTGCGTCATTTACTGCTTCCAGCTGCTCAGCACCTACTGATACCTGGATACTCTGGCTGCCCGGGGAAGGGTTCCCGTTTTCCCCGACACCGGAAACTTCCAAGATCCCCATTCCTGCCAGGGCGCCTACCAAAGACATGGCTGCCTGGCGGCTGCCGGTCTGGTGCAGGACATAATTGAGCAGTTCTACCCCTTCCATCGCTTTGCCTTTTTCCTCAGGCAGCGGCAGATGGGCGGCAAAATAAATGCCTTTTGCGTAAAAATATTTCTTTTCCTCTTCGGTCTTTTTGTCAAAAGAAGAAAGCTCTTTTGAAAAAACATCGATATTTTCTTTGTTTAACGCGGTATCCTCCGCGATCTTGTCAAAACGGATGGCCATAGCCTTTTTTACCCCTCTTTTGTTATATGCAGCCTTTCCTGTACCGGTGGTACTGATTTAAGGCATATTGAAATACCCTTTTATTCCTGAGCTATAATGCGTAGAAGCTGAATACATCATCCTGGCTCCTGGACGCATGCACAAATCCTTTCTACTCCTCTGAAGATATTCGCTGCCACCAGGGAAGCGAGGTATTGACCAGCTTCTTGATCGTCCCCTTAGCGTCAAATAATTCTCCGATAAAGATCGTAATCAGTTTTTCCAGCGTTACCCTGGACTCGGGATTGATCTGGCGCAGCCTGTCCCAGATCGCCTTGGTCTGTTTCGGCGTATGGCGTCTAAGCTCGGAAACGGTGGTGGCGCCGGAAGCCTCCAGGCAGGAAAACAGGTCATCAATAAACCCTTTCCTGTGCTCCATGTCCTCCCCTGCAATCCAGGTGTTAAATGTCTCGTCAAACAGTTCCCCTGCCCTGCTGTAGGTTGGGGACAAAAGAAAATGGTCCCCCATGACCTGCCAGGAAACCGGGCTGTGCTCATTGACCCCGGTTTCGCTGCTTTTCACGATTACCGGCTCCCGGTAATGCAGGAGCAGCGTCCCGATGATAGATGTCGTAGGCGTCACCCGGTGGATCAGGGGCGCCAGCTTCTCCATCCGGCTGTCCCGGATCATTTCTTCATTAAAGCCCGGGCCGTCTTCCTCATAAATGGCAATGATGCGGTCCTTGATGGATGGGGACGCGGTGGATGCCGCATATACCGCCAGGTGGGCGCCCTTAGAGTGCCCTCCGATCCGCAGCGGCCGCTTGTCGTCCTTCTGGACCATTTCCAGGTAAGATGCCGCCCGCCGGTCCGCCGGCACTAACTGGTAGCTGATATTAAAATCCTCTTTCCAGCCGGTCAGCGTGTCATCCGTTCCCCGGAAAGAAACAAAAGGGATCCCGTCATCGGTTACAATCTGCATAGCCGAAAACTGCAGGTCCTTGGAAGGATCCACTTCATTTACAAAATGGGAAACCGTGGCATTCCCGAAGCGCCTGCTCATGGCACATTTTTCCAGGATCCTCGGAGAAAAATTCGTAAAGGACTGGTCCTTTTTCAGTTCCTCCTGGGGATGGACCCGGAAAAATTCTTTTGCAGCCTCATGGATCGTGATGCTACCCTCTCCGATACCCGGCACGATATCTTCCAGACGTGCGTAGGATAAGCAGGAAAGGATCAGGCCGTCCACCTCCCCGAAGGGGACCGTATTCAGTTCCAGGTCTCCCCGCCAGTCCAGATAATCCAGAAGGTTCCCCATGGTTATCCCTCCGTGGTACTGCCAGGTCCAGCCTGTCCCTGGGTATCATTCCCGTCCTGCTGGGAACCAGGCTCCGCGCCATCTCCCGGCACGGCTGGTGCATCTGCCTCATTCCCCGTGGCTTCTTCCTGCTTACGCTGTTTCTGCTGCAGCTTTTCTTCCTGCCTGCGCTGCTTCTCTTTTTCCTTCTCTTCCCGCTTGCGTTGCCTTTCTTTTTCTTTCTCTTCCTGCCTGCGCTGCTTTTCTTTTTCTTTCTCTTCCTGCCGCTTCTGGGCTTCCCGCTCCTTGTCCTGCTGCTTCCTCACTTTTTCTTTTTCCTTTTCTTCCGCTTTCCGCTGCTTTTCCAGCTCTTTGTCCTGGAGCTTTAAGCCGTGCTCGGCGGCTTTTGCCATCTTCTTTAAGTAATGGTCCGCCTGCTTCTGCTTCTTCTTATCCTCCCGGTACGGGTTATAGGTAAAGTAAGTCAGCGCCCCGATAATCAGGATCACGACGCCAGCCAAAGCAAAATACGGGATCATGGTACGGTAACGGCTGTAATCCAGCTGCCGCAGCAGGAACATGAAAAGCATGGATGGAAAAAGAAGGAGATACAGCAGCTTGGTCAGAAAGTCCATGACGAAAAAGCTGCGTTTGCCATTGGTAAGCAGGGTGCCTTCAATGGCGGTATAGAAAGCGCAGAACAAAGTAAGGCTGTCAGAAAAACCGTAAAAATAGCCTGTCAGGAAAATAAGGGCACAGGAAAGGACGAAGAAGGCAAACGCAGCACCCTGGTACCAGGCGATGCTGCGCTGGTTCATGCCTTCCAGCTTGTCCTTGCTGATGCCGTGCATGCCATACACCTGCATGCGGATCTGCTCTTCGAAAGCGTCATTTTCCGCTTTCTGGCGCTTTGCATCGTCATAGTTGTCCTTGACAGAAGAGAGGAAACGGTTTACATAATCCTGTTCGATCTTCAGCTGTTCGCTGCGCTGCATTTCGAAGCCTTTTGCGTATCCGGCTTCTTCTTCCAGCCTTCGGACCTGGTCCTCTTTGGGGTTTTTTACTTTGATGCTGCGCGGGTCCGGTGCTGAGCTTTCTTTCACCTCGTCCGCATCGACGATGATTTCGTCCTGCTTGTTTTCCGATTCATCCATAAGTAAAACCTGTCCCTCCCGCTGCGGCCAAGGCCTGTTTCCTGCCGTCAATAGGAATGCCGGCGGCCGGTCCCGCCATTTCAGGCTGATGCCGGCATCTTCGTCAGATCCAAATGGTGCCCGGCATGAAGAAAGATGCCGGCATCCTTTATGATCTAAGAAATTTGCAGCGTTATTTCGTCATTTCGGATACGACCTGGTTGATCAGCTTTCCATCCGCTTTGCCTTTGAGCTGAGGCATAACCGTCTTCATGATGGCGCCCTTGTTGCCGGAAGCGATGACGTCCGAACAGTTTTTCTCCAGAAATTCACGGATCTCTTCCTTAGACATCATCTGCGGCGCATAGCTGTTAATCACGTCATAACGATACTGGTATTCTTTGAGCAAATCTTCCCTTTCAGCGGGGCAGGTGTCGATCTGCTCTTTTGCCGTCTTGAGTTCCTTCATGATGGCGGCATTTACCATGTCCTCCGGGATGTTGTCCCTGCAGCCGGCATCGATCCCTGCCTTTTTCACGGCGGAAACCAGGGAGGAAACCACTGCCTTCTTCTCCTTGTCCCTTGCCTTCATTGCAGCGACCATGTCTTTTTGTAAAACTTCCAGTGTCATTTTCTATTGCTCCTTTCCTCTGCCGGCGCCGTTATGGCTCCAGCGGCTTTTTCACATATTGGTTTACCAGGCGGGCAAAGAACATATTTCCATAGGAATAGCGCCATCCGCCGTTATCTTTCACGGCAATTTCGGCGTCATAGGAAACCTTCTCCCCTTCGGATTTCTCCCTGGCATAAAGCACGGCAAGCTCATCCGAATATTTGCCTCCACGGCTCTGCACATAGGAAATAAAGTCCGGGCCATAGTTAAAGGCCTGCAGCACCGTATCCATATCGACCCCGTCTTCCCTTGCCAGGATGATCAGCTGGGAAAAATAGCTGCAGATCTGGTGCATGGACTCATCCGTCGTCATGGTACTGCTGAAAAGCCCTGCCGCCTCGCTGGACTGCATGGCATTGCCGGATTCCATGTGCTGGGTTTCCACTTCGACGATTGCAAGCAGGTATTCGTGGTATTTGGAAATGCTGAATTCCTTCTCATATTTGCGAAGGGTGGCATCCTGCTCTTTCGTCTCCTCGGAAATCTTTAAATTGCCCTGCCCGCTTTGGACCCGCTGGTAACGGACCACGGCCCCACGGATGATAAAGACTACCACCAGGATGGCAATTACAATTGCCACGATACCTGCCACGGTCCCACTGTTACGATGGACGTCTTTTCGGAAAAGGTCCATCCTGGTAAGCTCCTTTTCTGTCTCGCGTTCCCGTTCCACATTACGGCGCTTTGTTTTCCTCATTTCTTCCCGAAGGGAGATATTTTTATCGTCTCCGGGCCGGTCTTTTCTAAATGCCATATCCTATGTCTCGTCCGAATCTCTCCCCAATTTTAATTCATTTTATTATACTGATTTTTACCGTAAAATACCAGTAGTTACAGCAGGCTTTCCAGCTCCCTGGACAGCGCTGCCGGGTCCTCCAGGATTGTGGACGCGCCATGGGCATGCAGGAAGCTTTCACTGCGGAACCCCCATCCTACGCTAAGGCACCAGAGCCCTGAATTTTTTGCGGTTAGAAGGTCCACTTCCGAATCTCCCACATACACGGCTTCTTCCTTGGATACGCCCAGCTGTTTCAGGGCTGCTTCCACCATGTCCGGGGCAGGCTTCCTGTGCATGCCTTCCTGTTCGCCAATGGAGACCTCGAACCTGCCCGGGAAATAATCCGCTACCAGCTGCTGCACGGCCGCGTCAATCTTGTTGGAGACGACTGCCTTGGGGATCCCTTTTTCCTTTAAAAAGTCCAGCACTTCCAGGATGCCGTCATATGGCTTTGTATCGATATTGCCATGGTCCGGATAGTACTGCGCGAAATCATCCGTAATAATGCGAATCTTTTCCTTCCAGTCCGGCTGGTCTAAGATCGAAACCGCCTTCTCCAGCTTTTCCCACTGCCCCTCTGTCCATCCCTGCTGCAGGACCTCTTCCCGGGTTTCTCCCACATGTTCCAAAAGTCCTTCCGGTACGCCTTCCCCGCAGAGGATGGCGCGCTGCACGGCCACCAGGATCCCGCTGCCGAAGAAACGGGTCACTTCCTTTTTCAGATAAGGGAACTGTAAGCCCGCTTTCCCAAATGCGCGCACCAAGGCATTGCGCAGGTCCTCCCCGGTATCCAGTACCGTGCCATCCATATCAAAAACAACTGCTTTCAGTTTCATGAAATTCTCCTTTACACTGCATCATGAGAAAAGTGGTAATGCCTGCCATATCCCTATATGCCAGTATATTTTTATGGCATGGATCCCACAATTACTCCAACAATTATCTGGATTAACCTGAAATAAAATTTTATGAAAAAAAGGCTCCCGCCCTTGCAAATAATGCAAAGTGGAAGCCCCCTCTTATCATTTCGCCATCCTGCAGGCGCACTCCATGGCCGCGGCTGCCCGGCCATTTCCGCCATCCTGAATGTTCCGGCTTTTCCAGACATCCTGGCCGTTTCTGCCGTTCCAGCCGCCCTGGCCGTTTAACCATTCCAGCCGTCCTGGCCGTTTCAACCATTCCAGCCATCCTGGCTGTTTCCGCCGTTCCAGCCGTTCCCGTCGTTCCAGCCGTTCCCGTCGTTCCAGCCGCCCTGGCCGTTCCCGCCATTCCAGCTGTTCCCGCCGTTCGCATTCTTCCAATATTCTTCCTGTCCGGTGAGGGCAAGATACAACTGGGCATCGGTCTGGTAATAATATGGGTTTACATAAAAGAAACCCGCCAGCCCCATCGTCACAGCGCTCAGAAGGAACCATCCGATAAAGGAAAGGTCCAGCACGAAAACGTTCCATTTCTGCCCGTCCATGATTTCCCTGGACCTGGTAATGGCTTCATTGGCATCCATGTACGGGTTCTCCGAAAGGATGTAAGGCACCATCCGGTAAGAATAGGCTTTAATAAGGCCCGGTACAATA
Organism: uncultured Lachnospiraceae bacterium; assembly: GCA_902797185.1. GTDB lineage: Bacteria > Bacillota > Clostridia > Lachnospirales > Lachnospiraceae > RUG14243. Next base: position 11,722 of record CADBRV010000078.1, read on the forward strand.
AATAAAAGGGACCATAAGAAAATATACAGTTCTTTTAAAAACATCGTCAAGGTCACATTCCAGTAGCGGCCGTTCCCGAAAGCAAACCCGATGTCTCCAGCCTGTGCATCGGCTCCTTTTGCCTGGTGCAGGAAGAAGTTTTTCGCGCCCATTGTCAAAGGCTGCAGCAGGAAAATCGACAAAATCACCGAAATGATGCCGATCCCAAGCAGGAGGGAGGCAATCCCGGCATAATAGGCAGGATCCAGGCTAAGCCCTCCGATGCTGGACCCATTTCCCGATGACTGCTGCGAATAATTTGTATAGATCGAGCTGCCGCCTCCTAGTAAGCCGATCACCAAAGCAGCCAGCACGCTGCCCCAGTAATTACGTTTAAATGTCCTGGCGCCCTTTTGTTTTAATTCCGCCCTTGTCCACATAAAAATTTTTCCTTTCTTCCTTTATCGAGGCAGATCCTGCCATCCACTCGTCCTTCTACAGCCTTCCGAAGCTGCCTCACTTTTTGCCATTATATCATACCGATTCAAGACAGATGTAAATTATTGGACAAAGAACCAAAAGATCAAAATGCTGGGAACAGCCTGCCTTATAGCCCGGCGGATATGCGTCCAGCTTCATTTCCGATATGTAGCAGACGGGATGCGTCCCACTCTTCTCCAATAAAATCTTTCTTGTATCCTGCCCTCCGTTTCTAAAAACCGACTTGCGTCTTTCCCTGCTTTTCTATATGATGTAGGTCAGATAGAAAACCGTGCGGGAGGAGCACGTAGGACATACAGGCATGGCATGCTTTCTCGCGCCACGCGACATAACCGCGCGAAAGACGCGATGGACATGGCAGAATAAAAAAAGAAGGGAACGCACATGGGAAAATCCAGGAAAAAGAAACACCAGAACCGCCCGGATGACGTGGAGGCAGAAGAAGTCAGCATCATCACTTTGACTGACGAGGATGGCAATACCAGTGAATATGAATATCTGGAAACCATCGAATACAAGGACAAGGAATACTGTGTCCTTTATCCGAATACCGGCAGAGAAGACGAAGACTTTATCATCTGTGAAGTTGTCTCCGAACCCGGCAGCAATGAAGCAACCTATAAAGGCGTCGAAAGCGAAAAGGTCATGAACAAAGTATTCGAGATCTTCAAGAATAACTAAAGAGGGCTTTTATCCAGATCAAAAAATGATTCCGGACTTAACTTCCGCTTAAAATAGTAAGGACTTCCAAGCCGAATGGCCTGGAAGCCCTTTTTTTACTGGTTCATAAGCTGGCAGTTTTTCGAACTGCCCGGTATAAAAGCACAGGTTGGAAATGGATTACTGCTGGTCCAGATAGTTATAAACCACCTTCGGGAATCCCAGTGTCAGGTTACAGATGATATGGCTGCAGGATACAATCTCTCGTACCGGCAGGTCATTCATCGGGCATTTTACATGGTCGAAGAACTGCAGGCGGGCATCCCCGGTCCAGGCTTCCAGAAGCTCTACATTTTCCGGCTTGGTCTGTACCACGATCATCTCAGCGATGCGGAGACCCTGGTTCTCGGAATAACCCGGCACGAGCTTTAACATATAGTTCGGCTCGGTAAGCTGGCGGACGGCTTCCTTCTCTTCCAGCGGATAATATTTGTAAGTCATTGTGGCGTTGGCAATGCGGAACGGATGCTCCCTGCCGTAATCCAATGTGCCCACTACCGTATTGTCATCGACGTAGAGGCTGGGATGGCCCGGCTTTTTCGGATAAGCGTGGGCTTCCCTGCCGCTGGCCATGGCCTCGAAATTGTCCAGGTACATCTGGTGCAGGTATTCGCCCCTTACCCCCTTGTAGGAAACCGGGATTGCCTGCCCGCACTCCGTGTAATCGCCATAACCGGTCGCCTGAGGCATGCGCATCATTTCAAAACGGACCAGCGGCTCTTCCACCAATTCCAATGGTTCCGGCACTACTTTCTTCAATGCGTCCCAGTCGGTCTTGTAGACGATGTACATATGTTCCCGGTTAAGGAAACGGTGTGCCGTCTGCGGGATCGGGGAAGAGGAAAGCGGCGTAGATGCATATTTTAATACTTCTTCTTTCGTCATGATGTTCTCCTTTTTTATGTCATAACTGCCATTACGTGACAGGGAAATGGCGCTGGCCATGCCTCACACGAAGTGCTGGTTTCTGGCATGGCTCTCAACATTAAGTTTCATACTTTTCTACGATTTCACCCTGTTTTTTATATACAGAATTGCCCGGGATGACGCCCCTGACCATGGAAAGCGGATAGACATTGGTGTGGCGGCCGATGACCGTGCCCGGGTTCATGACCGTGTTGCATCCGATTTCCACGTAGTCGCCCAGCATGGCGCCGAATTTCTTAAGGCCGGTTTCGATATGCCCGTCTTTGCCTTTGACCACCACCAGGGTACGGTCTGCCTTGACATTGGAAGTAATGGAGCCGGCGCCCATGTGCGCATGGAATCCCAGTATAGAGTCTCCCACATAATTGTAATGAGGCACCTGGACATGGTTGAAAATCACATCGTTTTTTATTTCCGTGGAATTGCCGATGACGCAGTTTTTGCCAATGATGGCTTTGCCCCGGATAAACGCGCACTGGCGCACTTCGGTATCCTCATCGATAATCAGCGGGCCGTTCAGCTCTGCGGTGGGCGCAATCTTGACGGATTTGGCAATCCAGATCTCTTCCCCTCTCTTTTCAAACTTTTCCGGATCCAGCGTCGGACCGAGTTTTCGGATAAAATCCGCAATCCTGGGAAGCACCTCCCAAGGGTAGGTTACGCCCTGGAACAGTTCCCGGGCGATGGTCTCGTTTAAATCATAGAGGTTTTCAATTGTACACTCTTCCAACATACTTCCAATAACTCCAATCTAGTAATTTTTATTTTTTGTTCCCGTTTCTCGAAGAAGCCCGTCTGGTGCCCGAAGAGCTCCGACCGCTTCTGGAAGAAGACCGGTTAGCTCCTGAAGACCGGCTGGCTCCTGTGGATGGATGGCTGGAACCGGGATAGTATTTCTCCGTAGCCAGGAACTGCTGCCGCAGGGCATACTGGTTGCGAAGCCCTTTTACCCCTTCTGTACGGGAAGTGATGAATTTTTCCAGCTTTTCCATATATTCATCCGGTGTGACCGAACCTTCCGCCACATAGGAAAGCCCTTTTTCCCAGCTGGCCGTCAGCTCCGGGTTTAAAAGGGAACGGATGGAGGCTGCCGCCGTGTCATGGACCATCTCCCCTAGATGGGTGGGGAAAAGCACCTGGGTCTTCTTATTCAGTTCCAGGTAACGGATGTTCACCAGCTTTTTGAGGATTTCTGCCCGGGTGGCGCTGGTGCCGATGCCGGCTCCCTTGATCTGCTCCCTGAGCCCTTCATCCTCGATGAGCTGGCCGGCATTTTCCATCGCAAGGATCATGGAACCGGAGGTATAACGCTTCGGCGGGGTGGTCTCCCCCTCTTTTATCGAAAGGGACTCGATCTGCACCATCTGGCCTTTCCGCAGCTTGGAAAGCTGTTCCAGAAGCCCCTGCCCCGGACGTTCCTTATTGTCATCAGAAGCAACCGTAAGATACCCTTCCTTGGTCAGGAAACGGGCAGAAAAGAAGAAGGATTCTGTCCCTGCTTTTGCCGTCATGGAGACTTTCGTATATTCCGCCGCCGGATAAAAAATGCTCAAAAACCGCCGCACGATCAGGTCATACACGTCCTGGTGCAGCTTGCCCAGCCTGCCCAGGTTCTGCAGACCCTGGCCGGTGGGCACCAGCGCATAGTGGTCGGTGATCTTTTTATCATCCACATACCTGGTCTTTTCCAAGCCCTTATATGCCTGCTGGTCCAAAACGGCCTTGGCAAATCCTGCTGCCGGGGCATAAGAAAGCAGCCCCTTGATATTGCGGTCAATTTCCTTTGCCACCGCGGTGGAGAGCACACGGGCGTCCGTCCTGGGGTAAGTCACCAGCCTCCGCTCATACAAAGTCTGGATGACCTGTAGGGTCTGGTCCGGCGTGATTTTATAACGCTTGGAGCATTCATTCTGGATCTCTGCCAGGTTAAACAATAGAGGCGGGTTCTTCTTTTCCTTCTTTTTGGAAAGCTCCGTAATCTGCGCAGGCAGCGGGAAAGTCTGCGTCATGTTTTCCATGGCGGCCTGGGCGTCTTCCCTGCGCAGGAAACCGTTTTCCTTATAAAGCTTGGGAGACTTGTAATATCTGGACCCCTCCACGGCGCGCCACTCCCCTTCCAGGGATTCCTCTCCCAGAGGGACCTTCGCCAGGATCCGGAAAAAGGGCGTTTTCACAAAGGAGCGGATCTCCCGCTCCCGGCGCACCACCATGCCCAGCACGCAGGTCATGACCCTGCCTACGGATATGACCGTATACCTGGCATGGCTGACGCTGGAAATCGTGCCGCCATACTGGAGGGTCAGCACCCGGGAAAAATTGATCCCCATCAGGTAGTCTTCCTTTGCGCGAAGATATGCCGCGTCCGCCAGATGGTCGTAGGCATGGAGGGGCTTTGCCTCGCGGATGCCCCGCCGGATCTCTTCGTCGGTCTGGGAATCGATCCATACCCGGCGTTTGTCCTTGGTGTCCGGCACCTTGGCCATACGGTCCACCAAACGGTAAATATATTCTCCTTCCCGTCCTGAGTCCGTACATACATAAATCGCATCCACGTCTGCCCGATTGAGCAGGCCGGATACGATTTTAAACTGCTTGGCCGCGCTGGGGATGACCTCGTACTTGTATTCCTTCGGAATAAAAGGGAGGGTCTCCATCCGCCATTTCTTATATTTTTCGTCATAAGCATCCGGATAGCTCATCGTGACCAGATGCCCATAACACCAGGTCACGATGGTATTGTTCGCTTCCAGATAGCCGTCCCGTTTTGCCGTATTTAATTTTAACGCTTTCGCGAAAGATTCCGCCACAGAAGGCTTTTCCGCGATAAAAACGGTTTTTCCCATTCTTAATACTTATTTCTTCTCGATATATCCCAGTGCTACCAGCATCTCTGCGGACTCGATGGCCCCGCCTGCAGCACCTCGGATGGTATTGTGGGAAAGCCCCACAAATTTATAATCAAACAACGAATCTTCCCTAAGGCGTCCCATAGAAACGCCCATGCCGTGTTCATAGTCCACGTCCAGGCGTACCTGCGGCCGGTCATCCTCTTCCATGTAACGGATGAACTGCTTCGGCGCGCTGGGGAGTTTGAGCTCCTGGGGCTTTCCGGAATAAGAATTCCAGAGGTCGATAATCTCCTGCTTCTCCGGCTTCTTCTCAAAGTTGACGAAGACAGCCGCGGTATGGCCGTTCAGTACCGGTACACGGATGCACTGTGCCGTAATCAGCGGGGCATCCGCCTTTACGATCTTGCCGTTCTCGATCCTGCCCCACAGGCGCAGCGGTTCGTCTTCGCTCTTTGCTTCCTCGCCGCCGATGTAAGGGATAACGTTGCCGACCATTTCCGGCCATTCCTTAAAGGTCTTGCCCGCGCCGGAGATTGCCTGGTAGGTGCAGACCGCTACCTGCTTGATGCCAAACTGGCGGATGGCATGCAGTGCCGGGGTGTAGCTCTGGATGGAGCAGTTCGGTTTTACAGCGACGAAGCCGCGCTTTGTGCCAAGGCGCTTCCTCTGGAACGGGATAATCTCGTAATGCTCCGGGTTGATTTCCGGCACGACCATCGGGACATCCGGCGTCCAGCGGTGCGCGCTGTTGTTGGAAACCACCGGGGTCTCGGTCTTGGCATAGGCATCCTCGAACTGGCGGATTTCTTCCTTGGTCATATCTACCGCGCTGAAACAGAAGTCTACTTCAGAGGAAATCTTTTCAATCTCATGCAGGTCCTGAACGACGATCTTCTTTGCCTTTTCCGGGATCTCATTGTCCATTTTCCATCTGCCGGACACTGCCTCTTCGTAAGTCATGCCTGCGCTTCGTTTGCTGGCCGCGATATTGGTTACTTCGAACCAGGGATGGTCTGCCAGAAGGGAAATGAACCTCTGTCCCACCATTCCGGTGCCGCCTAATATAGCCACTTTAAATTTTTCACTCATGAGTCCTGCCTCCATCGCTTCCTGTCATCGCCTTCAAGGGGATAACCCCGGCCACGCCTCGCACATAATGCATTTTCATGGCGTGGCAGCTGCTGATTGTCTTTTCTTTGCGGACATTTGTCTTTTCCGTATGAACTACATCTTACTCTTCTATATTTGGAATTGCAACCGGCAAATTCTGATATTTTGATCACTTCCGGCATATCACTTGCCGTGATTTCATACAACGCCTAGCGGGCCAAACCTTACAGCAGGATCCAGCTTCTCCGGACCAAATCTATGATATAGCTGCTTCGATCCTTAAACCTTCTGCAAGTCTTAGATCTGGTCCTGCCAGTCCTGGGTCAGGTATGCGGTATATTCCGCGATGACAGCCTCCATGGCGTCTTTCCCGGGCGCGCCCACTGTGTTCCTCCTGTCTACGCAGGTCTTGAGTGCGATTGCATCATACACATCCTCGTCGAAAGCGTCGCTGAACTGCCTCAGCTCTTCCAGGCTCATGTCATCAATCGGCTTCTTGTTCTGGATGCCGTAAAGCACGACCCTGCCGATAATGCTGTGGGCGTCACGGAACGGGATGCCCTTGCCCACCAGGTAGTCAGCCGCGTCGGTGGCATTGGTAAAGCCATGCTTTGCACTCTCTTCCATGCGCTCTTTGTTGAACTTCATCGTTGCCAGCATGTCGGCAAACAATGTCAGGCAGTCCTTTACGGTATCGATGGCATCGAATGCCACTTCCTTGTCTTCCTGCATGTCCTTGTTGTAAGCCAGCGGGATGCCCTTCATGGTGGTCAGGATGGACATCAGGGCGCCATATACACGGCCGGTCTTGCCACGCACCAGCTCGGCGATATCCGGGTTTTTCTTCTGAGGCATGATACTGCTGCCTGTGCTGTAGGCATCGTCGATTTCCACGAACTGATATTCGTTGGAATTCCAGAGGATGATTTCCTCGGAAAACCGGGACAGATGCATCTGGATTTCGCTTAAGGCAGCCAGAAAGTCGATCAGGTAATCCCGGTCGGAAACGCCGTCCATGCTGTTTAAGGTCGGGCCATAGAAACCAAGGACCTGTGCGGTGTAATTACGGTCCAAAGGATAAGTCGTCCCCGCAAATGCGCCGGACCCCAGCGGGCAGTAATTCATCCTGCGGTAAAGGTCCTCCAGGCGGCTCCTGTCCCTCTTGAACATTTCAAAATAGGCTCCCAGATGGTGTGCCAAAGTCGTCGGCTGCGCCTTCTGCAGATGGGTAAAGCCCGGCATGATGGTTTCGGTATGCTGCTTCATCAGGGTAAAAATAACTTCCATCAGGTCCAGCACCAGGTGGTCAGTTTCCAGCACCTCGCCGCGGATGTACATCCTCATGTCCAGCGCAACCTGGTCGTTACGGCTGCGGCCGGTGTGGACTTTCTTGCCGGTATCCCCGAGGCGCGCGATCAGCTGTGCTTCCACAAAGGAATGGATGTCTTCATAAGCATCGGTAATCTCCAGCTTTCCATCCGCGATCTCGGACTGGATTTCACTCAAAGCATGGATGATGCTTTCGCTTTCTTCCTTCGTCAGCACGCCGACCTTGCCCAGCATGGAAGCGTGTGCCATGCTGCCTAAAATATCCTGGTAATACAGGCGGCGGTCAAAGCGGATGGAAGCATTGAAGTCGTAAACTTTTTTATCCGTAGGCTTGGTAAAGCGTCCGCCCCAAAGGTTGGCCTTCTTTTCCTCTTCGTCACCCTTGCCTTCTTCTTCCAGCTCTTCTTCGGTCTCGAATTTGGCTTTGGCATGATTTAAATGGAGCACGTCCGGACCCTTTTCTTCTTCGTCCTGCCCGCCATCCTTGGAAAGGCCCTGGCCGGGGGCTCCATTCCCGGAAGCTCCTGCAGCCTGGTCCTGGGCATTTTTGCCTGCGTTATCCTGGCCTGCGCCGCCTTGGGCATCTCCACCCTGGGCTGCTTTGCCTTCTTCCGCCTGTTTCCTCGCCTCTTCCAGCTTTTTCTTCTCGGCAGCCTCTTCTTCCTGCTGTTTGTGCAGCAGGAACAGGTTCATCTGCTCCTCCGCAGTCTCGGCTTCCATCTCCTGGCCGTCCACCATGGCGGAAATCTTCCCGTTTTTCTCCATGTGGTCCATCATTTCAAAGATCCTGCTTCTGAAATCGTCCGCCATTTATCGTCCCTTTATCCTTTCGTCTGGTCCTCTTGTTACACAGCTTTATATTCTTGCAGTTTATGCCTTAATTCTGGTTTAAATTCTTTGGCTCTGGCTTGTTTGCCCTGGCATATTTACTTTGACATTTCTGCCTGGCATCTTTGCCTGGGTGCGCTTTTTGTGCCTTTTTGCTAATGTTTAACGTCCCAACGTTTCATGTTCAAGCACTTCCAGCTCCTGCTCTTTCCGCTTTTCTTCGTGCTCCTGCGCCTTCTGCGCCCGGCGCTCTTCGCTCTGCTTTTTGGAAAAAACGCAGCCGCAGAAATCCTGCCGGTACAACCCATATTCCGCGGAAAGCTCGATGGAACGTTTATAACCATCTTTCTTTTTAAAATCCGATGGGAGCAGGGGCACGCCGAATTCCTTCGAAACCTCTTCCCCGATCTCGTTGAGCTTCTGCGCGCTTTTCAGCGGGCTGATGGTCAGCGTGGTCGTAAAATAATCACAGCCTAAGATTTTCGCACAGTACGCTGCTTCCCGAAGCCGCATCCTGTAGCAGGCAAAACACCGCTCCCCGCCTTCCGGCACATCCTCCATGCCCTTTGCCATGGCGAAAAATTCTTCCGGATGGTAAGGTCCTTCCAAAAACCGCACCGGGTGCTTCTGGGGCAGGACGCAGAGCAGCCTCTTTACCTCTTCCACCCGCTTGTCATATTCCTCTTTCGGGGAAATATTCGGGTTGTAATAGAGCAGCGTAATCTTAAAATCTTCCGTCAGCTTCTCTAACACCGCGCTGCTGCAAGGCGCGCAGCAGCTGTGCAGGAGGAGGCTTGGCACATGCCCGTCTTCCTTCTCCCGCGCGATGATTTGTTCCATTTCTTTTTGATAATTCCTTTTAGCCATATGGAATATAGTTTACATTATTTAAAGAGAAAACACAAACCGGGTAAGTAAAGGCTCTGAGATTCTTGGGGATAAAGCTGCCGGCATACTTACAACAGGATGATGTCAAATTCCTGGGGCTGCCTGGTGCAGGCAGTAAAAACGGAATGTTCAAACCTCACCTGGTAGTAATAAAACGTCCCCTCCTCTTCTTCGTCGAAAGCCTGCCCTGCACTTACTGAAATGGATCGTCCCTCGCTTACTGATTTGGATTGCCCTTCACTTACTGATCTGGATTGCCCTTCACTTACAATAATAGATGTTCCATTGGCACCATCTTCTGATCGATCTTCTTTCCGGCGTTCTTCGTCCCGGTGCCATTGCCCTTTCTCTGCCGACAGCTCTAAGGAGTTTAACTCCCTTTGGGAGTCCAGCACCTGCTGAAAGACCGGCGCGAAGGAACGCTCCACCAGCCCCCTGGAAAGCCCTTCCCCGGTCTGTTTGGCACGGCTTTCTTTCATGGTCCAAAGGGACAGGAAGCGCATCCGCTGCTCCTGTGAAATACCGGCTTCCAATACCAGCTTCTGCTCCTCTTGCGGCAGGCGGGCAATAACCCTTTGGGAAACGTTCCGGTCGCTTTCCAGATCAAAGCCGATCTCCTGGAAGGAAAAAGCGACACCGGCATATTTCTTTCCATCCGAAAAATTGAAGTAATGGGAAGTGTCTGGAATATCTTTCTTCTCCAATCTGTCTTCTTTCCTAATTTTTGGCTTATCTTCCCCGGGCCTGGCCCTGCCTTCCTCAAACCCGGGTTTGCCTTTCTCTATTTCATCATCGATTTTGCCAGCCCCAGATTCTCCATCTCCGGATCCTGCTCTCAAATAGGGCTTTCCCTTTTCCGAACGGAAGAAATCCTCTTCCCTCGGCGAAAAACTCCAAAGCCTGGAAAAGCCTTTTCTCAAAAGCTGTTTTTTTACCTTTTCACTCTCCGCTTTCCGGTCTTCCGCCGACGGGATCTCTGCCAGCAGGATAAGGCCTTTTTTCTTTTTCTTTCCTATGCCATTCTGCATGTTTCAATATTCCTCTGCCAAAACCTTCCTACCAGATTCCTATTCCCTTGCAGGCCTGTCAGGAGGACATTGCAAGGCAACATGATTAATTTCCATTTTCCTACGAAGAACCGCCATTCATCTGCCCTGGGTCATTTTCTAAAACGGCAGGAAGAAAAACCGGATACAGAAAATCACCATCAGATGGCAGGGATAGAAGAAATAGAAGAACCACCGGCTCCCCTTTTTGCCTTCTTTTCCATGATAAAAAGAAACCAGTGCCACATCCGCCAAAGCAATAAACTCAATGGGGGAACTGAAAATCCCTAAGATCAAGACGATAGAGAGCATTTCCCAAACAGGGCTTCCGGTTTTCCGGACAAAGTAAGCCGCGATGATGGCTGCCACCCCGGCAGCATCATAGTCGGTTGAAAAGAACCACCCGGCGGCGCATCCTCCTGCGCAGATCACCGCGCAAAGCAGGATGCAGAGCCCCAATTTTGATTCCGCATAATAATGGATGACCTCATCCAGAAGGTACATGCATAAAAAGCCGAAAAACAGTGTAAAAAATACATTCTGGTTGGCGGGAGAGAAAAGATGTCCCTGGCGGATTTCACTGTCCGGCAGGCACAAAGCCAGGTCAAACGGGATGTCCGACACCAGGCTGAAAATGCCCAGGCGGATAAGATAAGACTTCCGGCTGTGGGTATAATGGAACCCTTCCGCCAGAAGGAAAATAAAGAGCGGGAACGCCAGCCTGCCAATGCTGCGCAGGACCATGTCAAAATTGTACAGAGAATCGCTATTATTTACACTGCCATATTGGAGCGCATATTCTACAATGCCCGCCCCTACATGGTCAATCGCCATCGTAACGATCGCCAGCCATTTCAGGAAATGCCCGGTCACCTGCCGGCCGCTATAAACCTGCGATGCCCCATTGCCCGTGATAGAAACTTCCATAAAACAAGCTCCTTTCCCTCATACCCCCAATAGGATGGATTCTTCCAGGCCGGTTTCATCATCAAATGCGCGGATCATAATATCCCTGTCCGGATGAATGGTTCCAGACCGCCACCACTTACAATTGGCGGATATCCTGGTACCCAAGACGAATGAACGACCTTCTGCCAAAAAACCTGCCACTGGTTTACAATCGTACCATCTTGCTCCTGCTATGTCTATTGAGGGATATCCTGAAAAGAGAGAAAAGTTACCTCTTCCTAATATGCCGTAACAGAAAGCTGTGGCTTTCGAAAATATGCGGTATCGATAAGCCTCGTCCTTCAAAAACGAAGGCTGTCCCGTACCGGACGCGATATTTCCATTGGCACCATTTTTCACATCCAAAGCTCCCATAATTTCTCCCTTTCTTTCTCTTTATTGTCCGAAAAGCTTACCACCGGGCAATAAGACCTATCTATCATCCTTTTTCAAAAGAAATGGGGATTTGTAAATTCTATGTCAAAATCACGAATGGGCGAAGGACGTTCGGAAATAATCTCTGGTTCAAAACATGCTTGTGTAAAAAGAAAAGAAAGTATTTGCAATCCTTCCGCGAAATGGTTATAATAACATCCAGTGCCGATATGGCTCAGCTGGTAGAGCGATTCACTCGTAATGAATAGGCCACCGGTTCGAATCCGGTTATCGGCTCGTCCCTCTGTAATATGCAGAGGGATTTTTTTATGCGTAAAAATACTGTGATGCGAGAAAGAAACCGTCGACAGCTAGCGGCATGGGAGCATCGGCAATGTGGCAGATCCCGCATATGCCAGGACCTTATAGATACGAAAAATCCTGCATGAAAAAGCCTGATGCCTTCTCACACAGGATCCATCTCAAAGAGAACGCTTATTCCAGCCCTTTCCGGTATTTTTCCGCCATCTGCTTCATCTCTGCCGCGTTGTCCAAAGCAGTCTGCGTAATCCGGGTGCCGCCCATCATCCTGGCCAGTTCTTCGATGCTTTCCTTTTCATCCAGGCGCCGGATTGTGGAATAAGTCCTTCCGTCCGAAACCGTCTTCTCGATCAGGAAATGCCCTTCCGCCATGGCTGCGATCTGGGGCAGGTGGGTGATGCAGATGACCTGGTGGGTCCTTGCCAGGCTGCAGAGCTTCTCCGCCACTTTCTGGGCTGTGCGGCCGCTGATGCCGCTGTCAATCTCATCAAATATAAGGGTCTGGGTATCTTCCTTATCCGCGGAAACCGTCTTCAGCGCCAGCATGATCCTGGAGAGCTCGCCGCCGGAAGCAATCTTTTCCAGAGGCTTCTTTTTCTCTCCCGGGTTGGTCGAAATCCAGAAGGAAACCTGGTCCCTGCCGGTATTTGACAGGCTTTCCGCCTCTTCGATCCTTACCTCAAAATCCGCCTGGTTGAAATTCAGTTCCACCAAAGCTTCCGCGATTTTCTTTGAAAGCACTTTGGCATCTTCCCGCCGGATCCGGCTCAAAGCGTCCGCCAGGCTCTCTGCCCTTTCTTTGGCTTTCCCCGCCTCTTCTTCCGCCTGGACGCGGGATTCATCAAAATGCATCAGCTCGTCCCGGCGTGCCTTCTTTTCTTCCAGCGAAGAAAGGATTTCCTCCACGGTATGGCCATATTTGGTTTTCAAACGGTTGATAAAATCCAGCCTGGAGGAAACTTCCTGGAACTCTTGATCGGAGAAGGAATGCTTTTCCGCTTCCCTCGCCAGGTCGCCTTCCAACCCGTTTAGCAAATCTTCCATCTCCTCCATCTGGCTTTCGATGTCGGAAAGAGACTGGTCATAGCGTACCACCCGGCTTACCTCCCGGCAGGCATCCGACAGCGCAGTCCCCGCCCCCTCGGAACCGATGGCAGCTAAGGCCTGTGATAGCGCCTCCTGGATTTCCTGGGCATGGCTCATGCTGCGGAACTGCTCTTCCAGTTCTTCATCTTCACCCGGTCTAAGGGCGGCATCCTCGATCTCGTTGATTTCAAAATCCAGGAAAGAAAGCTCTCTTGCCCGCTCTTCCTTGTCCAGGGAAACTTCTTCCAGCTTCTTCTGCAGCTTTTTATAATCATGGTACGCTTCCTGGTATTGGGAAAAGGCTTTTTTCGTCCGCTCCTTTCCAAACGCGTCCAGAAGGTGCAGGTGGTTCTTCCTGGAAAGCAAAAAACGGGAGTCCTGCTGCCCATGGATATCCAAAAGCGGGGCAGAGAGCTCCTTTAATTTCGAAAGGGGGACAATCTCCCCATTGATTTTGGAAATGCTTTTCGTACCGGTGAGGCGCCTGGAAAAAATAAGGCGGCCTTCTTCCGGTTCAAACCCTTCCTCCCGGGTTTTTTCCAAAAGCCCTTCCCGCTCCAGGGCAAAAACCATCTCCGCCGAGCAGCTGTCCGCGCCTTCCCGGATGAGGTCCCGGGACGCTTTTTCGCCGGTGGCAAGGCCGACAGAGCCCAGCAGCACGGATTTGCCCGCGCCGGTCTCACCGGTCAGGATGTTCAGCCCCCTGTCAAATTCAATCTGGGCTTCCTCTAAAATGGCAAGATTTTTAACATGCAGTGATTCTAACATACTCCTCCGTCTTCCCTCACCAAAACAGAAGCGATCTTCTACGCACTTTTTTATGCATGGCAGCCCGGATTCCTGCTGGAATTTCTGCTGCCTGGTGTCATGCCTGCCAAATGCCGCCAGTACAGGGACCAATAAGCGGAGCTTTCCACAGCACCTGCCTGGCGGGAGAAACTGTTTGTTACCTCGCCAGGTTTTTCAGCTTTTCGCAGAGCCTTGCCGCGTCTCCCGGCGTACGTACCGCGCACATGACGGTATCATCTCCCGCGATAGATCCTACGATTTCCGGCGCGTTCATGGAATCCAAAGCTGCCGCCACCGCCATGGCCATGCCGGAGACCGTCTTTACCACCAGGAGGTTCCCGGCGGAATCCGCTGAAAGGAACCCTTCCCGGAACACCGCCCGGTATTTGACAAAGGCTTCCCTGCCGTTATCCCCGGAGGAGGCGTATTTCTGACTGCCCCTGGCATCCGCCACTTTCACCAGCTTCAGCTCCCGGATATCACGGGAGACGGTGGCCTGGGTGACCTGGTAGCCGGACTGGTGCAGGAGGTTCAAAAGCTCCTCCTGGGTCTCGATTTCATGGGAAGCGATCAGCTCCAATATTTTTTCCTGCCTGGCAGATTTCATATCCCTCCCCTAGCGGTCCAGCTGGTGGTCCATCTTCTTATGCATCCTCTCGATAAAGCTCATCTCGCTGAGCTTCATAATCTGTACGTGGCCCTTGGCACGGCGGATCACGATGCGGTCGCCAACCGAAAGCACCGTACTGTAATCCCCGTCAAAGCTGACTTCCACTCCTTCCTTGTTGCGGGTGGAATGGTTGCGCTCCAGCATTTCCACAGTGATTTCATCGGACGGGTCGATGACCATGCTCTTTACCACCATGCCCTGGGGGCAGATCGGGGTCACCAGGATCACGTCGGTCTTCGGGTCTACGATGGGACCGCCGGCAGAAAGGTTGTATGCGCTGGACCCCGTGGGGGTAGAAATGACGACGCCGTCAGCGCTGTAGTTGCACAGGAATTTTCCATTTACATAAAGGTTCAGGTTTACCACCTGTGCAATGCCATAACGATGGATGACGATATCGTTTAACGCGGTATGGACCGGCTGCTCCTCGTCATTGAGGATCGCTTCCCCGGCCAGGGCCAGCCTGTTTTCCACGATAAAATCATCCTGCATGATCCGTTCCAGGGATGGGATCAGGTTCTCCTGCTCGATCTCGCACAGATAACCCAATGTACCCATGCTGATACCGATCATGGGGATCTGCAGGGCTTCCAGGTCGCGGGCAGCCTTGATAAAGGTGCCGTCGCCGCCCAGGATCAAAGCCACTTCCGGACGGATGGCGAACTGGTCGGGCTGCAGGATGACGCTTTCCTCCCCGCTTTCCCGGCTTTCTACCACCACGCAGGTGCCGCCTTTTTCCTTTACATAGTTACGGATCTGTTCGGTCACCAGCAGCCCTTTGTCCTTGGACGGGTTGGTGACCAGCAAAAAGTTCTTCATAACGCTCCTCATATTTCATCACCCGAAGGGTGATGAGGCAGACCGTGCCCACGCGCTTTGCAAGCATTTCCATGGCACGGCTCTCCTTGTCCACATTTCATCGCCCAAAAGGTGATGAAGCAGGCCATCCCCGTGAGCATCGCAAGCTTTCGATTGGCACAGCTTTTTCATCCACACTTCTCTGCCTCCAAAGCAGGGAATCGGCCATGCCTGCGCGCCATACGCGCTTCAACAGAATACAGCCTTTTCAGCCTCTTTTTATTTGTCCAGTGCCGCGTGGGCAGCTTCCACTACCTCTTCCGGATGGATCACGGCATCTTCCTGTTCCATGTCTTTCGAAAGATAGAGCAGGTATTCTATGTTACCTTCAGGTCCTTTGACAGGGGAAAAATCCAGCCCTAAAAGGCGGAAAGACATTGACCTTGCCGTCTCCATGACTTTTTTCAAGACTTCCAGATGGACTTTCTTGTCCCGGACGACGCCCTTTTTGCCCACCTTTTCCCGGCCGGCTTCAAACTGGGGCTTGATCAATGTCACCATGCGCCCCTTAGGTGTAAGCAGCGGATAAGCCGCCGGCAGGATTTTGTCCAGTGAGATAAAAGAAACATCCACCGACGCGAAATCGATGGGGTCCGGCACCTGCTGCCGGGTGCAGTAGCGGAAATTGGTCTTCTCAAGACAGACCACCCTGGGGTCCTGGCGCAGCTTCCACGCGAACTGGCCGTACCCCACGTCGATAGAGTACACTTTCGCGGCACCATTTTGCAACATGCAGTCCGTAAAGCCGCCGGTGGAAGCGCCGATATCCATGCAGGTGCAGCCTGTAAGGCCGATGCCAAAGCTCTTCATGGCTTTTTCCAGCTTCAGGCCGCCCCGGCTGACATAAGGGAGCTTTTTGCCTCTCACTTCGACCTTCGCCTCTTCCGGGAAAGAAGAGCCGGCCTTGTCTTCCTTTACACCGTCCACATAGACGCTGCCTTCCATGATATAAGCTTTCGCCCGCTCCCGGGAAGGCGCCAGCCCTTTCTGGACTAATAACACGTCCAGCCGTTGTTTCATAATTCCAGGATCCTTTCCGTTATGCTTTCCGCGTCCAGCCCATAAACTGAAAACAGCTTGGTGACGCTGCCATGGGGGATAAAGGCATCATCGATGCCGATGGGCAGGAACTTGATTTCATGGGAAAGCCGCCCTTCCCGCCCATCCTTCAAAAGCTTTTCGCCAACGCTGTCTCCTAGGCCGCCCTTGAGCATGCCTTCTTCCAGCGTGGCAAAAAGGGAATGGTCCTTTTCCAGATCCTCCAGAAGAGCCTCGTCCAGCGGCTTGGCAAAACGCATATTCACCAGGGTAACGTTTTTCCCTTTTTCTTTCAAGGCAAGGCGTACCTGCTCGGCCACCTTGACCATGCTGCCATAGGCCAGGAGGGCGATGTCCTTTTCCCGGTAAACCAGTTCCGCCCTGCCCATTTCAATGGGCGCCCTGAAATCCTGGAGCCCGTCGTAAGCTTCCCCTCTGGGGTATCGGATGGCAAAAGGCCCTTTCCCGGCAATGGCAAATTTGAGCATGTCGGAAAGCTCCCATTTGTTTTTCGGCGCCATGACCGTCATATTTGGGACAGCGGAGAGCATGCTGATATCAAAAAGCCCGTTGTGGGTCTCACCGTCCGCACCCACGATGCCGGCACGGTCCAGGCAGAAAACAACATGCAAATCCTGCAGCGCCACGTCATGGATCACCTGGTCATATGCCCTTTGCAGGAAGGAGGAGTAAACCGCAACCACCGGGACCATGCCGTTCATGGCAAGCCCGGCCGCGAAAGTCACAGCATGTTCTTCCGCGATCCCTACATCAAAAAACCGCTCCGGATACATGTTTTTGAAACGGTTCAGCCCGGTGCCGTCCGCCATGGCCGCCGTAATGGCCACCAGGGAGGGCTCCCTCTGCCCCATCTTGCGCATGACAGTCGAAAAGATATCCTGGTACCTGGCCTTGCCATTCCGATTGTTATTGACACCGGTCGCTACATCAAAAGCGCCGATCCCGTGAAACCGGGAAGGATGGCGCTCTGCCGGGCCATAGCCTTTTCCCTTCACCGTCTTCACATGCACCAGCACCGCCCCGTTTACCCGGGAAGCTTCCCGGAAAAGCTTTAACATCTCCGGGATGTTGTAGCCATCCACCGGTCCCACGTAAGTGATGCCCATGTCTTCGAAAAACATTTCCGGCACAATCATCTGCTTGATGCCGTTTTTAGTACGGCGCAGGCTGTCGGCCATGTGCTTGCCCAGAGGCGTCTGGTTTAAAGACTGTTCCAGGTTTTCCTTAAATTCATTGTAATGCCTGGAAGTGCGCAGGTTGCTCAGGTTCCGGGACAGGATGCCTACATTTTCCGAAATCGACATCTCGTTGTCATTGTAGACAATCATGAAGTTGGTCTTCATGCGGGCGGCGTTATTGAGCGCCTCGTATGCCAGGCCGCCGGTCATAGCGCCATCCCCGATAACGGCTACCACCTTATAATTTTCCCCACGCAGCTCCCTGGCCTGGGCAATGCCCAAAGCAGCCGAGATGGAAGTGGAGCTGTGGCCGGTATTAAACGCGTCACAGTCGCTTTCACAGGTTTTGGGAAAACCGCTCATGCCGCCATACTGGCGCAGCGTATCAAAGCCGTCCTTGCGGCCGGTGAGGATCTTATGGGTATAGCACTGGTGTCCCACGTCCCATACCAGCTTGTCCTGCGGGAAATCCAGGAACAGGTGCAAGGCAATGGTCAGCTCCACCACGCCCAGGTTGGAAGCCAGATGTCCCCCTGTTTTAGATACTTTATCCAAAAGGAATTCCCGGATCTCCTGTGCCAGAAGGGGCATTTCCGACATGGGTATCTTCTTGATATCGTTCGGTTTGTTAATCCTGTCCAGAATCATCTTATTTATCACGTCCCATCAGATAACGGATCAGTTTCGGCAGAAAAGCATTCTTACGGCCAGTGGCTTCCAGATATTCCACCGCCTGGTCGGTATAATCCTGTGCCTGCTTTTTCGCGCCTTCCAGGCCGAACAGGTTCACATAAGTCTGCTTTCCGTTCTTCTCATCAGAGCCGGCCGGCTTGCCCATGACTTTCAGGTCGCCGGTGACATCCAGGATATCGTCCTGGATCTGGAATGCCATGCCCAGGGCATGCCCGGATTTTTCCACCAGGTCCAGCTCTTCTTCGGTGGCGCCCTCCAATACGGCGCCCACCATCATGGATGCTTCAATCAGGGCGCAGGTCTTCATGCTATGGATGGCTTTCAAGGTCTCCAGATCCATTTTTTTCCCTTCCATCTCCACGTCCACGGTCTGGCCGCCTACCATGCCATAGGCTCCGGCTTTGCGGGAAAGGATACGGAAAGCCCGAAGCGGGCGGCCATGGGCATGCTCCTTTTCAATGCCTTCCGCGATAAGCTCATAGGCATAGTTTAAAAGCGCGTCCCCGGCAAGCACCCCCATGGCATCGCCATAGACAACCCAGGTGGTTTCCTTGCCCCTGCGGTACCTGTCCCCGTCCATGGCAGGCAGGTCATCATGTACCAGGGAATAGGTGTGGATCATCTCGATGGCCGCCATAAAATAAGGCAGGGAAATGCTCAGCTGGGCATTCCCGAACATCCTGGCCGTCTCCATCATCAGCATGGGCCGCAGGCGCTTCCCTCCGGCTTTTACGCTGTAATCCATGGCGGAAAAAATCGTCTTCTGCAGCCCTTCCTCTTTCGGAAGGAACCTTCCTACAACCTGGTCGATATCCTTAACCTTGCGGTCGATTTCCTGCTCTATCATTTCTCTTCGCTCTCTCCGGACTGCCCGCTGCATTCCGGCTGTAAATCTTCTTCCTGAAGCACTTTCATCTGTTTCTCGATCCCGTCAATGATCTTGCTGCACTGCCGGATCAGGCGGATCCCTTCTTCATAATTGGAAAACGCGTCCTCCAGGGACTGGCCTTCCTTTCCTATTTCTTCCACGCAGCTTTCTGCCTTGGATAAAAGCTCCTCCAGCTTTTCGGAGGATGGAGCCTCTCCCTTTGCCGCTGCCCGGGTCTTGTTTTCTGCCATTTACTTACCTCCTGCCGGAACCGTCTCCTCTACACGGACTTTCGCCTTGCCATCTGCCATATGCAATGTCAAGGGCTGCTGCTTTTCCAGCTTTTCCACGCTGCGCACGCCGGCACCGTTTTCATCGGATACAAAGGCAAAGCCACGCTGCATCTGCTTTAATGGCGAAACCGCGTCCAGCTTCTGGGCGCATAAGGCTTCCTTTGCCTTCCAGTCTTTTAAATTGCTGTCCATGGAATAGTCCAGCCTGGAATGCACGTCCTGGAGGCGCCGTTTGTCCATGGCAAACTTTGCCTGCATCTGCCCTTCCAGCCGGGCTTTGGATAACGCGGCCCTGTCCTTCTGCTGCCGGAGGATTGCCAGAAGGCTCCCCTCCAGCTGTCTGGCATAGTCATCCAGAAGCTGCCGCCGTTCGTTGATTAGGTGCCTGGGACTTCTGCTCTGCAGGAGCTTTTCATCCGACTGCACGCGGCTGCGGAGCCGGAAAATCACCTGCCCCATTTTCTGGGCAGCCTGCCCTTCCAGGCCGGAAAGGCTTTCCAGAAAATCCTCCGCGGAAAAAACAGCCATCTGGGCTGCCGCGGTAGGGGTAATAGCGCTGCCATCTGCCACCAAGTCGGAAATGGTCTTTTCATAGGGCGCGTGCCCTACGGCAGAGATCACCGGAGTCTGGCACGCAAAAATCGCCCTCCCCAGCTCTTCGCTGTTGAAGGCCCACATGTCTTCCATGGAACCGCCACCTCGGCCGATGATGATCACGTCCACCCCGAAACGGTCCAAAGCTTTAAGGCCATGGATGAGGCTCTGCGCTGCCCCGTCCCCCTGCACCTGGGCCGGGCAGAGGTAAATCTGGACATAAGGGTTTCTCTCGTAAGCGGTGGAACGGATATCGTCGATGACCGCCCCGGTGGGAGCCGTCACCACGCCCAAAGTACGGATGTATTTCGGAAGCGGCTTTTTATAGCCCGGGTCGAAAATCCCTTCTTCGCCCAGCTTCTTTTTCACCCGTTCAAATTCCTGGTGGTAGTAGCCTTCGCCCTGCCGCTGGATTTCTTTGGCATAGAGCTTGTAGCATCCCTGGGGGCCGTATACCCCGATTTCCCCTTTGGCGATGACCTGGTCCCCGTTTTTCATAGGGAATGTCAATCTCTTTCGGTCACTCCGCCACATGGCACAGCTAAGTATGGCTCCCTTGTCCTTCAGCGTAAAATAGAGATGCCCGGAAGAAGCATAGCTGCAGTTGGAAACTTCCCCCTTGATGCAGATCCGCTGGAGCAGCGGCTCCTGCTCAACCATGCCCTGGATGTACCCCGTAACCTGGGATACGGAATAAATATTATCTGTACTTCTTATCATGCAAGTTTTGCCAGAACGCCATTTACAAATTTCGGAGACATATCCTGCCCGTATTTCTTGGCCAGCTCTACTGCCTCGTTGATGGCCACTGCCGTCTCGATCTCTTCGTCGTAGCGCATCTCATAACAGGCAAGCCGGATAATGGCAAGCTCCACCTTGCCCATACGCTTCGTGGTCCATTTCACCGCGGCGTTGTTGATGGCCTCGTCGATCTCGTCCTTCTTTTCCAGGATGCGCTTCGTCTTGTCCACAATGTACCGCAGATCTTCCTCCCCTAGATTTTCTTTCTGCTGTTCTTCGTAAAGCGAAAGCTGGGCCTGCATATCCGCATCATCGTAAAATTCCGTCCGGAAAAGCAGCTGGAAGATCTGGTCTCTGAGTTCCCTGCGGGTCATAATTTCCTCTTTCCTGATAAAGAGAAAGGATGCCCTAAGACATCCCTTCCCATCTGTGTCTTATTATACTTCTTCAATACCGATGACTTTGACATTGACATCGGCAATCTCCAGGCCGGTCATGTTGCTGACCGTGTTCTTGATCCGTTCCTGCACTGCCGCGGTCACCTTCGGGATGCTGCTCCCATAATCCAGGTTGAGCGCAATGTCAATAACGGCTCCATCCCCTGTCAGGTCCAGCCGGATTCCTTTGCTCAAATTCTTTGAGCTCTGTTTGCCAATGGTGCTTTTTGTGATACCGCCCGCAATCGAGCTGACGCCTTCCACCTCAAAGGCAGCAATCCCGGCGATCTCCGCGATGACGTCAGTGGCAATCTCGATATCGCCCTGCTCACCGGAGCGGATCACGTATCTATCTTCCGCCATAATGCATCCTCCATCTCTGTTTTCTGCCATCCAAACCTGCCGCAGCTGCCATCCCCGCATTTCGGGAATGGCGCTTCCAGGCAGATTCCCTTTGTTTCCCATTCCACCACCCTAAAGGTGATGAGGCAGGCCGTGCATGCCCGTTAAAATATTATCCAACGGCACTGTCCGCCTTTTTTCTCTTTCATAGCGGCTTTTTAAGCAGTTTTCCACGTTTTCCACGAAAATCCTGCCTAAAAATCCTGCTGATGGCATACCTAAGTGCATTATAACAAATCCGGGAGGATTCGCAAGGTTTCAGGCTTTTCCTTCTGAACCAAGCACGTAACGGATCTTGTGTGCGACGATGGCTTTGACATTGGCACGGCCGTCACCCAGGTACTGCCTCGGGTCGAAGTGGTCCGGATGCTCCGCCATATGCTTGCGGATGCCGGCGGTCATGCCCAGGCGCAGGTCAGAGTCGATGTTAATCTTGCAGACAGCGCCTTTGGCAGCTTCACGAAGCTGGTCCTCCGGAACGCCGATGGCGTCTTTCAGTGCGCCGCCGTTTTCATTGATGACCTTGACATATTCCTGCGGTACGGAGGAAGAGCCATGCAGCACGATCGGGAAGCCCGGCAGCCTCTTTGCGACTTCAGCCAAGATGTCCAGACGGAGCTTCGGGTTTGTGCCCGGTTTGAACTTGTATGCGCCGTGACTGGTGCCGATGGCGATGGCCAGGGAATCAACGCCGGTGCGCTTTACAAATTCTTCTACCTGGTCTGGGTCGGTATACATAGCTTTGTCGTCTTTTACGTTTACATCGTCTTCGATGCCGGCCAGGGTACCAAGCTCTGCCTCTACCACGACGCCATGGTCATGGGCATATTCCGCAACCTTCTTGGATTCGGCGATGTTCTCCTCAAAAGGCTTGGAGGAAGCATCGATCATGACAGAAGTAAAGCCGCTGTCTACGCAGTCCTTGCAGATATCAAAATCTGCGCCATGGTCCAGATGAAGGACGATTGGGATGTCGCTGGTTTCCAGTGCTGCCTGTACCAGGTGGATCAGGTATGCGTTTTTGGCATATTTCCTGGCACCTGCGGATGCCTGGAGGATCAGCGGGGAGTGCAGCTCATTCGCGGCTTCCACGATTCCCTGTACGATTTCCATGTTGTTGACGTTGAAGGCGCCGATGGCATAGCCGCCGTCATAAGCTTTCTTGAACATTTCAGTTGATGTAACTAATGGCATGGTTTTGCTCCTTTCCTGCCCGGCTTGTTACCAGGCTGCTTGCGTTTATCGCAAGGAAGACCCCGGTTCTGCGTGGGATTCCCTGCGATGCACCAGCCGCATCGTCCTATGTCATCGCCCGGCGAGGCGGTGGCAGGGGACGATTTGGTATGCGGCGTCTGTCTATTACTTCGACTTTATTTTCCAGCTTCGAACTGTTTCATCACTTCAGGGAACCGGTTGATTTCTTCCGGGTCGTCTGTATGGATCTGCGCTGTCATCTCCTCCGTCAGGACAAGGGACAACACGCCAAGGATCGATTTGGCGTTTACGATATACCTTCCGGAAAGGAGGTCGATATCGCCTTTAAACTTCTCGGATTCCGCGACAAAACGTTTCGCGTTCTCCACATCTTTCAATAGGACAGTGACTTCTGTCTCCATTCTTTCCATCCTCCTGCTTTTCTTGTTACAAAAAGGGACGTACACCCCCGCTTACGCATTCCCAAAGGGACGTTCCCTCCTGCTTACGCATTTCCATAGTAACATAAAAAGTCCCGCGCGTGGCGGGACTTTTCGGAAATTTACAGATTTTTTCATTTGTTGCGCCTGTCAGGCGTTAAACTTAGACAATTGTTTAACGAAGAGCCGTATTTTAATATGCTGCAGCTGCTTATCGCTCTGCGGGAACGCCTGTTCCATCACGCTTTTGGAGACGAAACTTTTTCGAATGCGGCTGCCGGACAGGCGCTGGCATACCTTAAAATCAGGTAGAAAGAGGTCAAACAATGTCCATCGCTGCGCAGAAGCCTTCGTAAGTAGCTTCCTTGACGGTCCTTGCCCTCTTGCTGTCGCCGGTGACAACGAAGCGGTCGCAGACGCCTTCCAGGGATTTTACAATATCGTCGTTAGAACGGCTGCCGCAGCAGTACAGTACGATGTCTGCCTTGTCCAGCTGCTCTTTTCCGTCTTTGTCGATGAATACGACGCCCTCATCGGTGACTTCCTTGGTATTGACGCCGCAGAAGGTGCCCATGCCGGCTTTCTTCATCCTCGGGATCAGGGCGCTCCTCTGGGACGGATAGGAATCGATGCAGACATCGTCCCTCATTTCCAGGATGTCGACCTGTGAGCCCCATTCACTGGCGAAGAAGTAACCGGACTCGCACCCGATGGCGCCGCCGCCGATGATGATGACTTTCTTACCCTTGATTTCATCCGGATGGGTATATGCATAAAGGGCATGATGTGCTTTTTCAATTCCGGCAATCCTCGGTACGAATGGATGCCCGCCAACTGCGCAGATCACATTGTCCGGATGCAGGCTCATGAGCAAGTCCCTGGTGGCTTCGGTGTTCAGCATCACGTTGATATCGCGGTGCATGACACGGGCAACCATGGCATCCTTGAACTTGTTCAGGGATTCCTTGTCGGTATCAATATCGGTGAACCAAAGGACGCCGCCCAGCTTGTTGTCTTTTTCAACCAAGGTAACTTTGTGCCCCCGGTCTGCTGCGGTAACAGCCGCATACATGCCAGAAACGCCGCCGCCGATGACAACCACGTTCCTGGATCCCTGCGGCCTGGGAGCCTGCCGCCAGCGCAGTTCCCTCTGGCCCCACGGGTTAACGGTGCAGTGCCACAGGCTCGGGATCGGGCGCTTCTCCGGGTTGGAAGCCAGCGGGTTGAAGCAGGAGCACCTCAGGCACGGCGCAATCTCATCTTCGATGCCGTCCCTGGTCTTGTTTACGAAGGCCGGGTCTGCAAACTGCTGCCTGCCCAGTGCGACTACGTCGCATTTTCCTGCGGCAAGGGCTTCTTCAATCTGCTGCGGCTGGTTGAAACCGCCGACCGCGATGACTGGTACATGGACATGTTTCTTGATGGCATCTGCCAGATCCAGGTTGCATCCATGCGGATCGAACATGGAAGAGAATGCCTTGGTGTTGACATGGTCCTGATAAGAACCAGAAGTAACGTGGATCATGTCTACATAATCCTGGATGATTTCGGCAAACTCAATACCATCATCCAAGGTCATGCCGCCTTCCATACGCTCGCTGCCGCTCATGCGGTACTCCAGCAGGAGGCCATCACCACAGACTTCGCGGATCTTCTTACATACCATGATCGGGAAACGGGCACGGTTCTCCATGCTGCCGCCGAACTCGTCTTTCCTGTGGTTGAATTTCGGGGAGATGAACTGGTTCAAGAGCCAGCCATGGCCGCCGTGGAGGTTGATAACCTGGAATCCCAGGGATTTCATGTTCCATGCTGCCTCAGCCCAGTTGCTGGCAACATGCTCCATCATTTCGGGCGTCATCTCTTCTACCTGTACGCCGTCATCACGTACAAAAGCAGACGGGCCGATCGGGTTTTTGTGTCCCGGAATGGTATCCGGATGGTTCATGGCACCGACATGGTTCAGCTGGATGGACGGGACAGCGCCATGTGCCTTGATTGCCTCGGTCAGCGTCATGATCGCTTCCATATGGTAGGTAGTCATGGGGTTGTCCCAGGTGTTAAGTCCATGCTCATGCCTCCAGGCATATTCATGGTCGATAAAGCTCTCCGTCACGGTTACTTCTGAAAAACCGCCCCTTGCCTTAGTCTCGTAAACATCGATGCCTTCCTGGGTCGGCGTCTGGTTATAAACGATCCTGTTGGTAGTAATCGGGGAAGCAAAAACACGGTTTTTGAAAGTCACCCCTTTGACCGTCAGCGGCTGAAACATGTGCGGATATTTGTCACATCCCATTTTTTAACTCTCCTTTTCTGAAAGTACATTTATAGTTCCTGCATGGTCCCTTCTGTATCTAAAAACAATTATAACCATGGCGGCATAAAGGACAATATCTTACTTTGAAGTAACATCCTAACAATGCGGGAGGATAAAGAAATGGCGAAGGAATGCGTTACAATGAGGAAAAAAGGAAGGTAATGGCATTATTCTTAAGAGAACCATGCCATTCCGCGCACGGGCACGGCCTGTGTCACTGCCCTTCAAGCAACGGCTTCTGTCCATGCAGAACGTGGCTTTGGAAAAGCGATGGCCAGCTTCTCCAAAGCCACGTTCTGCATGACCTGCATGATGCTGATAAACCGGAATTGAAAAAGCCACCACCTTATGGTGATGGCTGAAACTTTACGAAGTTGTCTTCGTTTTTTTCTTATATTTTTGCTAACTCATGAATTCGATAACAGCAGGCTTATGTACTGGTTAACTTATAATTACGTTAACAGCCAGCTTATGTTTCTGTTAAAATTCATCCTCATCTTCTGAATCTAGTCCGGACAAATCATCTTCATCCAGCATGTCCTTCAGCCCCTGCACAAAGCCCTGTGTCTCAATAGAGCCAAACTCGAAGATGGCATCTTCCACTGTCATACCCAGCGGTTTTTCGCTATTATCCAGGCCATCGCTGCCGCAACCGCCACAGCTTAAATTCTCGAACGCTTTTTTGTAATCACTCATAATAGGACCTCCTTATTGGAAAGCCATGTCATTGCAGCGCTGCATTCCGTGCGCGTCCTCTTTCCGTTTCACCATCCTTGGGATGAGGAAATTCTGCTC
>CADBRV010000079.1 GCA_902797185.1 uncultured Lachnospiraceae bacterium
ATGGCATGCTATGGGTAATTGTGCATGATGAATAAATTAAACTGTCAGTTATTTAACGATTTCCCTACAGTTTGTCGTACTTCGTAGATTTCCCTTTTGCCTTTTTCACCGGGTACTTTGTCTCATTCTAGGTCATTTTCTGGTTTACAATTTCATCCGCGTCCAAGCCAAGACGGTCCAGCAGGTCCTGGCAATAGACGATGACATCCGCCAGTTCTTCTTTCACCTGCTGCAGGTCGTATTCGGTATCGCTCCACTGGAAGCATTCTAAAAGTTCCCCTGCCTCAATCGAAATCGACTTTGCCAGGTTCGCCGGGGAATGGAACTGCTCCCAATCCCGGTCCGTTGAAAATTTACGGATCCTCTCGATGGTTTCCTGCTTCATCTTTCTTCCTCTCCACACACATGAAACACTCGTTTTCCAGACGATCCGCACGCCGAGGCCGTCTTTTTCCTTTATATATCATAAGGAGGGAATCGCTCCAGCGGGAGGATTCTTTACGATGCGGAATGCGGCGTCTGTCCTTATCCTCTCTCAACCAGCCCTTTATTGCTCTCCTGTAAGTTCCTGGTACTCCTTACTCCCGGTATCAGACCAGTCTTTCTTTCCACTGTCCGCCGTCGCCCCGGTGCTGTACTGGTAAGCATACATGTCCACGATCTGCGCATCCTGGTTGGACCAGCTGCCATCCGATCCCTTGTCTGCACGGAGCAGGACATACAAACCGCAGGTGCCATCAGAAGAATCCCGGTCATACTTCAGGTAAAGGATGCTGGAACTGTCTTCCTTCAAAACGTAATAGGTATCCCCTTTTGCGTCATAGGACTCGGTAAAGGAATCCCCGTCAGCGGAAAAATACGTGTCGTACAGCTTTTGATAGCCATCCGTGATTTTTGCCATATCCTGGTTTACTTCATCGCTGCCATTAGAAGCGCTGCTTTGGTCCTCGCTGCCGTTAGATATACTGTCCTGGTTCCCGCTGCCGGAAGAAGCGCTGCCCTGCCCGGCCAGGCTGCCTGCGCCATTCTCATTGGAGCCGCTTCCGCTTTGGCCATCGGCACCTACCGAAACGCTTGCTCCGCCATTTCCTGCCGCAGCCGATAACGCGTCCCCGCTGTCCGTGTCATGCAGGGTCTTCCATTCATCCAGGCTGACCGACGGATCTGTGTCCTGCGGGTCAGCCATAGGACGCAGGTACCGGAGATAAAATGGCCCGTCGCCCTCCCAAAGGCTATAATCCGAGTGACCGATATAGTTCTCGCTCCTTTCGGTATATGTCCCATTCGGATTCCTGGAAAAGGTACTTGACCCAAGCGTTAAAATGACGGAATACACGAACAGCCCCAGGACCACTGCCAGGCATACCAAAATAGACAGGATCCTGAAAAAGACCCTTTTCCCTTTTTTCTGTATCTTGTGGATAGAATACAGGTTCCAGGTAATTCCACGTAATACGATACAAACCTGCGCAAGAAGGATGAGTGGGTATACGCATGCCATGACCCATCCCCTTACCTGGTCTTCTTCCGGTTCCAGGGCAGTAATCGCCACAAGCCCTGCACCGGCAAACAATACGATCCATAGCACGACAAGCATGGGCTTTACCAGGGGCTGCTCCTGCGGCTGCTTCCCTAAGCTGTGCAGGAAAGCGGACAGCTCGTCATTTTCCTTTTTTACCGGCAGGTAATGGTTCTTTTCCAAGGACAGGTAAAACCGGTCTTTGGTTTCCACGATTTCATATAAATCTTCATACCGGTATTTGGCGTGGCTGCTTTCCGTATCTAAAATGAAGTGATCTTGGAAAAAGACAAACCGGCGCTCCTGGTCCTTTGCCGATTTGGCGCTGTCGTACTGGCGGCGGAGGTTTTTCTTATGGGCGAAAATAGACAATCCCGGCAGCAGCGCGCCCATCACGATCACGATAATGCCCAGAAAGATCGGCTTGATGAAAAGCAGGAAACTCCCCACTGCCACCAGGATCGACATGAGCGTGACAGAGGACCATTTCAGCTTTGAGATGATCAGGTCCTGGTCCATCTGACGGTAAGTGTCCCAATCAAAAACATGGGAGTATGTTAAAAAGAGCTTCTCATGCGCGGGTTCCTGCTTTCCTTCCTCTGTTTTAGGGCTGCCTGCTGCCTGGAAACCTCTGGAAGGCTGCGCTTCTCCCGGTACCTGGGTGCCTTCGGGTGCCTGTGCTTCTCCCGATGCTTGGGCGCCTTCGGAGGCCTGCACTTTTCCCGGTGCCTGGGCGCCTTCGGAGGCCTGCACTTCTCCCGATTTCTGAGTGCCTTCAGGTGTCTGTGCTTCTCTCGATGCCTGGGAACTTTCAGAAGGTTGAGAGCCCCCTGTTGTATTAAAATCTTTTCCTGTTGTATCGTCTTTCATTTTTTCAAACTTTCTGATTCTTTATGTTACAGCAGGACGCCTTCCAGCATCCCGCGTAAATACGAAAAAACAGTTTTCCTTCCGATCCGGTCCTGCCGGATTTCTTACTGGACAGTTCCCAGATTGATATCCCATTTTTTCATATTGGCTGCCTGGCCTTAACAGATTTTCTGCCTGTTCTTTCCAGGACGGGCAAGCTGGCCTTTCCGGATATCGTTTTTCCCGGAACGAACATCCGCTATCTCCGGATTTACTGCCCAGTTCTTATGATTATAAAACCTGCCGGTAAATTGTAAACCCCGGATTTTCCCATTGCTTTCAATGATACCGCATCCGACTTTCTTCCAAAAGGATTACATGCAGGAAAAGGCCGATCCTGACAACTATTTAACTTCTATTTACAATGCAGTATGACTATGATATTGTTTTTGCGTAATATATCGTAAGGAGGGGCCCGCTTTAGCGGGAGGATTCCTTGCGATGTACTAGCCGCATCGTCCTCTGTCATCGCCTGGCAAGGCGGTGACGCAGGCCGCGCCCTCACGCGAAGCGTGATCTTTCATGGCGCGGTTCTCCTTCAGGACGATTTGGAATGCGGCGTCTGTCACTTATATATCCAAAATTCAAATGCAGAGTAGGTTTCGGAGCGTTTGGGCGGTTATGGATGCCGCTCGCCAGTGCCCGCCGGACAGGGAGTTGCCGGTGGGACGAAAAGAATTTCTTGCGGTTCCGGAATCGCATCCCGCTGCTACATCAGAGACGCTGCCTCCTATGTAGTGAAGGATTGTTCCTGGTTTCATTCGGCCTGCTTTCGGCAGGGCCGGCCAGTATACTGCAAAGGAGGTTTTTTTCATGCCAAAACTAAAAAACACAAGGGTCCTTACTATCTGCGGCATGCTGATCGCACTGGCAGCCGTCCTGAGTTTCCTTTCCATCCCCATCACGAATATTATCGAGATCCGGTTTAAATTTATCGCCATCGCGTTCGCCGGCGCGCTGTTCGGGCCGCTTCTGGGCGGCATTGTAGGCGGGGCATCCGACATCGTGGGCTACCTGGTAAAGCCGACCGGGCCGTTCTTTCCGGGTTTTACCCTTTCCGCTATCGTGACCGGCGTCATCTATGGGCTGGTGCTTTATAAAAAGCCGCTTACACTGAAGCGGATTGCGCTTGCTGCCCTTTTGGACTCC
>CADBRV010000080.1 GCA_902797185.1 uncultured Lachnospiraceae bacterium
AGCGTCTTTTTCCAATTTTTCATAGCTTCATCTCCTTCCTTAGATAGTTCAACGATAGCACAATGGTCTGAAAAGTCAACAAAAGTTATCGATAATTGTGATTCTTTTTGTGCATTATGTTGTACGTGCCGTCTATTTGTTTAATTGTGTATAAATTATATTCATACATTTGTAATATTATTACAAATTTTGTGTACATCCTGCTCATAAGGAGGATAGTACGCTTTTCCTCTTCCTGGCCTAAGGATGCATACCGGCACTTCCCTCTACTGCCGGATATCATACAAAGAAAGCCTTGCAAAATGCTTTCCTGATACCAATCCGGAAATGTGCTTTGCAAGGCCGTGATCCATGGCGCCTTAGGCAGAAATATTTTATAATATCCCTCCTTCGTCCCAGTCCGGGATAAAGCTTTCTTCTGCCACCGGCCCTTCCTGCAGGAAGGCATTGGTGATACCCAGTTCCAGGGCATAGTCCACCAGGCGGTTATATTCCCGCTTTGTGGCTTTCCGGTGCAGCAATGGGTCCTGTTTTACCTGTGCCATCGGCGTATACTGGTCCATGATGCTGATGGTAATGGCGTCACCATAAGTATGGTAAAGGTAAGAAAGCACCGCTTTGCCATTTATCACATGCCCGGGCAGCAGCAGGTGGCGCACGATAATCCCTTTCTTCATCATCCCGTCTTCTCCATATTCCTGTACCGGCTGCTGGCGTGCCATTTCCGCTAAAGCTTCTTTTGCCACCTCGGGATAATCCGGCGCCCTGGAATAATCCTCCGCTTCCCGGGAATCCAGGTATTTAAAATCCGGAAGGTAAATATCCACCAGGCCGTCCAGTTCTTTCAGCGCTTCTACCCTCTCATATCCGCTGGTATTGTAAACGACAGGGATTTTCAGCCCTTCTGCCTTTGCCTCTTCCAGGGCATGGCACACGTCCGGCAGGTAATGAACCGCTGTCACCAGGTTGATATTCGCCGCCCCTTCTTCCTCCTGAAGCCGCAGGAAAAGCCCTGCCAGCTCATCCCGGTCCACTTTCCTTCCAAACCTTCCCTGGGCGATATGGTGATTCTGGCAGTAAATACAGCGCAGGCCGCAACCCGAGAAAAAGACCGCCCCGGAACCGGCTTTCCCGCTGATACAGGGCTCTTCCCACATATGCAGGGCCGCCCTTGCCACATAAATTTCATCTGTCATGCCGCAGAACCCTCTCTGCCCCCTGCTGCGGTCTACCCCGCAGTTTCTTGGACAAAGCCTGCAGTTTTCATAAGCTTTTGTATCCATGCCTACAGTATAGACGAAAAACTTGACTTTTTCGCATTAAAGTATAGAATAAATTTTAGTTCGGGAAACCGGGCTCAAACCGATGAAGCAGAAGTAACGGGAGGTAAGGACGCACAGAGAGTCCGGGATGCTGGGATCCGGATCGTAAGCTGCCTTTCAAATGGACTGCTGAGGGCGCTGGGAAAAGCAGCTTTCATGCTTAGTATCATGCGACGAGGAGACATACGTCAGTTGTCAGAGGTATGCTAGTACCTCCAAAGTGCACAGGCTCACTGTGAAGCAGGGTGGCACCGCGAATGGATGATTCGTCCCTGGCAGAAAGATTGTTTTCTGCCGGGGATTTTTTTTCGGCAGGACCATGAAAGGAGAAAACCCATCATGATGAAAGAAGCCATTATCAAAATTGTACAGAAACAGGACCTTACTTTTGACGAAGCCCAGGATGTCATGAACGAAATCATGGAAGGGAAAACGACTCCTACCCAGAATGCCGCTTTCCTGGCTGCCCTTTCCACCAAGAGCACCCATGCGGAAACCATCAATGAAATCTCTGGCTGTGCCGTAGGCATGCGCAGCCACGCTACGCCGGTACCCCATCCAGGCATGGAAGTCATGGAAATTGTAGGGACCGGCGGGGATAACGCCCATACCTTCAATATCTCCACCACATCTGCTTTCGTGGCTGCTGCAGGCGGGATCAAAATCGCAAAGCACGGTAACCGGGCTGCTTCTTCCCTCTCCGGGACCGCTGACTGCCTGGAAGCTCTAGGCGCCAATATTTCCCTGGAGCCGGAAAAGTGCCAGCAGCTCCTTAAGGACACCGGATTCTGCTTCCTGTTTGCGCAGAAATACCATAAAGCCATGAAATATGTCGGCGCCATCCGAAAGGAACTGGGCTTCCGTACTGTTTTCAATATCCTCGGGCCGCTCACCAACCCTGCAAAACCGGAGCGCTACCTTTTAGGCGTCTATGACGAAGCCCTCTGCGTGCCCATCGCAAGGGTGCTGGCAAACATGGGTGTAAAACGTGCCTTTGTTGTCTATGGGCAGGATGGCATGGATGAAATTTCCGCCAGCGCCCCCACAAAAATCGCGGAATTAAAAGACGGGTTCTACAGGGAACTAGTCATCACGCCGGAGCAGTTCGGCCTTAAAAGAGGCCTCAAATCCGAACTGGTAGGCGGGGACCCGAAGGAAAACGCCCAGATCACCCGTGACATTTTAAATGGAAAGATCCAGGGCACGAAGAAAAATGCCGTGCTGATGAACGCAGGGGCTGCCCTCTATATTGCCGGCATCCGCGATACCATGAAAGAAGGCGTGGAGCTGGCAGACGAACTGATCCAGAACGGGAAAGCCGCAGCAGCCATGGAAGCCTTCATTAAAGCTTCTAATGAAGTCTGAAATACTTCAGACGATGCCTGTGAAGTAATTCAAGGGAAGCTCCAGAAATGGATTCAAACTTTGTCCGGACCTGCCATGCTCCTGTGATAATGGCAAAGCAAGAAAAGGACGGTCCGGATAAATGCTTCTGTGCAACAGCCAAATGGCAGAAAAATAGATCTTACCTCGTTTATGCAAAAAGCGGGGTTGGAAAAGCGATAAATAGCATTTCCAACCCCGCTTTTTGCATGACCTGCAGGCGGCTGATGAACTGGAATGGGAAAGGCCAGGGCCATCATCGCCCTGGTCCTTCCTGTTTATGGGAGCTTCCTGGCATTCAAACAGGACCGCGTCCTTACCAAACCTCATCTGCCAGTTGTATGATTTCTCTTTTCGAATATGCCCGTCTCATGCGCAGCCCCTTCCAGTATCGCTGCAATCCTTTTGTTACGGGTTGCAGTTTTTACAGGGCTCGTATCCGTCATGGACCAGGTCATCCTTGCTTCCTTTATAATAAACCTTATTCTTGTCCGACATCCTGCTGACGCTGCTGCAGTCCGGCCGGTGGAACTTCATCGTATTGTTATTTAAGACATAATCCGCGTCTTCCGCCGTCGTATTGGAACTGGTAATTGCCTGGCCGCCGGAAGGGCTGCCTTGGAACGAACTGGAGCCCTGGGAAACGCCCTGCCCCTGGCTGGAACCCTTGTCCTGCCCAGAACTTGACGAGCTTGTATTGGGGGAAGAGGAATCCGACCCGGTATAAGGTTCGCCGGAGGAATCCCCTGTGGCATAATCAATCGTAATGCCCGGCTGCACGTTATAGCAGTAGACGCAGAATTCGATGCCTCCCCCCTGGTCTTCCACCGATTCCGCTTCCATCAGGACGCCGCTGGCAAGGAGGTTATCTCCCTCGAAAATCGGCGTCACGCGGTAAAGCACATGGTTGCCGGTCGATTTGACATATTCCGCTGTCTTATTTTCAAAAGGAAGCATCCCGGTTACATTCAGATAGCGGGTTCCGGTGATCAGGTTCCGTTCGTTGGCATTTTCCCCGGAAAGCTCATAAGCAATCAGATGGCAGCGGTTGTACAGATAATTTCCATCGATGCCCTCATATTTCACAAGATGCCATCCTGTGGGCTTTACTTCGCCGATGCTTCCTCTTTTTTCCGTAGGCATGATATCGGTGCCTATGCAGGCCGCAGCGCCGGTACACCTGCCTAAGGAATCCAAAGCGCCATACTGCTCATAAGACTGGGGCGTGAGCTCCTCCTGTGTAAAATAAGGGACATTGCCATTGACCTCTACATAGGGGGAACCGGAATATTCCGGGATATCATCCAGGGAAAATGATGTCCCGAAGATATTATCTGCCGTACGATCCGTCGTCCCATCCGAAGTGCTGTCCGCCTGGGCAGCCGAATCCTGGGAAGAAGCTTCAGAAGCCGATGAGGCATCCTGCCCGCTTTTTGCCCTGGAAACCGCGTTGCTTACCGCTGCCGTACTGCCTGCCGTAGAAGCATTGCCGCAAGCATCCACAGACGAGGAACCCGCTTCCCCGCATCCCATAAATGCCGAGGAAAAAAGCAGAAGAGATGCGAAAAGGAAGGATGCCAAAGCAGGGGCTTTTCGAAACAATCCGGTCTTCCTTTCCTGGCCATTCCCGGACCGATATTTTTCATTTTTCTTTTTCATACACACACCTCTTTCTTTATAACTGAAAGTATTTTATCACGGTTTCAAGGCACAGGCAAAATGACGCCAAGGCAAACCAGCCCGCGGACCAATGCCATCCTTATAAAGTCCGTAATTACAATCTCTTCAGGCCTGTTTCTGTCAGATTCCAAAAGCAGCCTCTTCCAGCCGGCTGCAGATAGAACAGCCCGATTTATGGTACGAAAAAAGGCATCCAGAAGGATGCCTTTTCCGTATTGGGGAGTTTGTATGAAAAAATGAAATATCGAAGGTTTTTTCCCTTTCGATGGTTTTAATATACCGGAAAAATATGTTAAAAATACGATCAAATTGTGAACATTCTGTGATGGGATTATGCAGGTGCTGGTATGAGGAAACCATTTCCAGCTTTCCATAACCCTGCCCTCTCCTGCAGCAGCAATCTTCGGTTTTCCCAATAAAATAGGGCCCGGCTTTTTCCTGTAAAAGCCAGGCCTTCTCCTTCAAAGCAGGTCCTTTTTCCTCAGGATAAACATCGTAACGATGCAGATTAGCACGATGATCAGGCAGACAACCCAGAAGCTCGATGCCAAAGTTGCCAGCGGGATCCCGGATACGTTCATTCCATACAGCCCGGATATCAGGGTCGGGATGGAAAGGATGATGGTGATGGAAGTCAGGATCTTCATGATGTTGTTCAGGCGGTTATTGATGATAGTAGACATCAGTTGTTCGGTGCCGTCAATGATGTCACGGTAAATCTGCGTCATCTCAATCGCCTGCTGGGTTTCTACAATGGTATCATCCAGAAGGTCCCTGTCTTCTTCGTACTGCTCCAGCCTCTTGTACCTGGTCAGCCGGCTTAAAATGTTGTTGTTCTCACGAAGGGATGTGGCGAAGTATACCAGCGTGGATTCCAGTTCATGCAGGGAGATCAGGTCATTTTCTTCCAGGGAATCCCCGATCCTCTCCTCCAGTTCCTGCCTGCGTTTTTCGATCTTTTTCAGGCATTCCTGGTAATACATGGCGGTCTGCATCATGATCTGGTAAACAAACCGGAGCCTCTTTTTCGTGGAAAACTCCTTGACCCTGCGGTTCTCAAAACTCTGCAGGACGGAAGTCTCTTCCGAGCAGATCGTAAGCACGTCATCTGGTGTCAGGAAGATGACCATTGGGATGGTGTTATAGATCTTACGGTCATGGTGCACTTCGATGGTAGGGATATCGAAGACGATCATGCAGTTTTCATCCTGGAATTCGATACGGGTCTTCTCTTCCCGGTCCATTGCGGATAAGATATCCACTTCATCAAGGTTAAACTCTTCTGCCAGTGACTGTGCCTCAAGCTCCGTAGGCGCAGTTACCTTAAGCCAAATCCCCGGCCTGTCCCTGTTTTCCGTAGAAAGCAGGATCCTGTTTTGGGTGATATAACTCTGAATCATAGGCACTTCCTATTCTTCCAGGCCGCATGTCTCCTCCAGTCCCAGCATGATGTTCATGTTCTGAACCGCTGCACCGGAAGCTCCTTTCCCCAGATTATCAAAAAGAGCGGTGATGGTCGTCTGATCTTCATGTCCGCATACGATAAGTTCCAGACGGTTCGTCCCGGCCAGGGTATCCGCGTAAATGGTGCCCTGCTGCGTCCCGAATGGGGCGACGGTAACGAACTTTTCATCTTTGTAATAATCCGCGAGGCGTTCGCAGACCTCCTGTGCAGAAGGTTTGCCATTGAGCAGCCTGTTCTGCAGCTCGATCGTAGAAGCCATTCCTTTATAATAATCATCTACGACCGGAAGGAATACCGGCGGGTATTCCAGCCCTGTCCATTTCTGCATCTCTGGAAGGTGCTTATGGTGCAGGGTAAGCCCATATATGCCAGGAGCGGATAAGTGAGGGTCACGTTCCTCTTTTTCATAATTAGCGATCATCTTTTTTCCGCCGCCGGAATAGCCAGTCAGGGAAAAGCAGGTGACAGGGTAGTCCTTTGGCAGGATGCCCATCCGTACCAATGGGGAAACAGAAGAAATGAGGCCGGTGGCATGGCATCCCGGGTTTGCTACCCGGCTGCTTTCACGGATTTTATCCCTCTGTCCCGGGCACAGCTCCGGAAAACCATAGGTCCATCCGGGCGCTGTCCTGTGGGCGGTAGAAGCATCGATCACCCGGACGTGAGGGTTGTCAATCAGGGCAACCGCTTCCCTGGCGCCATCATCCGGCAGGCATAGGAAAACCAGGTCCGCGCTGTTTAAGTATTTTTTTCTTTCCTCATTATCGTGCCTTTTCTCCTCCGGGATCCGCAGGAGCTCCAGGTCGTCCCGTCCACCAATCCGGTCATAAATCTGAAGGCCGGTGGTACCGCTTTGTCCGTCAATATAGATTTTCGTTTTCACCGTACACTCATCCTCTCTGATTTTTTCCATGCTGTTTCAGTTTAAACACATTTTGGATTTTATACAACCCATTCGAAAAGTTTTTCTGTAAAGAACTTGATAAAAAAGTCACGCTTTGGTAAAATTCTCTCTTTTATCCGGGGCAGAAAGATGGCGTACCATTTTCCGATACAGGAATACTGCCAGGATAAAGTTCAGGACATCGGAACAGGGGACCGCGATCCAAACATGGGATATGCTGGAAAAAATGCGGCTGGCAATATAGAAGAAGGATACCAGTGTCACAAAATTCCGCATGATATTGACCATCAATGTATATCTGGCATGTCCCAGGGACTGCATGGAGCTGGTCAGTACGATGGACCCGCCTCCAAATACGAGGGAAACCAGGAGCACGTGCAGGGCCGTAACCCCGATAGACATCATGTTATCGGATGCAGAGAACAGTGTCAGAATGGTCTGGGGGATGCATTCAAAAATGACCAGCAGGACCACTTCCAGGCCCATAATTGACGTAATGGCCAGCCGCACCGTTTTCTTAACCCGGTCGATTTTTCCCGCTCCATAATTATAGGAAATAATCGGCACCATGCCGTTATTCATGCCAAACGCCGGCATATAACAGAAATTCTGCAGCTTCATCCAGATCCCATACACAGCGGTTGCCGTGGTAGAATACGCCAGGAGGATCTGGTTGATGGAAAAGGAAGCCAGGGAAGAAAGCCCGATGGTGACCATGGACGGGATGCCTACTACGTAAATGTCCTTCACCGCTTTTCCCTTCGGGCGGAATACCTGCCCCAGGCGGACACGGACAATCTTATTTTTCTTAAAGTTCATCCATGCAGCCAGGACCGCGCCAAGGAGCAGCCCCAGGACGGTTGCCACAGCAGCTCCTGCAATCCCCATTTTCGGGAAAGGCCCGATGCCGAAAATAAGCAGCGGGTCAAACACAATATTGAAGACGGCACCCACAGCCTGTGCCACCATAGCCTGGGTGGCAAAACCTACCGCTGTCAGCATTTTTTCAAAATAAAGGCCGAATAGATCTGCCGCTGCCCCGATCCAGATAATCCTCAGGTAGATCGTGCCATCTTGTACAATTTCCTGCACATTGGTCTGGGAAACAAAGAAGGCGTGGGATACGGTAAAAGCCAGGACCAGGAAGAATACAACATAACAGAGGTTCAGGAAAATCCCTGTACTGGTCACTGTCTCCGCATAGTCTTTTTTCTTCATGCCGACCGCTTTTGACACAGTAGCAGTCATGCCGATCCCGGTGCCCACTCCCAAAGCCTGCATTGCCTGCTGCATGGGATATGCCAGGGTAACCGCAGTAAGCGCGTTCTCCGAAATCTGGGCCACGAACATGGAATCTACAATGTTATAAAGCGCCTGGATAAAGAAGGACAGCATCATTGGCAGTGCCATAGACATCAGCAGTTTTCCTACCGGCATGGTCCCCATCTTGTTCGTCATACTATTTTCCTGCATCGCAACTCTCTCATTCTTTTTCATTGCCTGAAAGGCGATAAGCAAGCCGTGCCCAGCGCTTTGCGCGCACTTTCCATGGCACGGCCTTCTTTATTCCGCGATATATTGTAGGAAGGGACCTGCTTCAGCGGCAGGATTCCCTACAATATACCAGCCATATCATCCGAAGGATGATTTGGAATGCGGCTTCTTTCCTTATGCCTATTTCTCGTGCTCATCCATTATACCGCAGGGCGTCAATAGGCTTTTTCTTGGCAGCCTTGTTGGCCGGGTAAATGCCGAAGATCAGGCCGATCCCCATAGAAAAGGCAATGGACAGCACCACTACTCCCGGGCTTAGGCGGATAGGGAAGGTTTTAAAGAAAATTCCCGCGACGCGCAGGGCTCCCCAGGAGATGCCCACACCGATGCCGCACCCGATCAGGGAAATCATCAACGCCTCAATCAGGAACTGCTGCATGATGACCCTGCGGTCCGCGCCGATGGCTTTGCGGATACCGATTTCCTTGGTCCGTTCCGTAACGGATACCAGCATGATATTCATGATGCCGATGCCGCCGACCAGGAGGGATATCCCGGCGACGCCGCCCAATACCAGGGACATGGTAGCCATGACGGAATTCAGCGCGTCCATGACGCTGTTGAAGTTCAGGATATAGAATGCCTTCTTATCCTGCTCCAGCCGCTTCATTAAAAGGTCACCGGTAGTCTTCTGGGCGCTGGAAAGGTCCCCGTCCTTGGCGGAAACCGCAAAAGAAAGGATCTCCCGGGAGACGCCGGACATCCTGGTCAAAGTCGTATATGGTACCACTACGGTATAGTCCGCCTGGCTAAACAGGCTGCTGGTGCTGTCTTTTTTTGCCATGACGCCCACTACCGTAAAATTCTGCCCGTTAATGTGCAGTTCTTTCCCTAAGGCTTCTTCCACATTCTGCATCTTCATGATGCTGGTGACGACGTCCTTGGAGACCACCGCCACAGAAGTATGGTTGTACTGGTCCGATTCCTTGAGG
This sequence comes from uncultured Lachnospiraceae bacterium, assembly GCA_902797185.1. Classification (GTDB taxonomy): domain Bacteria; phylum Bacillota; class Clostridia; order Lachnospirales; family Lachnospiraceae; genus RUG14243. Next base: position 9,241 of record CADBRV010000080.1, read on the forward strand.
AAACGACCGCAGGAAAGCGTCACATCCTGCACCTTTTGGTATTCCGGCGTAGAGCCATAGACTGCCGAATTTTCCGACTTGCTCCCGTATTTTACGCCCATGGTCCGGGTCGTAAGCGGTGCTACCAGGCCAATGTCCCCCTGCCCTTCAAATTCGAGAAGTTCCTCCAGGCTCAAGGGGTTGTCCTTGTCATCCATGATCTGGACCTGCAGGGAACTGCTTCCCAGCCCGGATACTTCATTGGAAATGGAATGGGTGGCGCTGGAAACCAGAGATACCAGTACGACCAGGGAGAAGACGCCGATAATGATGCCAAGCATGGTGAGGATCGAACGCATTTTGTTGCTGCGGATGGATTCCCATGCCATTTTCACTGATTGAAGGAACATCACTCCACCTCCGTTACATGCCCGTCACTGATATGGATCCGTCGCTCCGCCTGGGCGGCCACTCCCGGGTCATGGGTAATCAGGACGATGGTATTGCCGGCATGGTGCAGCTCATGGAACAGCTCCATGATTTCCTCCCCGGTTTTGGAATCCAGGTTACCGGTAGGCTCGTCCGCCAGGAACAGGGAAGGCCTTGTCACGATTGCCCGGGCAATGGCCACCCTCTGCTGCTGCCCGCCAGAAAGCTCGCTGGGCTTATGGTCCGCCCGGCCTGCAAGGCCTACCCGGTCCAGGGCCTCCTGCACCCTCTTTTTCCGTTCTGCCGCTGGCACCCGCTGGTAAATCAAGGGCAGCTCCACGTTGGACCTGGCATCCATCCTGCTGATCAGGTTGAAGTTCTGGAATACGAAGCCGATCTTCTGGTTGCGGACCTTTGCCAGCTGGTGCTCGGAGTAGTTGCGGATTTCCAGTCCGTCCAGGTAATATTCCCCTTCATCCGCCATATCCAGAAGCCCGATGATGTTCATCAGTGTGGATTTACCGCTGCCGGAAGGGCCGATGATGCTGACAAATTCCCCTTCCCGGATGGTCAGGGAAGCGTGGTCCAGGGCGCGCAGGGTTTCATCCCCCACCTGGTAGATGCGGGAGACGTCCTTTAAGACGATGACCTCCCGGCAGCTCTCGTATTTACTGCTCTGTTCCATCCTCAGATTCTCCTGTCATCTCTTCTGCCGCGTCATTGTAATTTTCCTGTGATTTCGGGTAATAGACCTTGTCTCCCACGGACAGCCCTTTTGTGATCTCGACCTTTTCCCCGTCGGAAAGGCCTGTTTCCACGGTTACCGCACCTCCCAGGTTCCCTTTGGCATCCACGCTGGTGTAAACGACGCTTTCCCCGTTTTCGGTCTGCACCGCATCCACCGGCACCAGGACCACGTCATCTTTTTCATCTGTAATAATGGTAGCCTCCGCGCTCATGCCGTATTTCATCTGGATGTCACGGTATAAGCTGATCTTGACTTTGTATTTGGCGGAGCCGTTTTCATTCTGGGCGGTCTGGGCGATTTCAAGAATTTTTCCGGCAAAGGTCTCTCCTTCAATGGCATCCACTTTAATTTCTGCCTTCTGCCCTTCCTGGATGGAATTGATATCCATCTCATCTACGTTGATTTCGAGGTAGGCTTCATCATCCGGGGCCACGGTAATGCCTGCGGTCTTTGTGGCATCATAGGAAGAAGTGCCGGCCGCGTCCACAGAGCCGGAAAGCCCGGAAGCGGAAAGTCCGGAAGTATCAAATCCTGAGGTATCCAGCCCATAGCCAGAAAGGTCTCCCAGCATGGAAGAGCTGCCTGCACCTGCCAGATAATTCTGCAGCAGGTCCTCCATGGAAGAGCCATCCATGCCAGAAATGCCGGACTGGGTATCCGTTGGCACAAGGTCCGGTACGACAAAAGAAATCGTGTCTGCCAGGCCATCCCCGTTTTCATCGGAGAGGGTAAAGCTGTACTGGCTGTTCGTCATATCCAGTGAAGTGCCATTGAGGGATACCGCCAGGTTCTCCAGGTTGTCCGTAAGGTAAGCGCCGGATGGCACAGACAAGGTGATATGCGCCGTATAAGGGGTATCCACCTGGAAAGAGTCCCCCTGGGGGTCCCATTCCAGTTTGCTGTCTAACATGACCATCTGGGTGCCCACCTGCATGCCGGAAACAATTTTGTCCGACTGGGAAAGGCCGGAAACAGGAGGCATGAATACGACGGCGATATTGCCGCCCAGTTCCACCGGCGTGCTGCTGCCGGATTCCGTGGCTGCCCCTGTCCCGATGGCTGCTGCTGTATTGGAAAGGACCGCGCCCTTTCCCTCCTTGGAATAAGCAAGGCCAAGGTCTGCAGCTTTTGCTTCATCATTCCCACTGGTTTCATAAGATGTACCCAGCATGGACTGGATCGTGGAGCTGTCTACAGAAGTTGAACCGCTGCCACTGCCGCCACTGGTCAGCTGCTGGGTGGAAACCGTGTTCTTGGTGATGGTCTGCCCTTCCTGCAGGTTCACGGTGCTGACCGTGCCGCTTTCCGTGGAAGTAAGTAGGCAGCCATCCTGCAGGTCCTCCAGCTCCGACCTGGTTTCTTTGAGGTCATCCAGCTCCTCGTTATAGATTTCCTTTTTCAGCGTGTAATTGCTGTCTGAGGTGGAAAGGTTTTTCAGTTCCTTTTTAATAGAAGAAACCGTATCGTCAATGGAAAGCATCTGCTGCTTTATGCTCAGCTGCGTCACTTTGGCGATAGGGTCGCCTTCCTTTACCGTGTCCCCTTCCTTCACATACACCTTTTCTACTTCCAGGCCCACCGGGACTGCTACTTCTTCCGCATCTGCCTGGGACAGGGAGCCGGTCCCCACTACTTGGGCCCTTACGTCCCCGCTCTCCGCAGTAGCGGATTCCACTGTGGAGCTGTCACCGCTGGCCGATCCTGCGGACGCGCCGCAAGCTGTAAGGGAAACGCACAATGCCGCCGTAAGGAGGAGCGATAATACCTTCTTCCTTTTCATAACTGGTTCTCCTTTTTCGAGTTTTTTCGATAACTTCCTTGCTTCATCTCTGAACAATTCCGCATGGGCCTGCCCTGCTTTTCTCCTCTACGGAAGCAGCAGGCACTTTCACCAGATAAGAAATTCACAACTTTCCAATGCGGAAAAAAGAATCCTATCCTTCCACTTCTATATTTGTCCACTATCCTCACATGCGCCGCATCAGTTCCCAGAAATAGCATAAAGCCTCCCTGGGGATGATTTTCGCAAAAATCCGGTGGATCGTGCAGAACGCGCCGGGCGTGCAGACCGCGTAGCCCCTCCTGCTGCAGCGCAGGGCGCTTTTTACCACCTTTTTGGAATTGGTGGCAAAGGGGAAGCTCTTGATCGGAGGCTTTTCCCCGTTCCGCTGTCCCTTTTTGGCAATAGCGATAAATTCCGTATCCTTGACCCAGAAGGGGCAGACTGCCGTCACCGCGATCTTCCTGGGCAGAAGCTCCATCCGAAGTGCCCTGGTATAGTCATAAAGGAAAGCCTTTGTAGCCCCATAAATATTGATGTGCTGCAGGGGCTGGAAAGCCGCTGTAGAACAAAGCTGCAGGATCCTGTCCCCCGGACGCATAAATGGGAGGCAGGAAAGGGTGATATTGACTGCCGCGGAACAGTTCACATCGATCATATTGATGGAATCATAGCGGCTTACTTTCGCGTAATTGCCGATTTTCCCATAGCCTGCGCAGTTCACCAGGATCCCCACCTGGACTTTGGCCTCTTTCATGGCATCTTCCAGCGTCTGGAAGGATTCCTCTTTCGTCAGGTCCAAAGGGAATACACGGGAGGGATGGGACAATTCCTTCCCCACTTCTTCCAGCCGCTGTTTCCTCCTGGCAATCAGCCAGATTTCATCGATATCTTCCTCGCCACGGTCAATCTGCCGGGCAAATTCCGCGCCCATTCCGCTGGAGGCGCCGGTAATGACTGCGATCCTCATTGCTGCCCCTCCTTCTTTTTCTCATTCTTCCTGCCGGAACGGTAGGATGCCGCTTCCACCAAGATAAGGACCGCGCTGATAATCACAAATACCAGTGCCACAGTACCCGTAAAACCTGCGAGCCAATGCCATACATGTGAAATCATTTCCATCATACGCCACTTCCCTTCTATTTATC
>CADBRV010000081.1 GCA_902797185.1 uncultured Lachnospiraceae bacterium
TCCCGTCCCAGTCTTCTTCTGTCGCCATTGGGATATGGTCTCGGTCATCCATAACTTATCGCTTCCTGTCTAATAACCAGCCGCCTGTTCCAAAAACGCCGCCTGTCTTATAAACTGCTTCCACTCTGGCAATCTGCTCTCTGCCCAGTAAACTGCCCGCCGCTCAAAATTCTTATTTCCTCCCGGAAAACGATTCCAAAACTCCGGAATCAGGAATCCGGGAATGGCCTTTTGGACTTCAGAAAATAGCAGGGTCAGAAATCATCCGAATCATCCCAGAGGCCATCGTCATCCTCGTCTTCGTCGTCATCGTCATCTTCATCATCGTCGTCTTCATCATCGTCGTCTTCGTCATCATCATCCCAGATGTCATCGTCATCTTCATCCGGATGCATGGCATCATAGATTAACGAATCCTCCGCCATCCGGGCATTGGATTCCAGGATGTCCAATTCCCCGTCATGGTCCCAGTCCCATCTTTCCTTGCCGCCATCAAAATCATGTGCCATATAAGGATCATAATCATCATCAAAAAGTCCCATACCTGCTCCTTTCCCGGATCTTATGAATGTGGATCCGGCTATCAAAAATCCCGCTCTGGCTGCCGAAAGCACCATGTTTCGTTCATCCGGAAGACAGTGCCCTATTTATCTCCGAAGTACTATCCCGGTGTCTTAAAAAACATATCCTGTTTATCTCAAGAGCCATGCACCAGTTATCCTAAGCCCCTTCATCCTCTTCCTTAAAGATACATGCTCAACACGGCTTCAAACCGTGTAATAAAGTCCTGGATCTTGTCAAATTCTCCCTGCTCGACCATGCCGGCGATCCGGATCTTCATCACAGGGTTATAGATATTGTTCGTAACCAGCACCTCGCTGACCTTGTCAATCTCCGTCGTCCCTTTTGCCATGCCAAAGCCAAATGCATACCCGCCGGTAATCTTTTGGGTCACGCCATCCACATCCGTATGGAAGGATGTAATGGACCCTTTATAAATCGTGTATTTCTTGCCTGAATAGGCATCCAGAATCACAAGGACCTTGCCGTCTGTTGATGGGATCACTTCAATATTCCCGTTATTCGTAACAAGGCCGAACCTTGCTGCCATATTTGGCTGGTAGCCATTCTGGGAAAACCAGGAATCCGTACTGCTGCGCATGGAAACTGCCCTCTCTTTGCGCTCCTGGTTGGTATTGATTCCGGACACCAACAGCCCTAACGCCCCTACGATATTGACCAGGGAAAGGATGGAAACGATAAACGGGTCTCCATCATCCATGGAAAGGCTGGCAACCCACGCAAAGACCCAGAGGAGGGCCCAGCCGACCAGCATCGCATTCATTTTTCCATCACTCATTGTAAACTCCCCACTTTCCGAATGAGCAAAAATGCTAAGGACAGATGCCGCTTTCCGCATCGTAAGGAATCCTCCCGCTGGAGCAGATCCCATCTTACGATAGATAACCAAGCACTTTATGCCCGCCCTATGACTGTAATTTATCACGAACCCTGTCCTATTAACAGGACTTTATTGATAAATTCTGCCATTTGACATGCATTTCAGTCTATTGTCCCTGCCATCCGTCTTTCTCTTTTCCAGCCAGTTTTCTTTTTACAATATGAAGATACTCTTTTTTCGTTTTCCAATGGTCGCCAGCCGGGCGACAAATCGAGTCTCCGGCTTTTGCCCTGTCCTCCTAGTCCACTGTCCGGGCAAGTATTTCCATCTATAATACGAAAAAATCCGGGCACAGCCTTCTCTGACGAACGCTGTACCCGGAAGCGGATGCTAAAAATGCCATTTTTGAAAGCGTGGATCTACTTTGTCGGATTCGTAATACCATAGCCCGCAGCTTGGATCCCATTTTGCCCCAAGCGCTTTGGCTTCTTCTTTCTCTTTGTATGGGCAGTTAATATAAAACTTTTTCTTTTGGCCCGCCTGCTTGTTTGGACTGGCCGCTTTATCCGCGGCTTTCTCCTGATGTCCTTTCTCCCTGGCGGAATCCTTCTGTGTGGACCTATGTCGGACCATATCCTTCTGTTCAGGCTTTTGCTGGACAGCATCCTTCTGCATCGGACTTTGCAGGGGCTTATCCTGCCGGACAGCCTCTTTCTGAACCGTAGCTTGCTTTGCCGGCTTCTGCTGTCCCGGCTTCCACCTGGCCGATTTCCGCCGAGCTGAATTCATCCGATCCGTCCACTGCAGCTCCGGTCTTCTCCAGGCCATTTTCTCCTGCGCTGCTTTCTGCTGCTCCGGGGTCATCCGACTCATTTTCTGGTGGCGATAGGTATCCTTATCCTTCACGATGAAAGAAAAGGACTCCACCATCTTCCGTGCAATCTCACGATCTTGAATTACCATAAAATGGGATACTTCAGAAAAGATCCCTTCGTATGTGACGCCGGCCAGCCTGCTGCTTTCAAAACTGTTAATTTTTACCTTCCCATACACAAATTCGGTCGGGGTATAATTGCCGGTACTGAAAATAACCGTATCATCCACGATGATAAACTTTGCGTGGACGTTCCGGTTTACCAGGTAATCACAATCCGGCAAAGAATCCACATACTGCATCAGATGGCGGAACATCTTCGTATTTTGTGGGGATAACTGGCCATGGGAATCTCCTCTTGCATCCACGTATGTCTGGGATAAGCAGGTCACCTTTACCCCTTCCTGGCATTTGCGGAAAGCTGCCCCCAAAATGCCAAGCTTCCTCCTCCCCTGCAGGTCCTCGTAATCAAATGCGGCTATATGTTCCGCACAGATAATGATCCTTCTTCTGGCGCTATTTATGATCTCCGCCAGCCGCTGTTCGATCCGGGCCGGGGAATCTTTGAAGAAAGGCGCCGAATAATAATTATCCCGGAAAGCCCCTTCCTCCACAGGATCCATGGAATAGGTAAAATGCGGGCATGGATTTTTCCATTTTGCTACAGGCACGGAATATGCGATTAACTGTTTGAAAAACAATTCCGAATTCTTCCGCGAATCCGTTGTATCCTCTTTCAGCACCATCAGCTCATCTTTCGATGCGTCACGGACAGCCAGGTTGCAGGAAGTAAGCCCCGTTACGCTCCTGCCATCCCGCATTTTGATAAAGATGGATTTGGTATGCAGGCTGTAGGGAAGCGTCCCGCGGGAAAAGTTTTTGAATCTTCTGCTGCGGACAAAAGTATGTCCAAATACAGGGAAAAATTCTGGTTGTCCAGCCTGGCGGCATCGTCATACACCCTTTTGGCTAAAGAATATTTTGTCGCATTCTGAAAAACGGTATTGCCCGTATCCGGATCCACGATTTTTTTCGGATAATTTGCGTCATAGCCTTCCAGCGGGATCGAAATGACCTTCACCGAAATACCTGATTCCGCCATCTCCTTCATTTTCTGATGGAGGACGCTGTTGTTGTAAAGGTATAAGCACAGATAAAGCTCGGAAATATTGCTTTTTTCCCGGTCCAGGTACGCGAAAAAATCCGATAGAAGTTTCCTGCTGGAACCGCAGGTGAAATACTTATCACTATTAACATGCTGGGCTAAAAATAACTCTGTCATGGTGTTCCCCCCCCCTTTGTCATATTGCCGTGCTTTTCTCTCAGAAACCTGCCACGCAGCCATAAGGCATTAAATGCACTGCCGCCTTAATAAATGCCATTATTGCAAGCAGGATAAAATAAATAAGCAAACCGGCAAATGCCATCTCATTCTCCCCTATTCCAGGACTGCTGAACCATTTGCATAGTACACAATAGCACAATTCTGCCGGATATTCCGGTATAAATTTCAGCCTCTCAAAAAAATGGTGTTAATTCGATTTCTCCTTTTCCTGTCACTTTAATATCTCTCATAATTTTCCCTCTTCGTTATCATCCATAACGCCATTTTCCCTTTTATTTCATACATCTGGCTGGCAGCCGGCCATTGCATGTCTTGGTGCCTTTCCCGGGACCTGCGTACGGATGAAAACATATTCCGTATCGGATGAGCGTCCGGCGTCAAAATGATAACCGCTCCAGTCAAATGCTTTGATCTGCTCCGGCTCCTGCGCATGGATACTGGCCATAAAGCGTACCATCTCGCCCCTGGCCATTTTGGCATAGACGCCCTTCTGGACGACCTTGCCGCCCTCCGGCTCACCGAAAACACAGGTAATAAACTGGTCTTCCGGCTGCAGATATTTCTCCACACATCTGAAATATTCCTTCGACGCCAGGTTGATGATGATCCCGCTCTCGTCCCTCACTTCCTGATAGAGGCTGTCGCCCCAGTAGTCATACAGATTCTTATAATGACCAATAGATGCCTTTGCCTGCATTTCCAGGCGATAAGGCACCACGCCGTCCATCGGCTTTAAGACGCCGTAGAAACCGGACAGGATACGCAGATGCTCCTGCACGTATTTGTACTGGCCGTCTTCAAAGACCCATGGAGCCATATAGGTATACTGTATGCCGTCAAAGGAAAGGATCGCCGGCGTAAGGTCCTTCTGCAAGTCCATATGGGCAAACCGCCCGGCGTTCTGCTGCGCGATCTTGTCATTGCATGCCCAAAGCGCCTTCTGCTGGCTATATGTTAGGCCGCTGATCCAGTCTTTGAGCCTTTCCGCCCTTTCCAGAAATACAGGGAGCCCTGCGCAGTCGAAGGTATCTGTGTCCACCCGCATCTGTTTCGCAGGGGAGATGATGATCCTCATGACAGTTCCCCTAGCATCTGCGCAGGATTGTCAGCAGCCTTCACCTTGCCAAAGGCTTTTACGATGACGCCATCCTCATCGATCAGGTAGGTCGTCCGGACAACGCCCATCGATACCTTTCCGTAGTTCTTCTTCTCCTTCCAGACATCGTATGCCTGGATCACTTCCTTTTCCGTATCCGAAAGCAGCGTAAACGGCAGCCCATACTTCTCCTCAAATTTCTTATGGGAAGCCACGCTGTCCTTGCTTACGCCCAGCACGACCGCGCCTTTTTCGCGGAACTGCGGATACAGTTCTCCAAACGCACAGGCCTGTTTGGTGCAGCCTGCCGTCATGTCCTTCGGATAGAAATACAGGACCACTTTCTGTCCCCGGTAATCCGAAAGGCTGCGCATCTCCCCGTCCTGGTCCGGCAGGGTAAAATCCGGCGCTTTTGTTCCAATCTCTAACATCTTCTATCCCTCCTGTCGCTTTACAGACATCCCGGTACTTCTCTTTTACTTTACCATTTTTTCTCATCATGCTTCATGAAAACTTTATATTGATATCCTTTCGCACTTCAGAAAATTCTATTTTAGAAAATTGGCCAAACTGTCAAAAATCTAAAATAGGATTTTTGATTTCCTATTAACCGAGGACAGCCTGGAACTTTAACCTGGCTCCGAATAAATGCCCTCTTGGAAAAAATTCTTTGCTTTTGAGCATCCACCCTTTTCTTAAATGTCCTGATACTTATTAGAAAGGGTATATAAAAGGCACCCGGTAATGGAATATTACCAGATGCCAATGAAACATTATTTTATGTCGGGGCGATGCCACCTGCCACCTGGAACAAGGCACCCTCCCCGGTGCCTTGCTCCAGTCCGCTTCTCTGCTGCTTATCCAGCATCCTTCCTTTCTCTGTACAAATGCCATACCGGCTATTACAAAGATTCCTTCACGATTTCCCGGACTTCGTCCTTTGTCAGGACTTTATACCCGTCATCCAGGATCAGGGTGCCGTTTACGATATCCTCCACGTCGTCTTCCGTCGCGCCGAGACCTCCAAGGTTCATCACAAGCCCCAGCTCCTTCATCCACGCTTCCATGGCAGCAAGGCCGGCCTTTGCAATCTCCGTATCGGTCTTTCCTTCCGTGTCCACATCCCAAACAGCCTTTGCAAAACGCACAAATTTGGGAAGGCCATAAGGCATGATGTAGCGGTAGTACGGAAGGGAAACCGCTGCCAAAGTCATGCCGTGGGTGGCATTGGTCACCCCGCCGGCGGCCTGCCCGATCATATGCACCATCCAGTCTCCACTCTTGCCCTCAGAGATCAGCGTGTTGAGCGCCCAAGTGGCATCCCACATGATATTGCTCCTTGCCTCATAATCCTCCGGGTTACGGACAGCGATGCGGCTTGCGTGGATGACGGACCTCATCAGCCCTTCCGCGATATAATCGCTGGAGTTGTCATCTTCCCCGGAAAAATACTGCTCACAGATATGGTTGAAAATATCATAAATGCCCGCAACCATCTGGTATTTCGGAAGCGTCATGGTATAACGGGGGTTGAGGATCGCAAACTTTGGCATGATCTTCTCATCCGCGAAAACGTGCCCCATTTTCAGCTTCTTCTCCGGATACGTGATAACAGACCCGGCATTCATCTCTGAACCGGTCCCTACCATGGTCAGGACGCCTCCCACCGGGATCGTCTCGCAGTCCGGTTCCTCAAAACGGACGAAATACTTTTCCCATGGGTCCTCCTCACAGTTTACGGAAACCGAAAGCGCCTTGGAATAATCAAAGACAGAGCCGCCGCCCACGGCAAGGATGAAATCGGCATCATGCTTTCTTGCGATTTCAATCCCCTCCCTCAACTTGTGGATCGTCGGGTTCGGCATGACGCCGGAAATCTCTGCCACATCCTTGCCTTCCTCTTCGAGGATCTTTGTTACGGCATCATAGATCCCGTTTTTCTTGATGGAACCTCCGCCATAGACCAGGACGACCTTCTTCCCGTACTTCTCCAGTTCGGTGTGCAGGTTCTCCAGGGCGTTTTCGCCAAAATACAGTTTTGTCGGGTTGCAATACGTAAATTCTCCTAACATGCTTTTTCTCCTCTTCCTTGCGATGTACTAGCCGCATCGTCTTATGTTATCGCCTGTAA
>CADBRV010000082.1 GCA_902797185.1 uncultured Lachnospiraceae bacterium
AAACTTCCAACGCCCAGTTCCAGGGCTCCATTGTGACATTGGATTATGTATCCGCCATGACCAGTACCAGCGGGGACGCGGAGACCAAGACGGCGACCATTTACCTGCCCTATGGGTATACCCCGGACAAGCAGTATGACGTGCTTTACCTCATGCATGGCATGGGCGGCAGCGACACCACGTTCCTGGGAGAAAGCGGAAGCTATGACGGCGGTATAAAAAAGGTGCTGGACTATGCCATCATGGAAGGGAAAATCAAGCCCATGATCGTAGTGGCGCCGGACCTGGGCGATGTCAGCATTTATGACGAGAACCGGCTGGACGCGCTGTGCCTGGAAATCCGCACGATCCTGATGCCATTGGTGGAATCCACCTACAGCACATATGCGCAGACGACAGACCATGACGGACTGGTGGCGTCCCGGGACCACCGCGCCTTTGGCGGCTTTTCCATGGGCGGCTGTATCACCTGGCGCATGCTTTGGAATTACACGGAATATTTCCGCTATTACATCCCCTGTTCCATGATCGTGGATTTTGACATGAACGCGGACGTGACCGGTGAGACCCACAACATGGTAGATAAATTAAAGGGAGATGGCTGGACCTGGAAAGATTATTCTGTTTACTGCGCCACTTCTACAAATGACTATACCAGCGGCATGGTAAATACACAGGTGAAGGAATTGGAAAAATATCCGGACCAGTTCAAACCGGCGGAAAATAATTTTGACGAAGGCAACCTGATGTTCCGTGTCTGGAAAGGAAGAGGGCATCGTTTCTACCAGAGCTTTGATTATTTCTACAGCGCGCTCATGCTGTTTTTCCCGGGAGACGGGACCAACCTTTCTTCCGGAGGCAGCCAGAATTGAGACTGGACCGGCAGGAACCGCCCAGTAGATGAATCCCTGCTGGCAGATGGAAAAGAAGGGGCGGAAGGAAAAGCTGCTTCCATAAGATGGAAAATCGGATCCCCCGAGTCCGCTCTGCTGGGGTTCCGGGGGATACACAAGAAGGCCCGCAGGCAGCAGTCCCGATGGAAAATAAGTTCCATCCGGGCTGCCCCTGCGGGCCTTTTTGCCGCGAAAATAGTCCCGACGACTGCCCTAGCAGGTCTTTTTGTTAAGAAGCTATTTCTATGGGCTGCCCCTGCGGGCTCTTTTTGTTAAGAAAATAATTATGCTGTTCTCAGAATTCCCTTTTTGTTATACTGGACTTGCATTAAATGAAGGGGTTTTGGGAAATATGTTATTTGTAAAATTTCTGATCGCGCTTGCGCCGATCATCTGGCTTATCATTGCGCTCAGCGGGATCAAGATGGCAGGCTACAAGGCCTGCGGGATCGCGCTGGTAATCGCCGCCATCCTGGGTTTTGCCGGATGGAAGGAAAGTGCGCTGGACGTGGGCTCTGCCGCTTTGGAGGGGGCTTTAAATGCTCTCTGGCCGATCTGCCTGGTCATTATCGCCGCCTTGTTCACCTACAACCTGACACTGGAAACCGGGGCGATGGAACGCATCAAAAGCATGCTTTCCGGCGTTTCCATGGACCAGAGGGTGCTCCTGCTTTTGATCGGCTGGGGATTTGGGAACTTCATGGAAGGCATGGCAGGATTTGGCACGGCAGTGGCAATCCCTGCCGGGATCCTGGTGGCGCTGGGCATGGACCCGATCCAGGTGGTATTAGCCTGCCTGGTGGCTAACAGCACGCCTACCGCTTTTGGCTCCGTCGGCGTCCCCACGGTGACGCTTTCCTCTGTTGTAAATATGGACGTATCAGCACTGTCCTGGAATACCGCGGTGATCGAAGCTCTTTTGATGTTCCTGACGCCGTTTTTCATGGTCATAATCCTTGGAAAAGGCGTCAAGGCATTAAAGGGCTCTATCGGGCTGGTGCTGGTGGCGGCTTTGTCCTTTACGGTGCCCGCCGTCCTGACGGGCATGTTCCTGGGACCGGAACTGCCGGATATCATCGGCAGCATCTGCTGCATGGCAGCCATTATTTTATATGCCAAAGCTAAGGGCGGGCGGCAGGTGCCGCAGCAGTTTCTGGCGGCAAAGGCGGAAGGGCAGGAAGAGTTTTCCTTTGGCGAGGGGCTGCGCGCCTGGAGCCCGTTCATCCTGATTTTCCTGTTCCTTTTGTTTACCAGTTCCATCTTCCCGGCCATCCATGACCCGCTTTCTTCCATAAAGACGGCGGTGACCATTTATACCGGGGAAGGGGCGTCTCCCTTGTCTTTCTCCTGGATCAATACGCCTGGCGTGCTGATCTTTATCGCGGCCATGATCGGCGGCATTGTACAGAAGGCTTCGGGAAAAACCATGTGGAAGGTTTTCCTGCATACCGTAAAATCCAACTGGAAGACCGTATTTACGATCTGCTCGGTGCTGGCTACGGCAAAGATCATGAGCCACAGCGGCATGACCAGCGACATCGCGGCATTCCTGGTGGTGGCAGCGGGAGTTTATTTCCCGTTTATTTCGCCGCTGATCGGCGCGCTTGGCGCCTTTATTACCGGCAGCGGCACTTCTACCTGCGTCTTGTTCGGCGGCATGCAGGCCCAGACGGCAGCGGCCATCGGCGTAAACCCGTCATGGCTGGCATCCGCCAATACCCTGGGCGCCGGCATCGGCAAGATGGTCTGCCCGCAGTCCATCGCGATCGGGGCGGCGGCAGTAGAAAAAACCGGTTCGGAAAGCCTGCTCCTGCGCAAAGTATTCCCCTGGTGCCTGCTTTATGTCATCCTAGCGGGACTGCTGTGCTTTTTCCTGCCGGGCATCCTTTTCTAGGATAAAAGTGCGAGTACGAGAAGCAAATATGTGAAAAATCTGTCAATTAAAATATTTTTGAGAAATTATCAAAAAATAGATATACAAAACAAAAACGACCACTTATAATAAACGTGTGATTGAGGAGGAACTTATGTCTGAATTTAACAGCCTTACAGCAGAACTGATCGACCAGCTGAAAGAAGCCGCACCGGGGCATATCCTGGCAGGCCAGGAAGTCGGCGATGATTACGCACATGATGAAATGCCGATTTACGGGAAGAAGCTTCCGGACGCGGTGCTGGTGGCACAGTCTACGGATGAAATTGCTGCCTGCATGAAGATCTGCAATGAAAACCGCATCCCGGTAACGCCGAGGGGTGCCGGCACGGGGCTGGTAGGCGGGTGCGTCCCGGTCTGCGGAGGCCTTGTCATTGATACGACCAAGATGAACAAGATCCTGTCCTATGACCTGGAAAACCTGACTGTTACGATCCAGCCGGGCGTCCTGCTGCAGGATTTGGCAGAGGACTGCCTGAAGAAAGGGCTGATGTACTGCCCGGACCCGGGTGAAAAGCTGGCAACCGTAGGCGGCAACGTGGCTACCAATGCAGGAGGCATGCGCGCCGTAAAATACGGCACCACCCGTGAATATGTCCTGAAAATGCAGGTCGTGCTCCCCACCGGGGAAGTCACCAGTTTCGGGGCATCCGTCAGCAAGACCAGTTCCGGATACAGCCTGCTGAACCTCCTGATCGGCAGCGAAGGCACGCTGGGCATCATCACCGAGCTGGTGCTGAAGCTGATCCCGGCACCGAAGGTTACTTACAGCCTGATCGTGCCTTACGAAGACCTGGAAACCTGCATCTCCACTGTGCCGAAGCTGAAGATGGCAAACCTGGATCCCCAGGCACTGGAGTTTATGGAGCGGGAGATCGTGCTTTCCAGCGAGCGTTATATCGGCCGCAGCATTTTTCCGAAAAAAGTAGACGGCGTTGAAATCGGCGCATACCTTTTGGTCACCTTTGATGGCGAAACCGAAGACGAAGTATATGACCGCATCGAGAAAGCCAGCGAGCTGCTTCTGGAAAACGGGGCGGTAGATGTCCTGGTAGCAGATACGCCGGCACAGATCAAGGATGCGTGGGCAGCACGCTCCAGTTTCCTGGAGGCCATCGAGGCGGAGACCAAGCTGCTGGATGAATGCGATGTTGTCGTCCCGGTCAACCAGATTGCTTCCTTCCTTACCTTTGCAAAGGAACTGGGAGACGAATGCGGGCTCAACATCCGCTCCTTTGGACATGCGGGTGATGGCAACATCCATATTTACCAGTGCTCCAACGACCTTACGGAAGAAGAATTCAAGAGCAGGGTAGAGAAATATTTTAAGAAAATGTATGCGGAAGCTACGTCCTGCGGCGGGCTGGTTTCCGGCGAGCATGGCATCGGCAGGGGCAAGATCGAGTTCCTGGAGGCATCGGTGGGCGATACCAACATGGCACTGATGCGCGGGATCAAGCAGGCATTTGACCCCAATGGCATCCTGAACCCGGGCAAGGTCTGCATGCCGCTGTAAGAACGGATTTACTACGGTTCAAAAGAAACGTATGAATCATAGATAACGTGAATTGTAAAAAAAGGAGGAAACCCAATGAACTTTAACGATTACCCGAGGCTCTCAGAGGATGCGAAGGACCTGGCAAAGGATATCCAGGACTTCTGCGAAAAAGAAGTGCGCCAGCAGACAATTGAAGCGGACAAAAAAGATGGCGACATTACCGAGATCATCAAAAAGGCCACTGACATGGGGCTGAACGCTCTCGATGTACCGGCTGAATATGGCGGACCGGGGCTTACAAAATATGATTCCGTAGCCCTTCTGGAGCAGATGGCATATTATGATGCAGGTTTCGGTATCACCGTTTCTGCCAACGGCCTGGCATCAGGCCCGGTTGTCATCGGCGGCAACGAAGAGCAGAAGAAAAGGGTTTATGACATCATCCTGGGCGGCGGGATCGGCGGATTCTGCCTGACCGAGCGTGAAGCAGGGTGCGATGCATCCGCAGGACAGGCTACCGCTGAAAAAGACGGTGATGACTATATCATCAATGGTACCAAGTGCTTTATCACCAACGGCCCGATCGCTTCTTACTATGTAGTATTCGCTATGACCGACAAGTCCAAAGGCGCAGGACATGGATATACCGCATTCCTGGTAGAAAAAGGCACTCCGGGACTTTCCATCGGCAAGCACGAAGACAAGATGGGCATCCGCTGCAGCCAGACATCCGAAGTCATCTTCGACAATGTCCGTGTACCGTCCAGCGCCATCGTAGGCGAAATCGGCCACGGCTTCAAACTGGCTATGCAGACCCTGGATATGGCAAGGATTACCTGCGGTATTACTGCTGTCGGCATCTGCCAGAGGGCGATCGATGAAGCCAGGGATTACATCCAGCAGCGTGTGCAGTTCGGCGCACCGCTTTCCAAGAACGAGACCATCCAGTTCAAGTTCGCAGACATGTACATGAGGACCCAGGCTGCCCGCCAGCTCTGCCTCCACGCAACGGAACTTTACATGGACCACAAGCCGTTTTCCGCAGAAGCTGCAGCAGCAAAATGCGCAGCAGGCGATGCCGCTATGTACTGCAGCACCGAAGCAGTCCAGATCCTGGGCGGCTATGGCTACATGAGGGATTACCCGGTTGAGAAACTGATGCGTGATGCCAAGATCTTCCAGATCTTCGAAGGGACCAACGAGATCCAGAGGCTTGTAATGGGCAGGCACGTAGTAGGAAGGTAAAAACCATTCTAATCGTAAGAAAGGCCGGATGACGCCGGAACATTTCCAGTCTGATAGAGGATTTAAGGTTTATCTTCGAATGAGTGGATGGTTCCCAACCAGTTTTAAACTGGAGGGTTGTTCCGGAACATTTTCAAACGAAAGCCTAGAGGGGCAGGGAAGTATTTTCCCTGCCCCTTTTTTGGAAAATTTCTGTTTACAATCTATTCGAAACCGTATTAAATTAACATTATCAAAAAGCTATATCAAAGGGCTTTTTGGATATTTTTCTCTGGTTGCAAAGATACGGCCGACCATATTATAATAAGCTACATATGTACAGTTTTCCGAAAAGCCGCAGAAACAGGCGGTTTAAGGGATGGTACAGGTGAGCGGCATTTTTGTGCCGCCTATAATTTGGGGAAGCGGCATGCCCGCTGCCCATTGGGATTGGATAAAAGGAGGAATCATATGGAAATCCTTGTTTGCTTCAAACAGGTTCCCGATGATTCGGTGGAAATCGGCATGGATGCCTCCACCGGAAAGCCGGATCTGAAAGGTGCGGATCCGCAGGGAAATGCATTCGATACCTACGCGCTGGAAATGGCAGCCCGTTATACAGAAGAACACGGCGGTACTGTCACAGCCTGTACGGTAGGCACGGAAGATGACAAAGTCTGCCTGAAAAATGCCCTGGCGGTAGGCGCGAAGAAAGCTTACCTGGTCACCGGGACAGATGCGGAAACGCAGGATGCGGACCAGGTGGCCAGCGTCCTGGCGGCAGCCATCCCGAAGATGGAAGAAGCAAACGGCGCAAAGTTCGACCTCATCCTTTGCGGAAGGGAATCCACGGATAATATCGGCGGCCAGGTGGGAGAGCTTCTGGCACAGAAGTTCCCGTACCCCTTCGTTACCAACATCGTGGCGGTAGACCCGAAGGATGACGGGGCCACCATGAAAAAAGAGCTGGATGAGGGCTACCAGGTACTGGAGCTGCCTCTGCCGGCAGTTGCCACAGTATCCAAGCCGAATTATGACCCGCGTTACCCCACCATCAAGAACAAACTGGCAGCCCGCAGGATGCAGATCCCTGAAATCGCGGCTGAGCCGGCT
Source organism: uncultured Lachnospiraceae bacterium (assembly GCA_902797185.1). GTDB lineage: Bacteria > Bacillota > Clostridia > Lachnospirales > Lachnospiraceae > RUG14243. The sequence continues at coordinate 6,662 of CADBRV010000082.1, forward strand.
GACGCCAAGGTAGAATACCTGGCATTTTCCGAGCCGCCCAAGCGCCAGGCAGGTGTCAAAATCCAGGATGATGATGACGAGGTGGCCGTAAAGCAGGCAATGGAAATCCTGATTTCGGACAAGGTACTGTAAAGGAGGAAAAGAATGAACGTATTGGCTTTTATCGATGTAAAAGACGGAAAACCGATCGGCACCAGCCTCGAACTCCTTACCGCTGCCAAGGAAATCGGTGAGACTGCGGATGCCATTTTAGTAGGCGAAGGCCTGGAGGAGGCTGCGCAGGCAGCAGCAAAATGCGGTGCCGGCAAAGTCAGCGTCGTGGAAGCAGAAGGGCTTTTAACGGAAGAAGCACTTTCCAGCATCCTGGCACAGGCAGCAGAGGCCTACGACCTCCTGCTTTTAAGCGCTACGACCCTGGGCAAGACAATTACACCCCAGGTAGCAGGAAAACTGGGGGCTGGTTCTGCCAATGACGTCATCAAGGTCAGTGTAGAAGACGGAAAAGTAAAAGTGCTCCGCCCGGTATATTCCGGCAACCTGCAGCAGGAACTTGCCATCAAGACAGACAAGGCTGTCGTCAGCGTCCGGGGCGGCAGCTATGACAAGCCCCAGGAAGAGGGAGCGGCTGCACCAGTGGAGAAGCTGGACCTTGCGGCAGAAGAAGACGCCCTCCGCAGCAAAATCGTAGATGTGATTGCGGAAGCCGGCGAAACCGTCAACCTGGAAGATGCCAAAGTCGTTGTCTGCGGCGGCAGGGGCATGGGCACCAAAGAAGATTTTGAATCCCTCTGCGGCGCTCTGGCTGACGTGCTGGGCGGCGTGGTAGGCGCTTCCCGTCCGGTCATCGATAGTGAGTGGATCAGCCGTACTCGCCAGGTAGGGCAGTCCGGCAAGATCATCAGCCCGGACCTTTATATCGGCTGCGGCATTTCCGGCGCTTCCCAGCATGTATCCGGCATGAGGGACAGCAAATACATCATCGCCATCAACAAGGACGAAGAAGCCCCGATCTTTGAAATCGCCAACCTGGGTATCGTGGGAGATGTCAAGAAAGTCATCCCGATCCTGGTGGAAGAGATCAAGAAGAGGAAAGAATCCGAAGGCTGATCCGGAAGACAGCTTGCGGGGGAGAAAGAGGCGGTTTTTATGGGACAGCCTGAAAAGGCCGCAGTTTCTCCAGCCAGGCATCCGTCCTGACGGTCCTGGAACCACAATCCAAAAGGATTTCTTCCTTATATAATGATATTAATTAAATAGCATCCCAAATTATTTTAACCATCCGTGGACTTCATGATTTGGGCTCTAAGCCAAGTGCAGGGGCGGGATCCTCCGGGATCCCGCCCCATTGCCGTATTTGGATAATTATTACGTGGAAAAATGGCCATGCCTTTGCAGTATCCTGTGGGGCATGGTTTTTTGTGATGAGCCAGAGAGTGGGTGCTATGCCCGCATAGGCACCATTCGATGGTGGACAGCCAATGAGAAGCTATGCTTCGGTCTGCTGTGCATTGCACGAACCAGGTAAGGGAATCTTATCCCCCCCCTGCTGGATTGAGCAGGCGTCTGGCATGATTCTGTGACGAATAAAAATAAAATGTCTAATTTGAAACGACAGATCGGAACATATGTTGTCATTTTTAGAAAAATAGTATAAAATCACTTTGGTTAGAAGAAGGGAAAGAGGCGGTCCTTATGGTTGATTATTCAGAGGGAAGCGGGAAGCAGTACCATACGCAGCTGGGTCCCGAAGACGTGGGACGTTATGCCATCCTGGTGGGCGACCCGGGACGGGTGCCGAAGGTGGCGGCGTATCTGGAAGACGCCAGGCAGGTGGCCGGCAACCGGGAATTTACTACCTATACCGGGACGCTGGATGGACAGAAGGTCAGTGTTGCTTCCACCGGGATCGGCGGCCCGTCGGCAGCCATCGCCATGGAAGAAATGGTGCGCTGCGGGACCCATACCTTTATCCGGGTGGGGACCTGCGGCGGCATGAGGGAAGACGTAGTAGGAGGCGACTTGATCATAGCCAGCGGCGCAATCCGTATGGAAGGCACCACCAGGGAATATGCCCCCATTGAATTTCCGGCTGTGCCGGACCCGGAGGTGATGGTTTCCCTGATGCAGGCGGCGGATGCCCTTTCCCTGCGGCACCATGTGGGAGTCGTACAGTGCAAGGATTCGTTTTTCGGGCAGCATGAGCCGGAGAAAAAGCCGGTTTCTTATGAGCTGCAGCAGAAATGGGAAGCCTGGCTTAAGCTTGGCGCTTTGGGTTCGGAAATGGAATCCGCGGCGCTTTTTATTGTGGGAGCCAGCCTCCATGTCCGGGTGGGCACGGTGCTTTTAGCACTGGCCAACCAGGAGCGGGCAAAGAAAGGGCTTTCCAACCCCCAGGTCCATGACATCGATGGAGCCATCCGGACAGGGCTCAAGGCCCTCCGAATTTTGATTAAGAAGGAGGAAGCCGTATGAAAGAAAGATGGAACCGCATTTTCGTTATTGTCCTGGATTCCATGGGGATCGGTGGGGCAGAAGACGCGGATCGGTTTGGCGATACCGGGGCGGACACCCTGGGGCATATTTCACAGACCGTAAAAGAATTCGATATCCCCAACCTGCAGAAGATGGGGCTGGCGAACTTAAAACCCCTGGTGCAGGTAGTGCCGGTGGGGCATCCGATGGGATATTACGCGGCGCTGCGGGAAGCCAGCAACGGCAAAGATACCATGACCGGCCATTGGGAAATGATGGGCATCCGTACGGAGAAACCGTTCCTTACTTTCACCGAGCATGGGTTCCCACCGGAACTGATCCATGAACTGGAGCAGCGCACCGGCAGGGAAATCATCGGGAACCGGGCAGAAAGCGGCACCGTAATCCTGGATGAGCTGGGCGAGGAAGAAATCAACCATGGCAAGCTCATCGTCTATACTTCCGCGGACTCGGTGATGCAGATCTGCGGCAATGAAGAGACCATGGGGCTGGATACGTTATACCATTACTGCGAAATCGCCCGGGAACTGACCATGAAGCCCGAGTGGAGGGTGGGACGGGTCATCGCCCGCCCTTATACCGGTAAAAAACGCGGCAGTTTCCACCGTACCGCCAACCGCAGGGATTATTCTTTGAAGCCGCCTATGGACACGGCACTGGATGCGCTGAAAAATGCCGGGCTGGATGTCTATGGCGTAGGCAAGATCCATGATATTTTCTCCGGGCAGGGCCTTACCAAAACCTGGCACAGCGAAAGCAGTGTAAACGGCATGGAGCAGACGATTGATATTGCCCGGTCCGATTTCCATGGGCTGTGCTTTGTCAACCTGGTTGATTTTGACGCCCTCTGGGGGCACCGACGGAATCCGGTGGGATATGCCCAGGAAATCGAACGCTTTGACAAGAAGCTGGGAGAACTCCTCCCGGTACTGCGGCAGGATGACCTTTTGATCCTGACAGCGGACCACGGCAACGACCCCACCTACAAGGGGACGGACCATACCAGGGAGCATGTGCCTTTCCTGGCCTATAGCAGGAATTTTACAGGGGACGGCGCAATGCCCCAGCAGGACAGTTTTGCCGTCATCGGGGCGACGATCTGTGATAACTTCAGCGTCCCCATGCCAAAGGGCACGATCGGGACTTCCCTGATGCCAATATTAAAGTAAACCAATGCCCGGCATATGGGAGAAATGCATAAACAGATTCGTTCGTGCCGAACACATAAGGAATAAGGCATATGAATATAGAAGAAAAACTGATTGAAAGTTTTAAAGGGCTGGCGATGGAAAAGCCGGTAGAGAAGATCACGATCAAGGATATAACAGACGGGGCCGGTGTTATCCGGACCACGTTTTACAATCATTTCCAGGATAAATACGATTTGATCGAGCAGATCCTGAAAGAGGAGATCATCGACCCGGTCGGGCCTCTTCTGGAAAATGACATGATTGATGAGACCATCCTGCTGATCTTCAAAAACCTGGAGAAAAACCGCCCGTTTTACCGGAGGCTTGCCCGGCTGGAAGGCGGGCAGACCGGGTTTGACCAGATCGTGCAGCGCCAGGTACAGGCCAGGCTGAAAAGTTATATGGAAGAGCGCATTTCGCCGGAAGGCTATGAGATCATGAAGAGCAAGTTCCATTGGCTCAGCCTGGACCTGATCGCGGAGTACTATGCCCAGAACATTACCTTCGTGGCCATGACCTGGGTCCGCAGCGGCATGGACATTACCCCGGAGGATGCCACCAGCGTGTTCAACATGATCCTGACCCTTTCTCTGAAAGATTTGACCACGCTGATGGCCAGCAACCCGGAAGAAGGGAGGCAGTATTTGAAAGGCTGATGGGCAGGTCCTGCAGCATGCCGGCAGCGGCATCGGAAAATGCAGCCAGGCAGTGCCACCGGAAAATGTGCGCAGGCAGCATGCCGGCAGCGGTGGCGGAAAATGCGCGCAGACAGCAGGCATTTGGCTCAAACGGGGAATACGCGCAGGCCCATCCGGTGGGCGGGCCGATAGGCTTGATAAAAGTTAGCAGATAAGCACCAGGAGTGCTAATACACATATGGAATAATGTTATGTCACCCGGCGACACATTTTAAAGAATGTCATGGATAGGGAACATTGCACAAAGACTGGATATGTAAATATCCGGTCTTTTTTTTTATACTTTCGTTCGAAAGATAAAATTATGACAATCATATGCGTGGCGTGAAAGGACCTGCGCAGACTGGGAAAAGGATGTATACGTTATGAAAAAATTCAGCAGACTGGTTGTAAAGGGGAGGTACATAATCCTTGTGATTGCGTTCCTTCTCCTGATTCCGTCCGTATTCGGATATCTGCACACCAGGGTCAATTATGATATCTTGACCTATCTGCCCAAACAAATTGATACCATGAAAGGCCAGGAGATCCTGAAAGATGAATTCGGGACCGGCGGCTATTCCCTGGTAGAAGTGGAAGGCATGCAGAATAAGGATATCCAGAAGCTGGCGGACAAGATTGAGAAGGTGGACCATGTCAACAATGTGATCTGGTATGGTTCCCTTGCCGATTTGAGCATCCCGGTGGAGCTTCTGCCGGACGGCGTCCAGAAAGACTTTGTCAATGGGGACGCAAAGCTGATGTTTGTCACTTATGATACCGGCATGTCTTCGGATGAGTCCATGGAGGCTGTTACCAAGATCCGGTCCATTGCCACCAAATCCACGTATGTGGCAGGGCTGACCGCCACGGTGGAAGACACCAAGGAACTGGCCGAGCGGGAGGAACCGATCTATGCCCTGATCGCCGTGGTCCTGGCAGTCATCGTGCTGAGCCTGACCATGGATTCCTGGGTCGTCCCGTTCCTGTTCCTTTTAAGTATCGGGATGGCAATCATCTATAACCTGGGAACCAACATGTTCCTGGGTGATATTTCCTATGTTACAAAAGCGCTGGCGGCGATCCTGCAGCTGGGTGTCACCATGGATTATTCCATTTTCCTATGGCACTCCTTTACAGAGCAGATGGATTTAAACGGGCATAACGATGAGATCGCTATGGAAAAAGCCATCCAGATGACTTTTACTTCCGTGATCGGCAGCAGCGTCACCACCATCGCCGGGTTTATCGCCTTGTGCTTTATGAGCTTTACGCTGGGCATGGACCTGGGTATCGTCATGGCAAAGGGCGTCCTTTTGGGTGTCATCAGCTGTCTGACAATCCTGCCGGCTTTGATCATGGTGACCGGCAAGCTTACCGCAAAGACTTCCCATAAGCCGTTGCTTCCGGAATTTCGGATCACCAAATTTGTCATGAAGCATTACAAGCTCATCCTGGTGATCTTCTGCGTCATGTGGATCCCGGCCTTGTTTGGCTATAACCATATGAGCGTGTATTACAAGCTGGATTCTTCCCTGCCGGACAACCTGCCCGGAGTAGAAGCAAACGCGAAGCTGGATAAGGATTTTAACCTTGGCACAGTAGACATTGCCATTATTGATTCCAACCTGTCCGCGAAGGACGGAAGCGCGATGGCACAGGAAATGGAAGACGTAGACGGTGTTAACAATGTGCTGAGCCTCGATTCCGTCATCGGGCCCGCCATGGTAAAGGATGTCCTGCCCCAGGATCTTTTGAAAGAGGTAAAGACTGACAAGTACCAGATGATGCTGGTTGGCACCAGTTACCAGGTAGCTACGGACGAGATGAATGAACAGTGCGACGAGCTGGAAAGCATCATTAAGAAATATGACCCCAACGGGATGCTGATCGGCGAAGGCCCTTGCAACAGGGACCTGATCCGGATTACGGCTTCCGATTTCGCGAGGGTCAGCAGTGTTTCCATCGGCCTGGTATTCCTGATCATCATCTTTGACTTCGGGAGCGCGCTGCTGCCGGTGATCCTGATTCTGACCATCGAGTTTGCCGTATACTTCAACCTGGGCATCCCCTATTATATGGGGACGACCTTGCCGTTTATCGCGTCCATTGTCATTGGAACGGTGCAGCTGGGGTCCACAGTGGATTATGCCATCCTGATGACCAGCCGGTACAAGCTGGAGCGGATCTCCGGTAAAGGGAAAGAAGAAGCGATTACGATTGCCCACCGGACTTCGGTAAGGTCCATCTTCGTATCTGCTTTGAGCTTCTTTGCCTCCACCATCGGTGTTTCGATTTATTCCAACATCGATATGATTGGTTCCTTGTGTACCTTGCTGTCCCGAGGCGCCATCATCAGTATGATTACCGTATTGACAGTGCTGCCGGCCATGCTCATGGTATTCGACCCGCTGATCTGCAGGACTACAAAAGGCATGCGCGTCTGCCTGGCAGATTCCGGCAGGAAGGGCAGGCATCATCATAAAGAAGAATATGGCGGCGCAAAAGACGGGATTTTAGGAACATCGAGGGAAGGAAGCACGAAAGCTTCCGACCAGGAAACCCCGCAGGGCAATGCACCGGGCAGCGGTGCGGAGGCATCCGGACAGCAGAGTACGGGTACCCCGGAACATCCTCAACATACAGCCGGCGCGTCCAAGGACACGCTTGTCCCGCCGGGACAGGCAGGAGATACGGACGAGGCAGGTCGCGGTAATGGTGCAGACAGGCCACATACAGGAGGGCAGGAATAAAAAATGAGAAAGAAATCGTTATGGAAAAGAATCATGGCCGTTTCCATGTCAGGCCTAATGAGTGTGAGCCTTTTGGCAGGCTGCGGCTCTTCGAGTGCGTCCGGGAACGCATCCGGAAATGCTTCCTCTGATGAAACGGTAAAAGTGGTATCGGCAGATGCAGGTACTGGCAGCAAGGCGTCAGCAAAGGCGGTATCTTCTGATGTAAATGCTTCCGCAGACGCATCCGGAAATGCTTCCGGCGATGCCTCCGGAAATGCCTCCGGTGACGCATCCAGTGACATCAATAAGGAAGAAACCGTTTATGTATTTGCCAGTGGCGACGGCACCGTAAAGAATGTCACGGTCAGCGACTGGCTGAAGAATGAAGGGAAAAGCAGCATCTTAAAAGACGCTTCAGACCTGGACGATATCCAGAACGTCAAAGGGAATGAGACCTACACTCAGGAATCCGGTAACAACATCGCCTGGAAGGCAGACGGCAATGATATTTATTACGAAGGCACCAGTACAAAAGATGTGCCGGTGAAAGTCAAAGTAACTTATAAGCTGGATGGCAAGGCCATGGATCCTTCCGACATGGTAGGCAAGAGCGGCAAAGTGACGATCCGTTTTGATTATGACACGGATGCCACCCAGACCATTACCAGCGGCGGCAAGAAGACCACGATACCGGTACCTTTTGGTGCTGTAACCGGCATGGTGCTGCCCAGTGACAAGTTTTCCAATATCAAAGTGACCAACGGCGGCATTGTTTCCGACGGGGAAAACCAGCTGGTAGTCGGAGTTGCCATCCCGGGACTGAAAGACTGCCTGGACATTCCGGAAATATCCAAGAACCTGGATACGGATGCTTTGGACAAGATTCCGGAATATGTTGAAGTGACAGCGGATGTCACCGACTTTGAAATGGATATGACACTGACAGCTGCTTCCGCAGACCTGCAGGCGATCCTGGACAAGGTAGACTCCCTGGATGTCTCGGATTTGAGCGACAGCATGAATGACCTGGAAGACGCGGCAGACCAGCTGGTCAGCGGCAGCCAGGAACTGGCAGACGGCACCCAGACCTTAAGTGACGGCACAGGCGAATTAAAGAGCGGCACCAGCCAGCTGGTAACCGGCTCCGGTACCCTGACCACCGGCCTTGGCTCCCTGCTTTCCGGCAGCCAGCAGCTCCAGTCCGGCGCATACCAGCTCAGCTCCGGCGCTTCCAGCATGAAGGACGGCACAAGCCAGCTTCTGGCAGGTTCGAACAGCCTCACCAGCGGCCTTTCCACTTTGAGCAGCGGGGCACAGCAGGTATCCAGCGGGCTTGACCAGCTCAACAGCCAGGTACCGGCTTTGGCCACAGGCCTCAGCAGCCTCCAGAGCGGCGTAGATTCCGCAAAGAGCGCTACCGAACAGCTGGCAGCAGGCGCATCCAGCCTCTCCAGCAGCTTTGGCGATTTGGAGAGCGGGGCACAGCAGGTATCCAGCGGTTTGAGCAGTGTAAACAGCCAGCTTTCTGCTTTGGATACAGATGCCATTTCCAGCGCCCTGTCTTCCGCGGCATCTACCGCAGGTTCCCAGGCAGCAGCCGCTGCAGCCGGCAGCGTATCCCAGGACCAGGTGGAAGCGATCCTGGCACAGAGCGGGATTACAGCAGATACCGATTCGAATTATGACACCATCGTGGCAGTCATGACGGCAGCCATGAACAGCACGGCACAATCCGCGGCCCAGACCGCCGCATCCAGCGCGGCACAGGGCGTGGTAGACCAGGTAAGCCCCTATCTTAGCAAAGTTGCCGCATTAAAGAGCGGTATCAGCCAGCTGGCAAATGGCGCATCCTCCCTTTCCGCAGGCATCACTGCCGCAGGAAACGGGGCATCCACCATCAGCTCCGGGCTTTCTTCTCTTGACAGCGGCATGGGCGATTTACAGACAGGCGTAAACAAACTGGCAGGCAAGGAAGGAACCGGCAAACTGGTAAGCGGCATCCAGCAGCTGGCCAGCGGCGCAGGCCAGGTATCCAGCGGCGCAAGCAGCGCTTACAGCGGCAGCCAGACTTTGAAAGCCGGAATCCAGTCCGCAGACAATGGCGCAGGCTCCCTGCAGAGCGGCGCTTCCGCATTGGCATCCGGTACCGATTCTTTGACCAGCGGCGCGCAGGAAGCATACAGCGGAAGCCAGACCTTGACTACCGGGCTGGAGTCCCTGGACAGCGGTACCGATTCCCTGGTCAGCGGCGTAGCACAGCTGCTTTCCGGAGCAGACGAGCTTAGTGATGGCATGAAGCAGTTCAAGGATGAAGGCATTTCCAAGCTGGCAGACCTGTCAGACGACCTGGAAACCGTAGTAGGCAGGATCAATGGCCTGTGCGGCGACAATGGCGGATATACCAGTTACAGCGGCGTTGCCAAAGGGCAGAAGAGCGCGGTAAGGTTCATCATCAAGACCGATGAAATCAAAGACAGCTCGGAAAAAGATTGAGATAATACAGCCCGGGTGAAAGCAGGATGCCTGCTTTCCGGCAGGGCAGAAATAAGGGCTTTGGCAGGAAAGATAACTTTGCGGTGAAGAAAGCAAGGGCATTGCAGACAGGAAAATCCGGACAGCCAGAGAGATAAGGAAAAAGCGAGGCAGGCAGCCATAAAACGGCAGCCTGCTTCGCTTTTTGCCTCGGGATATCATAGAAAGAGGGTTGATGATCAGGCACAGCTGCGGTCTTTTTATCCTCTTCAGTGTAAGGAAAAAGCCATGCGGCACGGGCAGCCTGCAGACAGAAGCAGCAGGCTGGCCCTTGCGCCTGGCATGGCTTTTTATTTTTCGATTTCCGCGTCCATGGAAAGCAGGAAGCGCTCGAAAGCCCTCCGCCCTTCCTTGGTGCGTTTGAATACGCCGGCATCCTCCAGGACATGCAGGAAAGCCAGTCCCACTTCTTTTTTCAGGATGGCGTCAATGCTGCCCTCGTCGATGGCGTTGTAATTGGGAAGGAATTCATCTACCCAGTCCGCGTGCTTGGCGATTTCGGGAATTGCGTGCAGGTCCTGGCGGTCTAAGATGGCATTCCGGACCATGCTGAGCTCTTCCTTCAGGCGGCCGGGAAGGATGGCCAGCCCCATGACTTCGATCAGGCCGATGTTTTCCTTTTTTATATGGTGCAGGGACCTGCGGGGGTGGAAAATGCCCTCGGGCCGCTCCGGCGAGGTGTTGTTGTTGCGAAGTACCAGGTCCAGTTCGTACTGGCTGCCCCTTTTCCTGGCGATTGGGGTCACCGTGTTGTGCCTGGTCCCGTCGGTTTCCGCATAGATCTGGACGGAACGGTCGGAATAAAAGCGCCAGGCAGAAGCGATAAAGTCCGCCAGGGAAGCGATTTCTTCCGGATGTTCCCCGGAAAGCCGGATGGCTGACATCGGCCATTTCACGATGCCGCAGGAAATATCGGAAAATCCCGGCATGGAAAAATGCCGTTCCACCGGCGCTTTTGCCATGGAAAATTCATAGCGCCCGCCCTGGAAGTGGTCATGGCTCAAAATGGAGCCGCCTACGATGGGCAGGTCCGCGTTGGATCCCAGAAAATAATGCGGATACTGCCGTACAAAGTCCAGAAGCCGGAGGAACGTATCCTTGTTTATTTTCATGGGGACATGCTTTTTGTTCAATACGATGCAGTGCTCGGTGTAATACTGGTAAGGGGAATACTGCATCGCGTAGCGGGTGCCTGCCAGGTCCACCGGCACCATCCTCAGGTTCTGGCGGGCCGGGTGCCCCGGACCTCCCGCAAAGCCTTCATTTTCTTTGCAGAGAAGGCATTTCGGGTAGCCACTGGGCTTTTCCTGGGCTGCCTTTGCGATGTCTGCGGGGTCTTTTTCCGGCTTGGTCAGGTTGATGGTAATGTCCAGGTCGCCGTAAGAGGTAAATACGGTCCAGCGCATATCCCTGGACATGCGGCTGCGGTGCATGTAATTGGTGTCATAGGAAAGCTGGTAAAGGTAGTCCGTGGCATCCTTGGGGGACTGGGCATATTTTTTCTGAAAGCGCCCCACCACTTCCCGTGGGGGAGGCGTCACCAGCCCCATGAGCCTGGCGGAAAACCGTTCCCATTCTGCCGGCGAATTCCAGTCCACCAGCCCCATGGAGCTGGCGTAGCCGGTCAACGCTTGCAGCGTCTCTTCCAGCTCTTCCCCGTTATGGATTTCCGAGTCAGAAAATACCCTCGCCCGCAGCACCACGTCTTCCCTGGGGAACGTGATTTCCTTTAGGCCGATGGTATCTGCAATACGGTTTACTGTCCAAATGATGTCTTCTTCCCGGATCAGGCCCCTGTGCAGCGCATAGGCAGCCAGGTCCCGGATCGCACATTGTACTTCCATCTGGATTCCTCCTTATATTTCTCTTGCGCCATCCGTGATTTCTACTTGGTAAAAGGCAGGCTCCCTGCCAAAACGGCCCGTGAAGCCCCGGCGCATTTCCTGCCGGTATTTTTCCTCCCGGCCTTCTTTCAGCAGGGTGATGGTGCATCCGCCAAAGCCTCCGCCCATCATGCGGCTGCCCAGCACATAGGGCATCTTTTGGCTTTTATCCACCAGAAAATCCAGCTCCGGGCAGGATACTTCGAAAAGGTCCCGCAGGCTTTCGTGGGATGCGTAAAGCAGCTGCCCGAAACGTTCCAGGTCTCCCTTTTTTAAAGCCTCTGCAGCCTGCCTCGTGCGGGCGTTTTCCCGGATGACATGGGCAGCTTTTTCCCTGCAGTCCTCGTCAGGGATGGCAATTTTCCTTTTTTCAAACTCTTCCGGGGAGAGATCACACAGGAACTTCAGTGGTTCCCGGGCACCCCTCTCAAGATAGGAAAGGGCATCCTCGCAGGTCTTCCTCCGGTCATTATAAGCGCTGGACGCCAGGGAATGCTTTACCCTGGTATCGGTTAAAATCAGCCGGCAGCCGTCTACATGGACAGGCACCTGCTCATACTTCAGGCTGCTGGACTGCAGCAGGATGGCATGCCCCTCTTCCCCCATCAGGCAGGCAAAGGGGTCCATGATGCCGGTATGCGCGCCGCAGAAGCCGTTTTCGGTTTCCTGGGCAAGCAGGGCAGTCTGGACCTTCGATATGGGAAACCCGAACAAAGACTGGAGCGCCAGTCCCGTCAGCACTTCCAAAGAAGCGGAAGAGGAGAGCCCTGCCCCGATGGGGAGGGTGCCGGCGATTAAAAGGTCCATCCCACGGGGCGCTTCCATGCCTTTCTTTGCATATGCCCAGACCACGCCCTTGGGATAATTTGCCCAGCCGTCCTTCTTTTTATAGGAAAGGTTCCCGATCCTGCTTTCGATGACCTGCAGGTCCGGGAAAGAAAGGGAACAGAAACGGAGCCTGTCATCCTCCCGTGCCCGGGCGGCGCCAAAAGTGCCTAGCTGTATGGCAAACGGGAGTGCCAGCCCGCCATTATAATCGGTATGCTCCCCGATCAGGTTTGCCCGTCCCGGCGAAAAGAAAAAATGGACCTTCTCTCCGGATGGACCGAAAACTTCCTGGAAAGCGTCTCCCAGGTAAGCCTTCGCCTTTCCCATGGTTGTAAAATTTTCTGCGGATGCAGGCAGTTCCATTTCTTTATCCCTTCCAATTTTTTGCTCTTTTTATTCTTCCGACTTCAGGTGCTTTTCCTTACATCTTTTATTCTTCCGACTTCAGGTGCTTTTCCTTACATCTTTTATTCTTCCG
>CADBRV010000083.1 GCA_902797185.1 uncultured Lachnospiraceae bacterium
AACTTTTGTTGACTTTTCAGACCATTGTGCTATCGTTGAACTATCTAAGGAAGGAGATGAAGCTATGAAAAATTGGAAAAAGACGCTGGCGGTTGCAGCGGCCGGGGCTATGGTATTAAGCCAGGCAGCGTGCGGCGCCGGCGGGCAGTCCTCTTCGGACAGCGGGTCTGCTTCAGGCGGCGGTGCCTCCGGCACGGCAGCTTCCTCGACAGCAAGTTCCGCTTCCGGCGACACCCTGCTTTCAAAGAAGGTCGTACCGAATTATATCGGCACATTGGACCCGTCCTTTACCGCAAGGACAGATGATTCTTATACCATCGGCCTTTATGTAGATGGCAACAAGGTAAATAAGGATTATTCTTACCTGGGCGATTATGTTGACGCTACCAAGGATGCTGTAAATATCAGCGACCTTTCCATCAAGGCAGAGGGTTCCGGGTTTACAGCTTTGGCTGTACAGGGTGAAAGCGGAGACGCGGCTTCAAACGTTAACATCGACAATGTAGACCTCGAAGCTACAGATGATGAAGACGGCACGAACGCATCCGACTTTACAGGCCTTGGCGCAGCCATCTTGACCTACGGCAATGATGAAAACAACCAGAGCACCGTCAACATCAAGAATTCCAACATCAAGACCAAAGGGTTTGAGCGTGACGGCATCATCGTAGAAGATTACTCCGATGTCATCATGGAAGATTCCACCCTGGATGTTGAAGGTGCCAACCCGCTTCCTGGCAAGGACGCATATGATGGTTACCTTTCCTCAGCGAACCAGAGCTATATGCTTTCTCCGCCATGGATCTTGGGCATTGTTGGCGGTGCAAGGGCAGCTAACGTATTAGGTACCGACAGTTCCCTGACGGTTGTCAACTCTGACGTCACAGCCGGCGGCTGGGCAGTCCTTTCCACAGACGCCTGCACCCGCCCGGTTATCAATGTCATCAACTCTACCCTGGCCATCCAGCCTTCCGCAACATCCGGAATCAATGGCGGGTCCGAGCTTTACGGTTATGACACTGATTACGGCTCTGGCTATGGTACCTACGCAATTGGCGGTGCAAAAGAATACTTCTATGGCACTACCTTCAATAATGAAACTTATGCAACGATCTTTACCGGCAGCGGCGAAGTATATTACGGCGCATCCAAGGATGGTCTGAAAGTACAGAACGGTACCGGCAAAGACATTTACACCTACAGCGGAGAAGGGCAGGATACCGTAGTCAATACCATCTTCGGTATCATGGACCACCAGGGTGCAGATGTTACATTGGGTGAAGGTTCCGAATGGAACACGGAAGAAGCTACCATCCTTCGTAAAGCAAACGGCATGGGCACAACTTCCACTTACACGATCGACGGCGCTAAGCTGAACCCGAAGAGCGGCATCATCTTCCAGGCTATGGATAATGATGATGGCTATGGCACATCCGCAACCGAAGGCAATACCAAGGGCAAGACCTATGATGGTGCTGAATTTGGCATGCCGACCTTCTCAGGCGGCTGGTATGACCCGGTTGGCAAGGCTGGGCTTCCTTCCGATAACGACGTTATGGCTACCGGCGGCACGATCGGCGATACGCTGAATATCGAATCCGGCGACTATGCCGGCGATATCTACAACGGCCTTGGATCCGGCAAAGACCTGGACGGTGTTGGACTGGCAATCAACCTCAGCAACACTACGCTGAAAGGTGCTATTTCCTCTACCGAGACGGTACACGGCCTTCCGTATTCCGAGAGCGCAGTAGAATACCTGGACAAGCTTGCTGATACCTATGGCAACGGCGTTGCCCTCCAGGGCGGCACCGGCGGCGCAAGCGGAGATGGCACTTATACCGTGAAATATGCTTTGCTTGACAAAGACGGCAAAGTGACCACCAACAAAGACGACGCTGCATATATCCAGATGCTGGAATACACCATCAATGAATACTACATGCAGGGACATGTGATCAACTTCCCAGCAGAAGGTTCTACGATGGAAGTACAACTGAGCGACAATTCCACCTGGAATGTTGACAAAGATTCTTACATCACCTATCTGGATATTGAAGATGGTTCCTCTGTTGAGATCGCAGACGGCGCAACCCTCTACATTGGCGGCAAGGCTTACACCGGCACGCTGGAAGCAGGCACCTATGGCGAGAAAGTAGCAGCTCCTGAAGAAAGTGCTGCAGGCGGCATGGGCGGCGGTCCTGGCGGAAGATCCGCATCCGGAGATGCATCCGGCGAGGCTCCACAGATCGATACCAGCCATCCGGTACAGCTGACTGTAACCAAGAAGTAATGAAAAAATGAAAAGAAATCCTTAGATACAAGAGGCGGGTCAGAATTTTCTGATCCGCCTCTTTGTATCTAAAAAGCAGGCACCAGTTTTCAAGCTGTGCCTGCTGCCAGAAAGATCTGTATGGATCAATTTTACCGCTTGTGCTGCCTGCTGCCTTTGGAAAATTTGGCGTGCCCGGCTTGGCCGCCCCACATTGGCGTGGATCCCTTGGATTGTTTTCCCTTTTTTGAAGTGGCTTCCTTATGTTTTTCAGGATTCCGGCCCTGTTGAGCCATGCCCTTCCGGCTGTTTGAATGATTCCGGGGATGGCCTCCTTTCCCATCTTCTTTGTCTTTTTTCCAAGGTCTTGGAGGAACCAGGCATTCCGGACCATAACCCACCAGGTCGTCCCGGCTGGCTTTGTGGAGCGCTTCCCTTACCAAATGATAGTGGTCCGGCATCCAGTACTGGACCAGGGCACGCTGCAGAGCCTTTTCATGGGGATTTTTTGCCACATAGACTTTTTCCCCGGTAAGAGGGTGGATCCCGGTATAATAAATGCAGGTGGACACAGTGCCCGGGGTGGGATAGAAATCCTGCACCTGGTCCGGGCGAAGGTGGTGCTTTTTCAGATATAATGCCAGCTCTACCGCGTCTTCCAGCGTGCTCCCCGGATGGGAGCTCATCAGGTAAGGCACCAGGTACTGCTGTTTCCCGCTCCTGGCATTGATCTCGTCAAATTCTTTTGTGAATTGTTCGTATACTTCCTGCTTTGGTTTGCCCATCAGTTTCAGCACCTGGTCAGAAATATGTTCCGGTGCGACCCTCAGCTGGCCGCTGATATGGTACCTGCAAAGCTCATCCAGAAAGGTGGTATTTTTATCCTTCAGCAGATAATCAAAGCGGATGCCGGAGCGGATAAAGACCTTTTTGACCCCAGGCAGGGACCGGAGCTCCCGCAGAAGGTCCAGGTAATCCTGATGGCTTACTTTCATATGGGGACATACGTCCGGAAACAGGCACTGCCTGTTTTTGCAGGCTCCCTTCGTCATTTGCTTATCGCAGGCAGGTTCCCTGAACTGGGCGGTAGGACCGCCAACATCGTGGATATAGCCCTTAAAATCCGGATCCTTGGTCATACGCTTTGCTTCCTTAATAATAGAAGCATGGCTCCTTGCCTGGAGAATCCTGCCCTGATGGAAGTTCAACGAACAGAAATTGCACCCGCCAAAACATCCACGGTTGGAAGTGATGCTGAATTTGACTTCCTGCAGGGCTGGAATACCGCCCTGTGCTTCATACATAGGATGCCATTTATAGGTAAAAGGCAGTTCGTACAGGTCGTCAAATTCCTGGGTGGTAAGGGGCAGGGAAGGAGGGTTCTGGACCACACAGGTCCTTCCTCCATAAACCTCGTAAATCACCTTTGCCTGGAAGGGGTCGGTATTTTCATATTGGATCCGGAAACTTTCGGTATAGGCTGCCTTGTCGGCTTTTACCGTTTCGAAGTCCGGAAGCCTTACCCCTTCGTATATATCCTCTTCATGCCGGGTTTTATAGACAGTCCCCCGGATAAAGGAGAGGTCCTGGATCCTCAGGCCGCTGGCGAAAGAGTCCGCAATCTCCACCAGGCTGTGCTCTCCCATGCCGTAGGAGAGCAGGTCTGCACCGGAATCCAAAAGGATGGAGCGTTTTACAGAGTCGCTCCAATAATCGTAATGGCCCAGGCGCCTTAGGGATGCCTCCAAGCCGCCGATAATAATCGGGACGTCGGGAAAGACATGGCGCAGCAGGTTGCTGTATACGATGACGGCACGGTCCGGCCGCAGACCCATATGCCCGCCGGGGCTGTAGGCATCCGTCCTGCGGTGCTTCTTGGCCACGGTGTAATGGTTCACCATGGAATCCATATTGCCGGAGGAAACCAGGAAGGCATATTTGGGTGTCCCTAAGGCTTTTACACTTTCCGGATCCTTCCAGTTTGGCTGTGCGATGATCCCCACGGAGTAGCCATGGGCTTCCAGGAGCCTGCAGAGCAGGGCAGGTGCAAAGGAAGGATGGTCTACATAGGCGTCACCGGATACATAGACAAAATCCAGCTGTGAGATCCCGCGTTCCTGCAGGTCTTTTTTTGATACAGGTAAAAATTGATTCTCCATGTCTGCATCTTATATGGAAAACAGGCCGTTGTCAAAACAGAAAACAGTAGGAGCAGGGAATAGGAAATAAAAAATATCCACATGTCAAATGTCCACACACCAGTAGCCAGTCCTTCGAGATGACAGCACTCCAACTGGAACATAGAAAATAGCAGGGCGGCCGGATAGAAAATTCCAGGTAATCTTCCTTGAAGGCTTGACACAGTGAATTATACTGTTATAATACTGATATCCTATCGGAGTAATATGAATACTAGGAATTAAATCCAGAAGGAATTAAATCCGGAAGGAATTAAATCCGGAAGGAATTTTTAACAAGCCATTCCCATGGGGCAACAGTAGGAGGCTGGTGGCTTGAAGGGAATGGCATGAAGCAGGCGGTCCGAACCCACAGCGAGAAGCTGATGGCACGGGGCTGGCAGAATGGAACTTCCAACAGGAAGCATTATCGTAAAACGACAGCATGAAGTTTGCAGTATGAAGATAAAAGGAGCAGGACATGGCACAGTACCCGGTACATAACGAATATTTATGGAAAGACAGCAGCTTTTCAAAAGAAGAAAAGCAGCCTGCAATTTTAGGGATCCAGATTGAGGGACCCCAGGGCAGGATTTTTTCCACCTTTTTCCAGGCAGGAGGAGACGGGGACCATGCCACGATCCTTCTATGCCATGGTTTTCCGGGTAATGACCGGATGCTGGACGCGGCACAGGCATTCCAGAGGGCTGGATTCCATGTCATGACCTTCCATTACAGCGGGAGCTGGGGGTCTGACGGCTCTTACCGGATGGTAAACTGCATCGCGGTGACGAACCGGGTGCTGGATTACCTGTTGCAGCATGCGGAAGAATTAGGCATTGATAGCGACAGGCTGTATTTATATGGCCACAGCTTGGGAGGCTTTGTAGCTCTGCATGTATTTTCGCAGCGGAAGGAATTGAAAAAGGGCGTGATCGTTTCCCCGGCAAATCCGGCAGCCCTCCTGCAGGAAGGACAGAAGGACAGGCAGGCAGCTAAAGAGATCCTGGAAGAGATGGAAGATGGCTGCCGGTGGCTTTCCGGCGTCCAGGCAAAAGACCTGGTGGATGAAATCAAAAGGAACTATGACAAACTGGAGTTTACCCACCTGGCAGAGGATTTGGCAGACCGCCCGCTGTTTCTGGCAGGGGCGCTGGAAGACGTGGTGACACCTCCGGCACAGCACATCCAGCCGGTGCTTTCCGCTTTGGACAGGATTCCCCATCCACAGTTCCGCTATGAGACCTTCCAGACAGACCACCATTACCTCACCAGCAGGATCAGCATTATCAGCAAAGCAGCTGAATTCTATGAGAAGTAATTTGCTGAAAGCCATATTTTAACGAAAAAGAAGCGTTTTTTGCGGAAATGGACTCCTTTGTATCGCTGCAGATCGGCATTCAGAGGATCATTCAAATGCAAAAAGCGTTTTTTTTGCGGCCTCAAATGATGCATGTTCCATGCATGCCAAGTATGCAGAAATGGCTTGCTCCTTTTTTATATAGGAAAGGAGGGAGGACCACAGGTCCTCCCTCCTTTCTGGGTTATGAGAGAATTCTTCCGGAAAATATTTCCCCGAAAGAAGCTTTATGACAAATTTTCTCCCAATCTGGGGTTATTTTGCTGCTTCTGCAGCTTCCTTTTCTTTCCTTTCAGCCTTTTCTGCTTCGGATTTTTCCCACAGCTGGTCAGCACGTTTTGCCCATGTCTCGGCATAAGCATCGCACTTTGCACAGAGGTGTTCTACCGATTCCGGAGCTTCCAGGTCGGTGGATTTTGCACCGCTTTCTGCTACCATCTGGCGCAGTTTCTCCGGGTTCTCCAGCATCGGGCACGGACGAAGGTGGTTGCTGTTGAACGGCTGTGCCTGCTGGTACAGTTTGAACAGCGGCTGCTGGAAGCATTCCAGAAGCGTCTTGTCGTGGATGTTGGCGCTGGAATAGTGGATAAATACGCAGGGCTCCACGTCGCCGGCCGGGTTGATATGGCAGTAATATTTACCACCTGCGATGCAGCCGCGGATAAACTCGCCATCATTCTGGAAGTCGATGGCAAATACCGGCTTGCCGCCTTCGTAGTTACGGATTTCCCTGACGCGGTGGTACATGTATTCCCTCTGGTCCGGATCCAGCAGAAGGCCGGTGGAAGCATTGCATCCAACTGGCATGTAGTGGAAGTACCAGATGAATTTCACGCCGTGGTCGATAACCATATCTAGGAATTCATCGCTGGTAACGGTCTTGTAGTTGGCACTGGTGTAGCATACGGAAAGGCCGAACGGGATCTTGTGTGCTTTCAGGCGGTCCATCGCGGCCATAACCTTCTGGAAATCGCCTGCGCCGCGGCGGCTGTCATTTTCTTTTTCAAAGCCTTCCAGGGAGATGGCTACCATGAAGTTCTTTACTTCCAGCATCTTCTCACAGAAAGCGTCATCAATCAAAGTACCGTTGGTGTATGCGGTGAAATAGCTGTGGTTGTGCTTCTTGCACAGTTCCCAGATATCTTTCTGGCGTACGGTAGGCTCGCCACCGGTCATGAAGAAAGCATGGATGCCAAGGTCTTCCGCCTGGGTAACGATGCTGTCCATATCATCATAGGTAAGGTTCAGCTTGTGGCCGTATTCTGCGGACCAGCAGCCGGTACAGTGCAGGTTACATGCGCTGGTCGGGTCAAACAGCAGTACATAAGGGATGCTGCATCCGTATTTCTTTGCGTTTTCCTGGGTCTGCTTGAAACCATGGAAACCTGCTTCATAGCCAAGGTTCATGGCTGCCATGCGGAGCATGCCGTGGTCGCAGTTTGCAAACAGGTCGTTTGTAAATTTGCACCATTTGCTGTCCGGGTTTTCATATACGCCGCGCAGGTTCTGCCAAGCCCTTTCCGGCCAGGTATCGCCAAGTACTTTGTGGGCAATATCAAGAAGCTGGAGCATTCCCTCTTCCCTCTTTTTGCCTACATGTTTCATAGCCATAGATACTGCGGCATCCACTGCAGCCCGTTCTACTTTTTCTGTAATAGATTCTCCCATAATTCCCTCCTGATTCCATTTGGTAACATCATTTTCACCTATTCTAATACGAGCCCTGGGGCAATTCAAGGCACGAGAGTGTGACATTCACTACGATTTGTAATGGCTAACCCAGGATGGTATGATGTTTTCCAATGGAAAGATCCCTGTTTATGGATCGTCCTTCCGACGATGCGGATGGGTGCTCATAAGGGACTCTCCTGCAGGAGCAGGCCCTTACGATAAAATAAGAGATTTCGAATAAGCTTATTAGGTGATACGTTAATATCATAAACGCATAGCTTGTTTCATCATCCGAAAGATGGTGAAATAGAACGAAGGAGAAAATGAAATGCAGTGCGATGATTGTGCCTGGATGGAGTATGACGAGGAAGAGGAAGAATATTTCTGTTCTGTAGAGATGGATGAGGATGATGTGGCAAGGTTTTACGAAGGAAAACAGCGTGCCGCTTGTCCTTACTATCGCTGCGGGGATGAATATCGTGTCGTGAGGCACCAGATGTGAGGCCGTCATACGGCTGGAAAGGAGATACATAATTGAGAAAACGAAGATGGGCAGCGGCAGCTTTAGGGTTGGCAGTTTCCCTGGGGCTTGTCTCTTGCGGGCAGGCGGCAGG
>CADBRV010000084.1 GCA_902797185.1 uncultured Lachnospiraceae bacterium
GCCGCCAGCCATCAAATGGGAGCCCATGTCAGCTTTGCACCCACTCTCTGATACATCGCAATAAAAGCCATACCAAAGAAAGGGCCATCCCGCGTGAGGCGCATCCTGCGCCACTGCCCTGGCAGGCATCGGCATTAAATAAAGGAGAAACAGGATATGAGCCAGGAAAAAGTAGATAAATACAAAAAAGAGAAGGCGAAACGGAAAAAAGCCGCTAAAAAGGCAAGGACCAAGGAATACCTCTCCATCGTAGTAGCAGCCGCCATCGGCGTAGCCATCGTGGGGTATATCGGCTATTCTGCCTATGATTCCCTGACAGGAGCCGCCAATAGGCAGGCGGAAACCAGCTCTGTCACCACCCAGGTGGACACGGACGCCATCTCCGAATATATGACGAATCTTTACGCGGAAAGCTGATAAACCGTTATCAGCCGCGCATCTGCTGGAACAGCAGGAAATCCTGCTTGAAGTAAAGGACGTATGAAAAAGCAAATGGTTTTTCATACGTCCTTTTTTCTCTCCGTTGTTTCGCTTTTCCTGCCCTAAGAAACATTTTTGTAAACCGGGCTTCCTACCCTTGCGGCGAAAAAAGCTGGTCCCAATGACATGTCCAGGAATCCAAGGGCATATCATATAGGTACCAGCTTTTATTTTGCGCTTTTTTCTTCTTTTTCGTCCGGCCTTGGGAACTTTTCATCAAAAAAGGAAAACGGGGTTAAGTAGCAGAAGGCTTCCGTCAGCTGCTGGGGGGTAGGGTCCATATGCACGTCCAGGATCCAGTCCTTGATGAAACGTGCCAGCCCCGCGCTTTTATAAGCGGCAACCCGCTCCGGCTCCAGCACCGGGTTTCCCTTTGCCGGCAAAAGCCCCGGCTCCTTTTCCAAAACGCCTTTATACCACTCCATCAGCTGCCTCTCCAGGCTCTCTTCGATGCTGTTCTGCCCGCTGATCTGGAAAACCTTCCGGTAAAATTCCTTTTCCTCACCCATTTTGGAAAACAGCATGGTCAAAGCACCTTTCCGGTCCCCTGTTTCCGCTTCCCGGAATACGTCTTCCAGTACTTCCGTCCGCAGGATCCAGTCGATCACGTCATATTTATCCAGGAAATAACGGTAAAAGGCCGGGCGGATCAGCCCTGCCTTGTCCGTAATCCTCTTGATGGTCAGTTTTTCAAAGGGCATCGTCTTAACCAGCTCTTTGACGCTTTCCGCGATTAAATGCTTTGTCAGGTCTTTCTTATCTTCCATGCCGCTATTCTCCCAACTCCCCGGACAGTCCTAACAGGCTTACAAGATAAAATAGGTCACGATAATGTCCATGCTGGCGAAAATAATGCAGGCCGCGCCGATGCACAGTGCCGCAGGCTTCTGCTCCCAGCCCAGGCGGTACCCGGTATAAATGCCCAGGATAACAAAAACCACTGTCACCACCAGGAGGGACAAGTCCACAACCAGTACGTTTGCACCCATGAAGCCAAACCCGATGCCGGCAAAAAACGCGTCCAGGCTGACCAGGATGGCTGTTGTGATGACCTGCTTGAAATTGACCTCCTGCATCCTCTCATGGATATCTTCCTTTTTCCATGCTTTATACAGCAGGAATGCGGCAATCGCAAAAAAGATGATGGTGGATAGGATGGTCCACCCTGCCTGCAGGAACCTGGCCGCATGCTGGAAAACCGGGATCAAGCTAATCAGGTAGCCGCCTGTCACGGATACCAGCTGCCACGTGCAGAAAATGACTGCCATCCCGCATAATTTCTTTTTTTCAATGGCCGCAAGCATCGCCCCTTCCACAGTCATGACCGCGAAAACATCGAAGGAAAGCCCGATGGAAATCAGCACTATTTCAATTATACTCATCGCCCGCGAATTACCTCTCTAAAACGTAAAAAACCAGACAACAGCTGTGCGACTGTGCCTGGTTTGTAGAGCGACAGACGAGACTCGAACTCGCGACCTCCACCTTGGCAAGGTGGCGTACTACCAACTGTACTACTATCGCATTTGCCATATTCTGGCGAGAGCGGGTAGCGGGAATCGAACCCGCGTGTCCAGCTTGGAAGGCTGGTGTTCTACCATTGAACTACACCCGCAGCATGCGCCGCGTCCGTGGCGGTTTCATGCCCAGTTCCGGAATCGAACCAGAGACACAGGGATTTTCAGTCCCTTGCTCTACCAACTGAGCTAACTGGGCAGGCATGATGCCGATGCTGTCTTTCAACAGCGAGTTTAATTTTACATGAGCCCGGCATCTTTGTCAACTGTTTTCCAGTTTTCTCTGGATCCTTGTGGAGAAAAACAGGATAAAGAAGGTGCCCAGGATCATCAAAGTGGACAGGGCATTTACATCCGGAGAGATGCCTTTTTTCACCATGCCCATGATCATAAGGGGCAGCGTCTCGCTGTTGGGTCCTGCTGTAAAATAGCTGACAACCACATCATCCAAAGACAAGGTGAGGGCCAGCATGGCGCCGGAAATCACCGCCGGGGAGATGGTCGGAAGGATCACCCGGAAAAAGGTATGGACCTCCCCTGCTCCCAGGTCCATGGCCGCTTCCCGGATGGAAGGGTCCATGCCCGAAAGCCGTGACCTGACCGTAACTTCCACAAAGGGCATGGAGAAGGTCACATGGGAAATAATCAGCGTAGCCATGCTCATGTCCACATGCACCAGGGAGAAAAAGGCCAAGAACGCCACGCCGAATACCAGCTCCGGGATGACGATAGGGATATATAAAGCGCTGTTAAAGGCTTTTTTGAGCTTGAACTCAAACCTCTGCATGCCCACGGCGCACAAGGTGCCTAGCACTGTCGAAACAGCGGTGGAAACGGCTGCCACAATCAGCGTATTGCGGAATGCCCACATCAGCTCCGAATTAGAGAACATTGTTTTATACCAGGACAGCGTAAAGCCCTGGAAGACGATGTTCCGTTCCGACGTATTAAAGGAAAAGACGATGACCACCGCCACCGGCAGGTACAGGAAAATATATACGAGGATGGCGTAAAAAACCGCCAAAGGTCCCGGCTGGGACCGGAATCTTTTTTTCATACGATATCCTCCATTTTACCTACACGGCTGTACAAGCCCACCAAAAACAGCGTCACCGCGATCAGCAGGATGGAAAGCGCGGCTCCCAAAGGCCAGTTGCGGGCGGAAAGGAACTGGTTCTTGATCAGGTTGCCGATATACATCTTCTTCGCGCCGCCCATCATATCCGAGATATAGAACAATCCCAAGGCAGGGATAAAAGTCTGGATCGTAGCGGCGAAAAGGCCGGGACTGGTCAAAGGCAGCGTCACCTTCAGAAACGTATGCATTTTGCCTGCCCCCAAATCACTGGCCGCTTCCAAAAGGAACGGGTCCAGCTTTTCGATGGACGTATACATGGGCAGCACCGCAAAAGGCAGCAGGTCATAGACCATGCCCAAAAGCACGGTCCCGTCCGTATAAAGCATCCCTAACGGCTGGGAAATGACCCCCAGATGGATTAGGATCCAGTTGATGACCCCCTGGTTCCGCAGCAGGGTGCTCCAACCGTAAATCCGGATCATCGAATTGATCCAGAACGGCAGCATCATAAACAGGACCATGACTGCCCTAAGGTGTTCCGGGCTCTTGGCGATGATATAAGCCATAGGATACCCCACCAGCAGGCATAATACCGTAGTCTCGAATGCCAGGAGGAAGGATTCCGCAAATACCTTCAGGTATGCCGCGTGCAGCAGGCTCCGGTAGGATGCCAGGGAGAAATGCAGGATCACGCCGCCATAGGCATTTTTCTGCAGGAAACTGATGACGACAATATATCCCAAAGGCAGGAGCAGGAACAGCGCCAGCCAGGCCATGGCAGGACCGATCATGAACCCTCTCGGGAGGGCTTCCTTATTCTTTTTCTTCATGAAAACCGTCCCTCCTCTTTATTCTGAAGGCAGCACGTCGTCAATGGACACGTTGGCTTCTTCTTCCAATGTCTTGTCGATTTCTTCCTCGATGACATCATAAATCTGGTCTTCCTGGGTATGCAGGAAGCTGCATTTATCGGGATTCCAATAGACATAAACCAAAGTGCCCACCGGATAAATCTCCACATCCGGCTGGCTCTCTGCCCGCAGCACCTGCCCGTTTACCAGCCGCACAAAAGTACGGTTCACGGAGCCGGCAAAAACCACTTCCGTAACGCGCCCGCGGATATGGAAATGCTCCACGGGACACTGGGACATCCGCAGGTTTTCCGGGCGTACGCACAGGTAGAACATCTCTTCCATCTTAAAGCCCCGGCTCTTCAGGTTGATTTTCCCAAACTCAAAGGAAAACGTCATCCTGCCGCCTTCGATCTCCGTCACATAGCCTTCCAGAAGGTTGGAGGCGCCAATAAATTCCGCCACGTATTTGGTCTTCGGATGGTTGTAAACTTCCTCGGGGGTGCCGATCTGCTCCACCCGCCCGTCGTGCATGACCACGATGCGGTCGCTCATAAGGAGGGCCTCCTCCTGGTCATGGGTCACGTACAGGAAAGTGATGCCCAGCTTCTTCTGCAGGTATTTCAGCTCCTGCTGCATCTGCTTGCGGAGCTTTAAGTCCAAAGCGCCCAGAGGCTCATCCAAAAGCAGGATTTTCGGGTTGTTGATTAACGCCCTGGCAATAGCCACCCTCTGCTTCTGGCCGCCGGAAAGCTGGGAAGGCTTCCTTTTTTCCATGCCCTCCAGGCGCACCAGCTTCACCATTTCCTGGACTCTTTCTCTGATTTCCTTTTTCGGGACTTTTTTCTCCACCAGCCCGAAGGCAATGTTGTCTTCTATCGTCATATGGGGGAACAGGGCATAATTCTGGAACACGGTGTTCACGTCCCTTTCATTGGGCGGGATACCGACGACGTCTTTTCCTTCCAGCTCCACGGTGCCCTCGTCCGGCGTCTCAAACCCGGCCAGCATCCGCAGTGTCGTGGTCTTCCCGCAGCCGGAGGGACCCAGCACGGTTAAAAATTCCCCCTCCCGGATATCCAGGTCCAGGTGGTTTACCACTACGTCCCCGTCAAAGCGTTTTACCACGCCCCTCAGGCGGACAATGATTTTCTTATCTTCCATCTGCTTCTCCCGCCTGTCAGAGAATATCCGCCCCGCGTTCGCCATTGCGGATCCGCATGACGTCTTCCACGGAAGAAATAAAGATCTTGCCATCACCGACGGAGCCGGTGGTCAGGTTGGTCTGCAGTTCGTAAAGGATCTCTTCCAGGTCTTCTTCCCATACCACGGTCATGACCATGACCTTCGGGAGCAGGTTTACATCCATGTTCATTTCCTGGAATTCTTCGGCATCCGCACCGGAATCCTGGTGCCCTGCACCCATGACTGCCATGACAGTCATGCCGGAGTATTCATTTTTGGCCAGGATCTTCTTGATCTTGTCCAGATTTTCCGGCCTGGTAATAATTTCAATCTTTTTCAGTGCTTTCATCGTTTTTCCTCTCAGGTCCTTCTTTGCGATTTTCTATCCGGCTTTTCCGTCGGTCCTTCTTATCCAGTTCTTATTCTGCGTTTTCCGGATCCATCCCGCCGGCTCTTTTCTGCCGAACCTTTCCGTCCGGCTCTTTCACCCGGCTCTTTTCTCCTGGGCTTTCCGCCCGGCTCTTCCCACAGGCCCTGTCCAGCCCGTTCTCTTCACGGTTTCTGCCGCTTTGGAGTTACATTTTCATTTCCGAGAAGACCTCGTCATAGTATTCCGCCGCGTCGCCCACGTCTTCAATGAGCTTGCTGTTCTGCACGATGGGGTCGTCTAACGTAAAGACAGGCTGGCTGCGTTCTTCCTCTGATAAAAGGGGAAGGGTTTCCTTGTTCAGGCACAGGGCTGGGAATTCTTCCAGGCACATTTTATAGATATCCGGGCGCAGGATGAAATTGATAAATTCCTGTGCCTCCTTTTGGTGCCTGCTGCCTTTGCAGAGCACGAAACTGTCGATGGACATGGCCGCGGGTTCCTTGGTCTGGACCACCTGGATCTTGTCATTTTCCGCCATGGCTTCATGCAGGTCCAGGTTATAAATGATCCCCACTGCCGCTTCTTCCGTCACCATGGCGGCGTAAGCCGTATCCGAATCATAAAGCTTGATGTTGGGGCGCAGCTCCTTTAACCAGGTAGAACTGCTGCGGATCGTATCCGCGTCTGTGGAATCCGGGTTAAGGCCCATGGCTTTCATGGCGATCCCCACGATTTCCCGGGAATCATCCACTGCCACGATATTGTTTTTCAATTTTGGATTTGTAAGGTCGTTGAAACTGTCAATCGAAACGCCCAGGCGGCCTGCCATGTCCGTATTTTCCGCGATGACCGTCACGGTGGACATGTAAGGCACCGTATATGTATTTCCCGGGTCATAATTCTGGTCCAGCACCCGCTCGTCCAAGTTGGACAAGTTGGTGACCTGGTCGATGCCGATGGGCTGGATCAAATCCTGCTGCTTCATGGCATTTATGACATAGTTGCTGGCCACCGCCAGGTCATACTGCCCGCCCTTCCCGGCGATCAGCTTTGCCAGCATTTCCTCATTGGAAGAGTAAGTGGATTCCACTACATGGATGCCTGTTTCTTTTTCAAACA
Organism: uncultured Lachnospiraceae bacterium; assembly: GCA_902797185.1. Classification (GTDB taxonomy): domain Bacteria; phylum Bacillota; class Clostridia; order Lachnospirales; family Lachnospiraceae; genus RUG14243. The sequence continues at coordinate 6,601 of CADBRV010000084.1, forward strand.
GTTCATAGACTTCCGGCGGGATGTATTCCGCCCAGTTGAATATATAGAGCACGTCCTTCGAATTGGCGGAAGCGTCGCCGGAAGCCCCCGCCCCGCCGCATCCTGCCAGGACGCTGCTGAAGGAGAAAAGCGCAGCCATTGCCAGCGCTTTCCATCGTTTTTTTATCCTGCTGCCGCAAAGGCGCCGCAGAAAGCCATGACGACGCGCCATATGCGCATCCCCACGTCCCATCTTCCCTGTTTTTTTCATTACAGGCAGATCCTCCCAAAACATTTTCCTATTTTTCCAGAATCATTATGTAGGATAAGGGGTTGATTTTCAATGGTTTTATACAATCGATTCAAATAAGAGGAAATGGAATCAAGCCCGCAGTTTTCTAATCTTTTCCTATGTTTTGTGCCGAAAGTGGGACCGGGCGTGCTGATCCCCCGCCAGGATACCGTTCTCCAATCTTTTCCTATGTTTTACGCCGGAAGGCGGGAAAAGGGTCTAAATGTTTGTTATAATTTCCTACATATGCAGATCGCAAGGAGGACCCGCTTCTGCGGGTGGATTCCTCGCGATGTACCAGCCGTATCGTCTGAAGGATATTGGAATACGGTACCTGTCCCTTGTGTATCAAAAGACCCAATCAGAAGAGCGCCGGGACACAATATGCCATGCCAGGACAGCCTTCCGGAAACGTCAGATGAAAGCTGCCCTGAAACGGTAGACAAAAGCTGCCTGGCTGCGGCAGAGACCAATATCCAGGACCGCATCAGGAACCATAATCCACTGCAGTGGAATGGATGCCGGACCATTATAGAAAAGGAAACTCTCATGGACCTGTTAAAAGATGACATCAAGCCCCTCTATTTCAAATATCTTGCCGCTTCCTTCGGCAGCACGCTGATCATGTCCATCTATGCCTTGGTGGATACCATTGTCATCGGCCATTATGAAGGGCCGGACGGCACGGCGGCTGTAGCCGCTATCACGCCGCTTTGGACGGTGATGTTTGCTTTCGGGCTCATGTTCGGCATAGGAGGGAGCGTCCTGATGGCACAAAACCGCGGCGCAGGGGACGAAGAGAAAGCCCGCCGCTTTTTTACCTCATCGGTCTTTGCCGCTATTACAGTTGCCGCCCTGCTCACCGTGCTTTACTTGGTTTTCCTGCCGCAGCTCATCCGTTTCTGCGGGGCAAGGGGGCACGTCCTTACCTTAGGCTGCCGCTATATGCGCTGGATTGCCGCTACCCTTCCTTCTTTCCTGATCGCACAGGCGCTGGTTCCCTTTATCCGCTCCGACGGCTCGCCCCTCCATGCCACTTATTCCGTCATGGCGGGAGGCATTTTCAATGTCTTCGGCGATTTATTCTTTGTCTTCGGGCTGGACATGGGGATTTCCGGGGCCGGCCTTGCTACCGCCATAGGCGAACTGATTTCGTTTACCTGCCTGGTGTCCTACTTTTTCCGGAAAAAATGCCGCCTGCGCCTGGCCCATCCGGGGAGATATGTTTTTTCCTATATAAAAAAGATCTTCCAGGTAGGGATCAGCAACTTCGTCATTGATCTTGCCATGGGCATTTTGAATGTCATGTTCAACAACCAGGTCATGGCCCTGCTGGACTCTTCCGCCCTGGCCGTATACGGGGTCATATCCAACCTGGCCACCAACGTCCAGACCTTCGGCTATGCCATCGGGGAATCGGCACAGAGCATCTACTCCACCAATTTTGGGGCAAGGCAGCACAAACGGACACAGGAAGCCTTCCGCCTGGCTGCTTCCGCCGCTTTCCTGGTGGGTGCCATCTGCCTGGTGCTGACCGAGTGCGTTCCTTTCCTGATCGTCCGGATTTATATGTCCGCCACGCCCCAGGTCCTCCAGATCGCCCCAAGGGTCCTTCGCACTTATGGCATCGCGTTTATTTTCCTGGTGTTTAACGTATCTTCCACCTATTATTTCCAGGCAATCGCAAAACCGGCCGTTTCCCTGTCCATCTCCCTGACCAGGGGCTTTGTGTTAAGCGGCATCCTGGTCTACCTGCTGCCCCTTGTTTTCGGCGCCGGTTCCCTTTGGACCTGCGTCCCCATCACGGAGTTTGTGGTTTTCCTTTATGTAAATTTCCGCCTGAAGCAGAGCGGGATTACTTTGTTTTCGCGGTCCCGTTAACCCTTTCCTTGCGGGCAGCCCTGCTGCACTTTCCAATGGCACCTGCTGCCTGCTTCTGACCGGATAGCTTCTCTCCCACCTGGCCAAGTAAACATATTCCTGGCTGGACGGATAAGCGCGTGCCTGGCTGGACGGATAAGCGCGTGCCTGGCTGGACGGATACACAATCCGCAGCACCTGTTCCGGCAGCCGCTGTTTTTCCTTGTTTTATTAGACAACACTGGCTCAAAATGCTAAACTAGTCTACATGAAATTTGCGATTTTATTTATATGTACTGGCATCCTTTTATTTGTAATCGCCCTGGTCTTCCGCCACAATACAAACAAGGCAAAGAAGCAGCTGGAGGGCACGGACAGCCAGGTCATACCGACGTTGGAGCGCCTGCAGAAAATCAGCCTAGTCCTTGGCATTATCCTGCTGGTGATGGGGATCCTGCTGTTTACAATGCAGTAAACTCCATTCCTGCAGCCAATTCCGCAGAACCTTTATATGGCTGTAGGAGATCTTTCCGATCGCAGCGGGATCATAAGGATTCGAGAAAGCTCCCTGGCAGCATGAGAATCGTAAGGCTTTGAGAAACGCGACGGGATCACAAGGATTCAGGTACAGTATTGGAAGGGCGTTCCTGCCCTCTCTTTGAAAAGGCACCACATTCTATATGAAGAAATATTATATCCTTTACGATGAAAACGACCTTCCCCACTACGCGAAAATGGATGGGGAAAAAGAATATGAATATATTGAGGGAAACGGCTGGGTGGAAAGCGACATCCTGCTTTCCTATCTTTGGCCGACCGGTCCTATGTTCGGCATGTACCAGGAAATGACCCCGGAGGAAGCCATGGGCTACTTCCATTCCATCGGTCTTCCCATCGAAGAATAATCATGATTTCTCAGCGCCGCTTGCGGCGCTTTCTTTTATATATCTCAGGGAAGTTTTCCATACGATGCGGTATGCGGCGTCGCCTGGTTCGACCAGACCCGCTGGGAGAATGTCGCGTTATGGAAGGATGACAGATCCTTAAAACCCTATAACCCCGCTGTTTTTAAGGATTCCTTCTTAAAGTTCATTTTTTGTTCAGAATTGTTCATTCCACGTTCTTTGATTTCAGGAGGGGATACGAGTAATATAATGAGCGTAGAGATACTCATACTTCTCATCCCCCCTAACATTATTTTGATAAGAGGAAAAGGCTGCAGCCAAGGCTGCAGCCTTTTCTTTTGCCTTTTTATGCCCCTTATTTGCCCCTCATGCTTCTCCTTGTATCTTGAAAGCCAGATTTCGTTTTTCCCCCATTACTGGATATCTTCCCTTTCTACAGGGTTGTTCGAAAAGCTTCTTCAAGGCAATTCAAAAGTATCTTTTCTTTTTTTACCGGAAATACCCTATGCTCCTTGACAGCACTCCCCAGTCCTAAATATACTGTACTAAGAAAACTAGTACAGTTTCGAATAACCCAGAAAGGATACAGATGTTCAGCCTGGACTATCGGGATTCCAAACCGATCTACGAACAAATCAAAGACCGTTTCCGCACGCTGATCATAAGCGGCGTCATCGAAGAAGGGGAACGTATGCCTTCTGTCCGCTCTCTGGCATCTTCCCTTTCTGTGAACCCCAACACGATCCAGCGGGCTTACCGGGAGCTGGAGCAGGAGGGATACCTCCTCTCCATCCCTGGCAAGGGAAGCATCGCCACCCATTCCAAGGAAGCAGACCAGCACCGCAAGGAAGAGCTTTTCCGGGAAATCCGCAAAAATATCCGGGAGCTTCGTAACCTTTCTGTGACAGAAGACGAGCTTCTCCAGCTGTTAAAGGAGGATGAGACGGTCCATGATTAAGGCAAAGGGAGTGACAAAATTCCTGGATGGCACAAAAGTCTTAGATGATGTCAATATCCAGGTGGAAGACGGCAGCGTTTACGGGCTGCTGGGACCGAACGGCGCGGGCAAGACCACCCTGCTGCAATGTCTTTCCGGGGTGCTGGAGCCGGAACAAGGCTACATCCTTTACGATGGGGAGCCTGTCTATGAAAACCCGCCGGTAAAGGAAAAGATTTCTTTTATGCCGGACGAGCTTTACTGCAGCTGGCAGGAAAATATCCGGGATCTAAAAGAATTATACCAGGCGCTTTACCCTTCTTTTTCCGAAAAGCGCTTCCGGTCCATGGGGGAAATTTTTGCTTTTTCGGAAAAAAAGAGGATCCGCTCTTTTTCCAAAGGGCAGAAGCGGCAGCTGGCTTTCTGGCTGAAGCTTTCTGCCATGCCCCAGTACCTGCTTCTGGATGAGCCGCTGGACGGGCTGGACCCGGTCATGCGCCGCCAGATCAGCAGCATCCTCATGGATGACGTGGCAAGGCGCGGGATGTCCATCGTGATCTCCTCCCACAACCTGCGGGAACTGGAGGACCTCTGCGACCATGTAGGCATCTTAAACGGCAGGAGCCTGGTGCTGGAAAAATCCCTGGAAGAGCTGCAAGGCAACCTGGTAAAGCTCCAGGTGGTTTTCCCGGAAGGGGCGTCTTTAGGCAGCGGGTTGGACATCCTGCACATCTCCCGGATCGGGCGGGTCTATACCATCATTTTCCGTGGGACGGCGGAAGAAGCACAGAAAAAACTTTCCCCCTTCCACCCCATCGTGATGGACTGCCTGCCGCTGAACCTGGAAGAAATCTTTATCTATGAACTGGAGGAGAAAGGCTATGCCGTCAAAGAACTCTTCTGACAACCATTTGTTTTCTTTCGCCCTTTGGCGCAGGAGCAGCCGCAAAGTATGGCCTTTGTGGCTGGTATTCTTTATCGCCCTGCTGTTCCTGGTGCCCTTCTCCTTGTTCGCGCAGACCTCGGCCATTGCGGAGGATAAAGACCAGGTGCTGTTTTTCGCAAAGGAATTTTTCTACAGCACCACGATATCGTCTTTGGCCTGCTTCATCCTCCTGGCAGCCGGGTTCTTCTGCGCTTTATCGCAGTTTTCTTACCTGCTGGGAAGCACCTCCTCTGTAGCAGTGCATGCACTTCCCTTGAAGAAAAAGACTTTGTTTTTTACCAACTACTTGTCTGGCCTTTTTCCGCCACTGGCGGCTGAAACGCTCTGCTGCCTGCTCTGCGTGCCTTACCTGCTGCTCAAAGGGCTTGCGGGATCCCTGCCCGCCCTTTTTACCATGCTTCTGGTCCTGCTGGTCATGACGCTCCTGTTCTACAGCCTGGCTGTACTGGGGATCCTCCTCTCCGGCAATATCGGCATGGCCGCGTTTTTCTACCTGCTGTTTCACTTTTTTGCGGAAGCCGTACATATCCTTCTTATCACCTTTGCCGGATTTTTCCTGTATGGTTTTTCCGGAAGTGCCGCTTCCTTTTTAACCGTCTTTTCCCCTGCAGCGGAAATGTTAGAATGGGTCCCTTACATCGAAGATTATGACCATCGGGCATTTTCCTTCCATGGATTCCCCCTCATGGCTGCTTATTTCATCGCTGGCCTTGCCCTGTTCCTGGTTTCCATGGTCCTTGCCTGCTACCGGAAAAACGAAATGGCGGGTGCCGCCCTGGGATTTCCATGCCTTAAGCCGGTATTTAAATATGGGGCTTCTTTCGCCCTGGCACTCTTAGGCGGCGCTTTCCTGATCAACCTGGTATTCTCGGCTTATCCATCTTCCTATGTCCCGAAGACGCCCTGCAGCGTCCTCATCTGCCTGGCCCTGGTACTGCTGCCGGGGATCGCCGGTTACTATGCCGCGGAGATGGTCCTTCAAAAATCGGTACGGGTTTTTGGATACAATGCCAAAAGGATCCTGCCTGTCTGCCTGGTCCTGGCCGTGGGAGTCCTTATGGCGCAGCTGGATGTTTTCCACTATTCTTCCCGGATCCCCAATGCCGCCTCCATCTCTTCTGTCGACTTTTCCATCGCCAGCCCGGTTTCCGTAGAAGCCACGATTACCGACAGCAGGGAAATCCAGCTTCTCCGTTCCCTGCAGGATTCCATCATGGAAGACCGGGCAGCGCAGGGTGCCCTGCAGAAACAGATGGTACACGATTCCTCAGGGAATCCCCCTTATACCACCTGTACGGCCAGCTTTACCTATAACCTGAAAAACGGGACCACCGTAAGGCGGAGCTATGACCTTTATTACGTGGACAGTTCCTATGAATCTGGCAGCAAATCAGAAAAAGCCCTGGTGGATACCCTTTCCGATGAAAACCTTGCCCATACGCTTTATTTTGGGAACCTTTCCGCGGACGACCTGGAAGCTGTGGACTATTACTACAAGGAAAGCGGGGACGCTTCCGGCAGCTACCAGGATTATTCCCTGAATACGCCTTCCCAGAAAAAAGGCTTTTATGAGGCTCTGGAAAAGGATATCCAGGATGGCGCGCTGCCGGGCATGGTCCTACAGGGGGTCAGCTATATCGATGCCAATGGGGAAACCATATCGCCACTGGAAGAACAGGGAACCGGCAGTTCAGACAGCAGCGGGGGCGCGGCTTCTCCCAGTTACCAGTACCTATCCATTTACTGGGATAGCAAAGACACCCGCAACGATACCGTTTCGTTAACGGGTGCCATGAAATACACTTCTCAATTTTTAAACAGCCGGGAATAAGGTTAATCTGCCCCGTAGCCTTTCTGGCGGATTACAGAGGCTACCTCTTCTGCGTATTTGGTGCAGAGATCCTGGTCTCCGGCTTCCACCATGACACGCACCAGAGGCTCCGTACCGGACTCCCTCACCAGGATCCTGCCGGTATCGCCCAGGGCTTCTCCCACCCTCTTTACAGCAGCCTGCACGTCTTCATCTGCCTGTGCCGTGGCTTTATCGGTCACTTTGACGTTCACTAGCTTCTGGGGATAAACGGAAAACCCTTCTGCCAGCTCGCTCATGGGTTTTTCCCTGGAGAGCATGACTTCCATCATCTTTAAGGAAGTCAGGATGCCGTCGCCGGTGGAAGCATACTGGCTGAAAATGATATGACCGCTCTGTTCGCCGCCCAGCCGGCAGCCATGCTCCTTCATATATTCATAGACATATTTATCGCCCACTTTGGTCTTAGCATAACCGATTCCCAGCCCATCGAAAGCTTTATAAAGGCCGAAATTGCTCATCACCGTCGTGACCACCTGGTTGCTGAGGAGCTGCCCCTGCTCTTTCATATATTTGCCGCAGATATAAAGGATATGGTCGCCGGTCAGCACGTTGCCCTTTTCATCTACGCACAGGCACCGGTCCGCGTCGCCATCATAGGCAAATCCTACGTCCAGCCCTTTCTCTACCACAAACCTCTGCAAGCCTTCGATATGGGTGGAGCCTGCGTCCCGGTTGATATTGGTGCCATCCGGGTCCGCGTTAATCACATAGGTCTGGGCGCCCAGCGCGTTAAACACAGACGGCGCGATATTCCAGCTGCTGCCGTTGGCGCAGTCCAGCCCCACTTTGACGCCTTTAAAGGAATAAAGCCCCAAAGAAATCAGATATCCGATATAACGGTTCCTGCCGGATACATAATCCACCGTGCGGCCGATTTCCGCGCCGGTCGCATAGGGGATGGAAGGCCAGGACTGCCCGAAGGCTTCCAATTGGCCGTCCAGGTAAGCTTCCACAAGGCCTATGGTTTCCTCATCCATCTTTTCCCCATCCCCGTTGATCAGCTTGATGCCGTTGTCATAATAGGGGTTGTGGGAAGCCGAAATCATGATGCCGCAGTCGAAACGGTCGATACGGGTGATATATGCCACAGACGGGGTCGTGGTGACATGCAGCAGGTAAGCGTCTGCCCCGGAAGCTACAATGCCGGCACCCAGTGCGTATTCAAACATATAAGAGCTGCGGCGGGTATCCTTTCCGATCAGGATCCTGGCCGGAAGCTCTTTCCCCTGCTGCCTGTGGAGGGTGGTGTAATACCATCCCAGAAAACGCCCTACCGCAAAAGCATGGTCCGCCTTAAGCTGGCAGTTTGCCTCTCCACGAAATCCGTCTGTCCCAAAATATTTTCCCATATCCATTACCTCGCAAAGGGCACACGCCCATAAAAACGCCTGCCCGGTTTCTTTCTGTCTTAAAACATGGAGCCTGGAGCATTAGCGCCCGGCACATGGAAATGCCTGTCTCTCAATGCCTGTCCATATAAAAGCAGACCTGCTGCACCGCAAGTCTGCCTCTTCCTTCGCAATGTCTTGTTTTCCGTCCCATCAGTAAGAATCTTCCTCACCCTGCCAGGTGGTGGGATATGTGGGGCGTTCGTTTTTCAGCGGTCCAGGCGCCTTTGGATCTCGTCCACCAGGTCTTGTACCGTATCCGCATTTTCAAAATCTTCCGCAGTCAGCTCCGACTCAATATCGAAAAACTCCATGATGATTTCATCATAAATGTCCTCATCGTACTGGGGGTCCAGGTCCAGGTCATCCTTCAGGTTGCTTTCCAGGGTGACGTCATCCTCTTCCACATCCAGAAAGCCGCATAATACATCTCTCAGTTTTTCGAAAATTTCCTCTTCTGACATAGACCCTTCTCCTCTATTCTATGTCATCGCCCGGCAAGGCGGTGACGCAGGACGCGCCCTCACACGAAGCGTGATCTTTCATGGCGCGGCTCTCCTTAAGGACAATTTGGAATGCGGCGCCTGCCCTTTCAATCTTTCAGAACGAACCGCCGTGCTAAAAACATCATACAAGATCATACTAAATGATTCAATAGAGAAAGATGGAACTTTTTACAAAGAAAGGGCAGCCCGGGAAAAACACTTAAAACAGGTTTTCCTCTGGACTGCCCTGCTACGATATCACTTTTTCAAATTTGCTCTGAAACCGGTTCCTGCTGCGTCTTTCCTACACGCCATCGAGCTGCTGCCGGACTTGCAGGCCGCTGCCGTAGTCCCACAACCGTTTTTATATCATTCAACGGCTTCTTATGCATCCTTCTTTGCTGCTGCCGGAAGCAGGTTGCCGGATACCAGGGCTTTCCTTACCTGGGAGCCCAAAAGCAGCGCCAGGACCATCTTCGCAATATCAAAGGGGATGAACGGGATGACGCCTGCCATCAGGGCTGCCTTTGCGGTCATATTGGCTTCAAAAGCCAGCCATACAGTGCCAAATGCATAAAGCACTGCCGTCCCCAGCACCATGCCCAGGAAAGACAGGTACCATTTGCGTCCGGACTTTTCCACAATGACGCCCATGATCAGCCCCAGGAACAAATAACCCACCAGGTATCCGCCTGTAGGGCCTAAAAGCTTTGCAGGACCGGATGTAAACCCCGCAAATACCGGTACCCCCGCCAGGCCCAGGAGCAGGTATGCCACGATGCTTAAAAAGCCCAGTTTCGTCCCCAGGATATATACCGAAAGGAAGATTGCCAGGATCGAAAGGGAGATGGGCACCGGCCCGATGGGGATGGATAAAGGTCCCAGCAGGCAGATGACCGCCGTCATGACTGCCGTCACCGCGATTTCCGAAATACTCAGTTTCTTGTCCATAACATTCCTCCTGGCTTACCGCCTTCCACTTTCTCTAGTTCCTCTTGTTGTTCCGGTATCTGCCGAACCGGCAAAGCCTGCTTCCGTAGAAACCTCTCCCATTATATAAAAAAAGCCGGCGATTGTCACCCTCTTTTTTAAATCTAAGGTGACGTTTGCCGGTTCTCTTATTCTATTTCTGATTTCGTTCCAGCTTTTCCCCTGCTGCAGATCCACTGCGGCCTTCCCTATCGCTATTTCCGGACAGGCCATTACCATCCATTTTTTCAGTTGGAAATGCCCTGGACATCTGGGAAAAGCGTCTATGTGCAAATGTCCAACGCAGTCTGGAATACCTGTTTACAGCGGCCTGCCCCAGCCGCCCATCATCCTGTTCACAGGTTCTTCCCTGGCGCCCTCCTGGGTGCTGTTTTTGATCCATTTAAAGATCTCCGCGTAAAGGGTCATCATGATCGGCCCTTCCTGCGGGTCAAACTGGATTAAAAAGCCCGGTCCAAACTCCGCGCCCTCGCAGGCTTTCCGGATATCGGAAAGCACGTCTCCCGGCTCTCCCGAATGGGTGGCAAAAGGGATGACTTTTTTCCCGGTAAAATCATGGGACGCCAGGAAACTCCTGACCGGGGCTGCCATGCTGCACCCCCATACCGGCGTCCCGATATAAAACGTGTCATAACTGTCAAAATCGTAATTGGCTTTTTCCAGCTCCGGGAGGATCCCCTTTTCATCGTCTTCCCGTGCCTTCTTTTTTCGCGCCTTGTCATTATCCGGATAAGGCTCCACGGTCTGCAGGCGCAGCGTGTCCGCGTCCTTGCGCTCCGCGATGAGGTCCGCAATCCTCTTCGTATTTCCATTTACCAGGCTGTAATAGACAACTAAAATCTTTCCCATTTCCGCCTTTTCCTCTCTTTCTACGGCCGTCCTGCACAAAGATCCGGAGGCTCCCGTCCGGCATGCCGCACATAAAACAGCAAAACGTGCTGCACTTCTCTATCCTTCTCCCTGCCCATGGCAAGTCCCGCTTTATCTGCCGCCGTTTTCTCCTGGTTCTTTCTGAACGTCAGACGCCGAACATCTCTTTCAAAATCCATCTGCCGCTTTCTGTACGGAAAATCTTTTCTCCCACATTCCGTATGGCATCCAGGCTTTCCCCGTCTTCATACAGATTGACCAGGAAGTCTGCCTCTACCAGGGCCTGGTAATCCAGGCCATCTATATTTTTATAAGTATGATGGTGCCCCACCAGGTACTGCACCCGTTCTACCACATCTTCTGTGAATCCCAGGCGGGTGAGCATCTCTCCTGCCGGCGCCGGTCCTTCCTGCTCCTGCAGTTTCCCGTTCTGGTAGCCGTATTTTTCTTCTGCCGGATGGATCCCGATATCGTGCACATAGGCTGCCGCCTCCAGCACAAAACGCGTCTGTGTATCCATCCCCTCTTCCATGGCAATCTGCCGGGCAAAGGAGTGGACCTTCATAAAATGCTGGATCCTTTTCGGGTCTCCCGCGTCAAAACGGATCATCTCGGCAAACAGGCTGCAGAGCTGCTTTTCCTGTTCCGGGGAAAAACGCCCGTCTGCGGGCATTTCTTTTTTATTTTCTGTCATAAGCTGCCTTCCTTATTTTTCGTTCCGCCATCAGGCGGCGATGAGACGCCGCGCCTCGCACTTCGCGCGCTTTTCCATGGCATGGCTCTCCTTGTCCTCATTTCATCACCCGGAAGAGAATGAAGCATACCGTGCCCTGCGCTTTGCGCGTCTTTCCATGGCACAGCTCTTTTTATTTGCGAAACAAATCCAGCCAACCCCTTCATGATTTAGGACGTTGCAGTGCTATTATAGCAAAAAAAGACGTCCCCTCCAATGTAGAGATAAAAGAAGGCAGCCTAGGGAATGGCTGCCTTCTTTTATCTCCCCTTGGGGAAGGGACATTTTACAATATTATTTTCATTCCAGCGGCAATTCCGGGAACCTGGAGGGCTCTGCCGCACATTTCCCGACCATGCAGGATATGCTGTATTACAGGTTAAATCCTGCCTGGAAGCCCTGCTCCACGGCGTCATAGATCTTTCCTGCGTGTACGCAGTCCCCGATCCGGATGACGTCTACACCGGCAGATTTTGCCATTTTTTCCAGTTCGGAAGTATCATTTGCTTTCATGCCTAAAGCGCTGACAACGGTATCTGCCGGCAGGAGCTCCTTGGAGCCGTCTTCCTTCTCGACCAGGACGCCATTGTCTTTTACTTCCAGGCACTTGGTATTGGTGTGCACCGTGATCTTGTCGCTCTGGGCAATCAACTGGCGGAGTTTATGCTTGTGGAGCCGGTAAGCATCCGGAGCCAGCTCGCCCCGCATTTCTACGATCTCCACTTCTTTGCCCTGCTTTGCCAGATGTACCGCGGTCTCACAGCCTACCAGGCCGCCGCCCAGCATCACGACTTTCTCTCCGACCGGCGCATCCGGACGGTACGCGTGGATTGCCTGAAGTGCCTTGTCCAGTCCCGGGATCGGCGGAACCAGCGGGGAAGAACCGGTGGCGATAATGACCACGTCTTTCCCTTTCATCCATTCTTCCGTAGCAGCCGTATTGTATACAATCTGCACGTCACGGTCACGGAGCTCCGCACCCATGGAATCCACCAGGCCTTTCAGGTCATATTTGTCTTTGTCGTCTTTGGCGAAATTGAGGATCCCGCCCAGCTCCCCGGCCTTCTCCAGGAGCGTCACATGGTGCCCTCTCTCGGAAGCGGTAATGGCTGCCTGCATGCCGCCTACGCCGCCGCCTACGACCAGGACTTTCTTAGACTCTTCTGCCGGGCCGGCATTCTTCTTATCTCCATGCTGGGAATAAGGGTTGATGCTGCAGCCTTCCGGGAACTTGCCGTTCAGCTCCTTCATGGCTTCTTCGTGAGGTCCCGGGAAACAGCGCATACAGCGGATGCATTTGCGGATGGTGCTGGCACGTCCGGTTTTTGCCTTTTCGATCCAGTCCAGGTCCGCGTCCAGGGCACGGCACATTGCCACCAGGTCGCATTTTCCTTCCCGGATCCACGCTTCCGCATCTGCCGGGTTGTTGATGCCGCCGACTACCGCCACCGGTACCTGGACTGCTTTCTTGATGGCTGCAGCAGCTTCCACGTTGCATCCGTGGAGGTCATAAAGGGTGGACATCATCTTCGTTTCCATGGGCTTGTTGTAAATGCCGGCAGACACATGGATCATATCCAGATACGGTTCGATCTGCCGCGCGTAAGCCACAATGGTGTCCATGCCATAGCCGTCCGGCACGTTCTCCTGCCCGGAAAGCCTCACTTCCAGGACAAAATCTTTCCCGCAGCGTTCCCGGATTGCCTTGAGGATTTCCACCGAAATCCTGGAACGGTTCTCAATGCTTCCGCCATACTCGTCCTGGCGCTTGTTCCAGCGTGGGGAAAGGAATTGGTGAGGGAGCCAGCCATGGCCCGCATGCAGGCAGACGCCATCAAACCCGGCCTTCTTCATGAACCAGGCTGCCGTGGCAAAATCTTCCACAGTCTGGGCAATGACTTCCTTGGTCATGCCGATCACATGGGCGCCATCTTCCCGGATTTCATCCACAGGGCCGTAAGCCGGGTTGTCATCGGAAGGCTCCGGCTTTGCCCTGCCATTGTGACAGAGCTCGATCATGGCCATTGCCCCATGGTTATGGATTGTATCCACATATTCCTTATAAGGGGCCATATGGGCATCGGAAAGGTCTGTAAAGCCATAAAACGGTTCATCGCCGCGTGCTGCCGCTTTGGATACAGCCGTCTCCCCGATACAGAATTCGGCAACGCCTCCATCGCATCGTACTTCGGCATCTGTCAGCTGCATCGGGAACACATGCCCGTCTGGCATGGCCATCACCGGCCCCTTGGGGGAACGGATGATCCTGTTTTTATATTCTTTGGTGCCAATCTTGATTGGCGAGAGTAAATTTGGGAAATAAGGATTTGGCATAATTCGTCTCCTTTCGGCGTTTTATCACTACCTACAGGATAAACGATTGTCATTCTTTTCAAAAGCCATCAGATTCTGCATTATTATTCTTATTTTTTGGAAAAATCATCCTGTTTTTTTCTGCAATTTTTGACATCACGTATGGATATTTGGCATATTCCCCGGATGATCGCCAAGGCGGGCCCTCCCGTCCACCGTTGAAAATTTCTTTCGCTGAAAGGCGGACAGGCGGGATATGCCGCGAAAAAAGGAGGGTGCCCGGATGGGCATCCTCCCTCATATAAAAGCGCTTTCATTTCATAAGCACTTTCTAAAATTTTTCCTGTGCCTGTTTTCCTCGGGCCATTTCGAAAAAAGCCGGCCGGTTTCTGGAAACTTTGGGGCGCACGATTACAGCCAGCACCCTGGTTCCGCACCGAAAACCTTCTTAAAACTTTGATTTCATATGTTCAAAATTGACCTTAGCCCAGAAGCGCTGCCCTACGGAATCTTCTTTGCAAAGGAGGGGGCTTCCCCAATTGCCGCTGTCGAACATCTTAAGCGCCCTCTGCTTCTTGTCGCCATGGGTTTCCTTGGCAATGACGCTCCTTGGCACCATGGAAAACAAGAACGGCTTGTCTGCTTCCTGTTCTTCTTTCGTCAGTGCCTCCCGGAGGTCCTTCCCGTAAACATAATATTCCACAATGGGCTTTACAAACGGGCATCCTGCCAGAGAGACATAGTAGGTATTACGCCCTGCCCTGGTGTTGACTTCCAGAAACCTGGGCTTTCCGTCTTCCCCGTCCATGACGTCGAAATTGGCATATCCTTCATACTTCATGTCTTTGATCAGCTTTGCGGCAGCTTCCAAAAGGTCCCTGCGCCTCTGGTCCCCCAGGATGCAGAGCGGGTTGCCAATGCCGGTAGGGGTGCGGTCCTGGATCAAAACGTCGCCGGAAACAGCTACCACAAGGTTCCCTTCCGCATCGGAAAATGTAGTCAGGGAATGGAGGGACTCGTCACGGGTGGACAGCACCTCCTGCAGCAGCAGGGCATAAGAATAATTGGACGCAGCCACATCCTCGTAAACCTGTTCCATCTGCTCTGCAGAATCGATCTTATAAACCTTATGGCGGTCGCGGATCTCCGCGTTATGCCATCCGGCAGAGTTGGAAGGCTTGGCAATGAGCGGGTACTCCAGGTCTTTCAAATCCTCTTTGGTTACCGTTTCCATATCTGTGCCTGCCAAAACGCTGGCATCGTAGTCGCCAAAGGGAAGCACCTTTGTCTTCGGATAAGGCACGCCCAGACGGTCGCACATGGCATAGAAAATATCCTTCTGGGTCACTTTGTCCAGAAGCGCGAAATCGATGTAAGGGATGACATACCCCAGGTCCGTCAATTCCTTTTTATGCTCGGACAAAGTCCTGGCACGCCAGTCCCCGGCACCGCCAAATACCAATGGTTTTGACTGGAAACTGCCGGCATTCTTTTTCAGCCACTCCAGCATGACATCTTCCCGGTCCGCGTTTTCAAATACGTGGTAATCCGTAAATTTGCTTTTTTCGGTATATTTCTGCACCAAGGAAGCATTGATGATGCTCTTTTTCCCATATACGCGGTACATTTCCCGGGCATAGGAGTAGCCCAGCGCGTCCGCGCCAAATACGATGGAAGTAAAATCCTGATCCTGCATGGTCCATCCTTTCTGTCTATGTCATTGCCTGAAAAGCAGTGACGCAGGCCGCGCCTTCGCACGCAGTGCGAATTTTCATGGCGTGGCTCTCAATCCTACTCAATTCAAGTGCCGCTGCCGGAAAGCAATGGCAACATAGCAAATTACAGTATAACCAGTTCCCACACGGCTTGCAAGGCGCAGAAAAGCGGCATGCTTTGGCATGCCGCTTTCCCGGGTTTTAATATTGGGTTTAAAATTGAGTATTAATGGTGTCTATGGGACCGTGCCATCCTGTGCGCTGTGCGCGGGCACGGCCTGTTTCATTCCCTTCCGGGTATGAAAGATCCAGACCGTAATTACTCTACTGTAAGCTCGATGGTACCGGTGTAGGTGCCTGCTGCAAGCTGGGTTTCTACGCCATCTACCTTTACGGACAGTTTCTTTCCGTCTGCCGCGGTAACCTTTGCGCCGTCAGCCAGTACAAGGCCGGTGACATAGCTGGTGCCGGTTACTTTCCATTCGGAAGCGCCATCCAGGTTGACAACCACGCCGTTGTTTACGGTCGGCTGTGCGGACTGGGTAACATTGGAAAGCTCCATCAGGTTTTCGCAGGTAATCCTGCCAAGGCCTTCCCTGTATTTCTGGTCTGCAGAGGAGATCACGCCGGTAATGGTGGTGTTCTTCAGGTTCAGGCCCAGGTTCTTAGCGCCGTCCAGGTCGTTGCCATTGTGACGCATTGCCATCGGGCTCGGAGCGTCTACCGGCGGCTGCGGAACAACGCCCAGGACCGTGTCATGGAGCTTGCCCATGCCGCTGATCATCCTGCTCTTGTTGGCACGGATGTTGGTGGTGGAGTTGAAGAAGTTGCCGGCGATATTGCAGTCTTCGATATTCAGGGTGACATCTTCTGTAGCGGAAACAGAAGCCAGGTCACGGTTTTCATCCTTTACATCTTTTACGCCAACCGGGATTGTAAAGTCTGCCTGGTTCATGCCGCACTCGTCGTTGTCCATCAGCTGCAGGATGGTGCCGTTGCCGGCTTTCATTGCCGTATTCTTGATGTTGACGATGGTGGAGTTGCCCTTCATGCAGATGCAGGACTTGCCGGTGTCAAATTCAGAATCGGAAATGTTCAGGACTGAGTTGTCATCATCAATGACAAAAGCACCGAAACGGCGGCCGGTAATCTTGGAACCGTTGATGCAGTCGAATTTGCCTTTGCCTTCCATGCCCATCAAAAGGATCGGGTAGCCGTAAACATCGACTTTGCTGTGGTCAAAGGTGATGTGGTTGTCGCCGATACAGAAAGCGCCATAGCCATGGCTGTGGGGGCCAGTCAGGGTCAGCTCGGAATCCTTGACATACATGGTTACGCCATATCCCGGATCCTTCAGGTCCTTTGGCCATTCCGGATCGTCTGGACGCGGCTTGCCATCCCCGGTGCCATCGATGGACATAAGTCCCCAGCCATTGCCATGGATGCGGCAGTTCTCATACCTGACATCCGCGTTATCGCAAAGCTGTGTCACACGGTTGTGTCCCATGAAGCCGACCTGCCAGGAGAAGGAGCCTACCCAGTCGCTTCCATCCGGCGCAATATTGATAAAGTCAGAATTCTTTACCACTACTTTGGTGTTGTTGCTGGCCTGTACGGTGCAGCGGGTTACGCCGGAGTAGAAGAACTGGCAGTTGTCGATTTCCAGTTCTACATTGTCGCAGGCAGAAACAGCCGTGCCTTTGCCCAGCCAGTCATCGTGGCCATTGCCTTCCAGGTCGAAACGGGAATTCTTTACGGTATATTTTCCATCGCCATCTACAACCAGGCCACAGAAGTCTTCTTCGGAAGAAGCAACGTATACGCCGTCCATTTCTTTCCCGTCGAAGGAGCCGCCCTGGAGGATAGCCGGAACGCATTCCTTTTCCATAACCTTGCCATTGGAAACAACGGCTGCAGCATGGACCGGGGTATTCAAATCTTCCGGGATCGGCCCGCCATGGGCTGCCATCATGGCAAAGTTCAGATGCAGGCCATGCGGGGTCATGCTGTAAAGCTCCGCAACTGTCATCACGATGTCGCCCTTGTATTTTCCGGGGACGATCGGCTTGCCCACGCCATCAACCGTAAGGGTTAAAAATTTTCCCTCCGGCGCGATGATCTCTGCGCCTTCTTTGATTTCCAGTTCATAAAGGTGTGTCGTTTCCTGTACTTTCCATGGCACTCCAGGTTCTACGATACGCTGATATAACATGTAGTATTCCTCCCATTAAAGAAATGATCTTATTCGTGACGGTACAAACCATTCCCCATTTGTACAGATTTGTACCGAACAAAAATATTTTACCCTAAATCTGCTGATTTTTTCAGGAATCCGCTACAAAGAATTGGAAATCTTTTCACAATTTGTCGTTGTGAGATAAGGTTTTCGTAATAATGGCCCCGGATCATATATATCCTTCCCATTGCGGACTATTCGGAATACCCGGCACGTTACCTGGATCAGTAACCGTCACAACTTACCGGCACAGCGGCAGGCGGATAATAAAGCAGGTGCCCTTTCCTCCCTTCCGAAGTTCGATCGTGCCGCCATGCTGCTCAACAACCGTCTTGGCGATGGAAAGCCCAAGGCCGGTGCCTTTGCCGCTGGTGCGGGCACTGTCCCCCACCACAAAGGGGTCAAAGGCCTTGTCCTTCATCTCCTCCGGGATCCCCGGACCGTCATCTCCCATCTCCACTACGGCCTGCCCGCCTTCTTTGCGGACGGAAACAAAGATCTCTGTCCCTTTTTCCGTATGGCGGACGGAGTTGTTGATAATGTTTTCAAATACCCGCTTCAAATGCCCCTGGTCTACATTGCACTCCAGTTCCAGGTCTTCGGGGATATCTGCCGAAACCCGGAAGCCGTCCAGCTGCAGCTCGTTATACCTGCCGGCCATATACTCCCGGATGTATTCACAAAGGTCCGTCTTTTCCAGCCGCAGCGTAAACCCGGGGTGCTCGAGCCTGCTGAACTCCCCGAAGGTATCCGTCAGCTGTCCCAGGTACTGGGCTTTATCGCCGATGATCTTCAGATAGGCATGCATTTCATCCTCTGTCACCAGCCCGTCGTTGATGGCATCCACATATCCCTGGATCACGGTCACCGGCGTCTTCATGTCATGAGAGATGTCCGCCAGCATCTTGCGCTGCTGTTCCTGCATCTTCTCTCTCTGCCGCTCGCTCTTTTCCAGCTTGTCCTCCATGGTATCAAAAGCGTTCATGACCTGGGAAACTTCCAGAAGCTGCTGCCCGCCTTTGCGTTTCCTGCGCCCTTTCTTTCCCAGTTCCCCCATTGCCGCCTTTAACGTATCCAAAGGTTCCTTTACCAGATGGGCAGTGTGCATATTGACAAAGTAAATCGTCAGCAGGGCAAGGACAAAGAAGATGGAAACTTCCAGGAGCGCCAGCCGGTACTTGCTGTTCCGGAACGCACGGTGGTTCTCATCCGTATGGATCAGCAGGTACCTCTGCTGGCCGTCCGCCGTCTGGAAGGGATATTTCTGGACCAGGAACTCCTCATCGAATTCATCATCCACCGTAATCGCCTTTACGACGGTAGAGGAAAACTGGTTTTCCCCCAGCTCCATGCTGCTGTAAAGCACCTTCCGGTCCTGGTCCAATACCGCGATGCCGGACATCCATTCATCGGAATCTTCATCGCTCTTGACCAGGAGGTATTTCCGGTCTTCATCCGACCCAATGGGGAAAATCGAATAATCAATCCCGCTGTAAACCGTAGGAATATATTCCAGATAGTCATCCGGGTACTGGTTTTTGTCATCCGAGCTGCAGTAGAGCACGTCGGCGTTTTCATTTACCACCTCGAAATAGCCCTTTTTGCCCAAGGAATTGCCCGCCCTGACCTTGCTGTATTCCTCCTGTTCCAGGCGGTTTTCCTGGCTGATGAGCTTGTCGATATCAAGCCCGGGCAGCAGGTTATTGATGGCAAAATAATAGAATGCTAAAAAAAGCACGCCCATCAGGATAATCAGCACAATCATCAAGGCTGAATTCCGGACCAGCATGCCATAAATGCTTTTTTCCTGTTTTTTCTCTCTGGTCGGCATATCGCTATCTTATAACCTCACCCAGCTTGTAGCCCAAGCCCCGCACCGTAATCAGGTAATGGGGGTTGCGGCTGTCCTCTTCCAGCTTGTCCCGCAGGTTGGAAATGTGGACCATGATCGTGTTCTCATCGCCTTCACAGGATACCCCGTTCAGCTGCCTGCTGATCTGGAGCTTTGTGAAGACTTTCCCCGGATTTTCCATAAAGAAAGCCAGGATTTTCAGCTCCGTAGGGGTGGCCTGGACCTGCTTTCCCCCTTTATATAACTGCATGGAACGCAGGTCAATGCGGAGGTCTTCAAAAGTGAGCTCTTCCCTCTCTTTTGCCTTTGACGTCTCCCCACCCAGCTGGTAAAAACGGCGCAGGGCTGAACGCACCCTGGCCATGACTTCCAGCGGGTTGAAGGGCTTTACCAGGTAATCATCGGCGCCCAGGTCCAGGCCCAAGATCTTGTCGCTGTCCTCCCGTTTTGCGGACAGCACCAGGATGGGCATATTGTACCGCTCCCGGACCTTGCGGATCAGCGTATAGCCATCCATCTTGGGCATCATGATGTCAAAAATGCCCAGGTCTGTTTTTTCTTTTTCCAGTATTTCCAACGCCTCGACCCCGTTTTCCGCCGCCAGGACCTTGTATCCTTCATTTTCCAGGTAGAGCCGGAGGAGCCGGATAATGTCTTTATCATCTTCCGCGATTAAGATTGTATACTGCATATTTTTCTGCCGCTCCTGCCTTCTCGTTCCTGCACCAGCTGTACCGGAAATAGTCCAAGATGGACGCCCTGCTGTCCTCACATTTCCGGCGGGAAGTATCCCTACGGGCATCTTTCCCGCCGGGAATGCATCATGCTTTTTCCTTATTTACTGCTGGCATTGGCCTGTCCCTGCCCGTCAGATTGGATCTGTGCGATATTCCCTTCGATGATGGACATGAATTTGGCGGACCTGGTATCCCATTTGGCATAAGCGGAATCACCCCTGTGGTCCGTAAGCCCCATATCCTGCAAAACAGAAAGGAAATATTCCGTGGTCTTATAAGCCCCTGCGTCATTCAGATGGTCGCCCTGGTCCCTGGTGTCCGTACTCCAGTCGATTCCCAGCTTGTCTGCCTTGAGGTTCAGGTCAATGTAAGTAATATTTTTCACATCCGCCAGCTCCTGCAGGCCGTTGTGCTTCTCCATGTTGTAATTCTTTGGCGATGGCGCGCTGTATAAAATCAGCTTCGCGCCGATGTCTTTGCATTTCTGCTGGATTTCCCCAAGGGCTTTCTGGGTTACCCAGCTGACCTGCTTTACCTTGTCAGTCTGCCGCATATAATTCTTGGTGGTGATGCAGCCATCTACATTATAATTGATATGGTAGCCATTCCAAGACTTAATGACAGCGGAATTTTTCCTGCCGATCTGCTTCCAGAGGTTATGGTACTGGAATACAGGGAATACCTCCGAAAGGCGGACATTAAAGATATCCTTGAAGCCGGAACCGGAGCCCCCGTCCCGATACAAAGCATCTGTCTCCAGCAGGACCACCTTTGGCTTCTGGGTCTGCAGCGCCACATTCAGCATATGCAGGGTCTCCGCCATGTTCTGCCCCGGCTGCCCTGCCACGAAAGAAGTAATCCCTCCCTCTGAGTACAGCTGCATAGGGGAAACCGTCGTATAGCTTTCACTGTCCCCCAGTACCAGGACATCGATGCTGTCCTTCTTCTGTGCCATCAGCAGCATCTCCACGGAATTGCGCTTCATGATTTTGTTGTCGGAGGAATACAATGCCAGACGGAAAAACGCCTGGGATGTAATCATGAGCAGAAGCACCAGGATCAGGAAAAAGGCGGTGATCCGAAGCCCCACAGAATCATTTCTATGTTTTTTCTCCATTACACGCTCCTTCCGGATCCTTTAGAATCCCGCATAGATCAGGTCTACCTTCTGGTAGCCCGCGCCATAAGCGCCAAAAATCACAACCGCAAAGACCAGGCAGTATACCAGCGCCCAGCGAACCGGCGTCTTCTTTTGGGAAACCAGCTCCCAGACATGGATATCCTTTTCCTTCAAAAGGTCATAAACAAAAACAGTTGCCGTACCGAGGATAATGACGGCAAAATCCCATGCATCCAGCCCCAGTTTCAGAAGGCTTCCATCCCACATGGAGGAAATATGGAACTGGTAGAAAATGCTGCGGAACATGGCAAGGCCCGCCCTAAGGCCGTTGGCACGGAAGAACATCTCGCCTGTAAAAATAATGAGCCAGGTCCGGAGGATCCGGAACAGGTGCCAGAACCAGGAGTCCTTGGAAAGGCCGGTCTTTTTGTAAAAGCCTTTCTTTACCGGCTCCAGCACTTCTTCCAATTCCAAAAGCACCAGGTAGTAAATCCCGTAAAAGATGTAATTCCACTGGGGGCCATGCCACAAACCGTTGAACATCCACACCGGTGCCAGCGCCATGGCGGAAATCGTGACCTTGGCGATGTATTTGCCATATTTCTTCCTGGCGAACTTGTTCCATTTCTTGGCGGCATCGGAAGTGGTCACCGGATAAAAGATATAAGTCTTGCACCAGACACCCAGGGTGATGTGCCACCTGCGCCAGAACTCGGCCGCGGTCTGGGAGAAAAAAGGCTGCCGGAAGTTTTCCGGAAGTTTGATCCCGAACATCTGGGCGGAACCGATGACGATATCCATGACGCCGGAAAATTCCATATAAAGCTGCAGCGCGTAAAACACGCCGGAAATGGCAATCATGGAGCCATGGTACTGGGTGTAATTGGTAAACAGCGTGCCCACCGCGGTATTCAGCCGGTCGGCGATCAGCATTTTCTTAAAAAGGCCCCAGACAATGCGGATGGCTCCATCCCTTATGTTATTAAGGTGCAGGTCCTCGCCCTGGGTAAGCTGCATAGCCGTATCCTGGTAGCGGGCGATGGGGCCCTCCATGGTCTGGGGGAAGAAGCCCAGAAACAGGGCGACCCGGCAGAAATCATGGTCCGACCCTGCCCTGCCCCAGTCCACCTCCAGAAGGTAGCTGACGGCTTCCAATGTATAAAAGGAAATGCCGATGGGCACCAGGATGTGCAGGCCGGGGATGTTGTGCCAGCCGGTCCCCGCGCTGCCGATGGTGTTTATGATTTTGATAAAAAAGTTTGTGTATTTTACATACAGCAGGGTGCCGAACAGCCCCGCTATGCCGATCCCGCACAAAGCCTTCCTTGGGGCAGACTTCAGTGGGAATTTCTCCATAGCCAGGCCAAGCAGGTATACAAAAACCGTCGTACCAACCAGATAGAGGAGCAGGTATTGGCTGCACAAATAGAAATAAATCCAGCTGGATGCCAGCAGCGTATATTTTCGATATGCGGCCGGCGTCAGCTTATATGCGATAAGTACAGCCGGCAGGAAAATTGCCAGGTACGGCAGTTGATTGTAAGCCATCTCCAGACCCCTTTTGGAACATGTCATCACCTAAAAGGCGGTGACGCAGGCCATGCCCATGCGCTTGCACGTATTTTATGGGCATGGCTCTCCTTAATGAAACTTATGCCATCAGGCGCTCTACCATCTGTGCCATGTCATCCACAGAATTGAAGTTGGAAGCTACCATGTCGACGGCGCTGACTTTGATATCAAACTCGTCTTCCAGCTCGCCAACCAGGGAGATGATCGCAAACGAATCCAGGATATGGTCATCAATCAGATGCTCCTCCGATGCATAATCGATGCTGTCATCGATGTCTTCCAGGATCTCGGTAATCTTCTCTTTCATTTCGTCTTTTGTCATAATGCTGCCTCCGTTCTTGTCTGAAAAATTGTCTTTTTTCTTATTTTATATCTTCTGCCCGGATGGGCAGCAGATAACGTTAGTTATATATTTCCATATCTTTTGTCTCTTCTGGCAGATGGCCATATTTGCCAGGCTTCTACCAGGCTATTTGGTTTGCACTATGTCCTCATGCATGATCCGATTTGTCAAGTGCCAGGCTTTCTTTTTCTGCCCTGCAGCAGTTCATAGGCCAGCTTTCCTGGCTGCGCCTGAGCCAGCGTGCTCCTTTTTCCCTGGAGTAAACCGCGATGCCCGGAATCTCATGGCTCAGGAAAAGCGCCATGCCTTCCAGCATGGAGTAGGCCCCGGCATTTTCAAATACCAAAAGGTCCCCAAGAGAAAGCTCTCCTAATTCCTGTTCCGCCACCAGCACGTCATTTACCGTGCACAAGCTCCCGCAGATGGTCCAGGTCTTGCCTGAAGGCTCCCGGAAATCTCCCTCCGCCGGCAGCACCTTGAGGAAGGGATGGTACATCCCACGAATCTGCCCGTCATAGTGCAGTTGGTGGATGCCGCCGTCTACGATGCAGTATGCCCTTCCATCGCTTTCCTTGATATCGGAAGCCTTTGTGACATAGCATCCACAGGATGCCGCGATGGCCCGTCCCATCTCGATGGTGACATGCCCGCTCCACTGCATGGAACGGATGGCGCCGCAGACCTCTTCCATAAATTCCCTGCCCACCGGCTTCTGGTCCTGGAAATAGGAGAATGCCATGCCGGTGCCAAACTCCAGCTCCGGCACTTTCCCGGTTTCCCTTTCCAGATCCTGCAGGAAGGCATCCAGCTTTTCCACCTCGCCCAGGAGCTTTTTGGTACGGGACTTCTGGGTGCCGGAGAAGAAATGGATCCCGCTGATTTCCAGACAGGGCTCTTCTTTTGCGGCAAGGCAGATCTTTTTCACTGTTTCCTGATCCATGCCGAACTGGTTGCCGCTGGTAAGCCTGGGATAGATGGAAAGGTGGCAGGAATGTTCCCTGGACCACCTGGCCAGGATTTCATACTGCGCCGGGGATTCCACGGTGTACCTGCAGCGTCCGCCGCATTCTTCCAGGATTTCTTCCAGTTCTTTTTCCTTCTTCAGGACGCCGGAGATCAAAAGCTTTTCCGGAGCGATGCCTTCTGTCCGGCAAATTTTGTATTCCCCGAAGGAACACACTTCCAGGCGGTCCGTAATGCGTGCCAGATGGGCAGCTAAAAACGGGTTGCTCTTAATGGCAAAGCAAAGGCCGATGCCCCCGCCCATCCAGCTCTTTAAATCATCCACCCTGCTGCCCAGCTTATCTAAATCCAGCAGGTAGAAGGGCGTCCCTTCTTCCTCTTCCAGCCGGCGCAGGACTGTTTCCATCTTTTCAGCCATCTGTAATCCCTGCCTCTTCCCGCAGCTTTTTCCGGTCTGTCTTCCCATGCTGCGTTACCGGGAAGGACTCTTTGCATATGAACTTGTTGGGGATCATGTAATTGGGGATCAGTTCCTTAAGCCCCTTGCGGAGCTCCTTTTTGTCCAGGTCGCCCAGGTAAAAGCCGATGACCCTGTTTTTCCTCTGGTCATACAGGCAGCAGGCCCTGCGGACCCCCTCTACCTTTTCCATGGCATTTTCCACTTCGCCAAGCTCGATGCGGTGGCCCATGTGCTTGATCTGGTTATCCTGCCGGCCGGTGAAATGAAGGAGCCCGTCCTGGCCGTAGTAACCGATGTCGCCGGTGAGGTAAACCCTCTCCCCGTCCCGGAGGATGAAGCTTTCCGCGGTCCTCTGGGGGTCATGGTAATAACCGTCCGCCAGGGATTCCCCGCTGACAGCGATCTGTCCTTGCTGTCCTTCCCCATGGACTTCCTGCCCAGCTTCGTCTAAAAGGAATACCTTCCTGCCCGGGAAGGGGCTGCCGATGGGAAGCGGCGCGTCGTCTTCCAGGTGGGACGGTACTTCGTAAAAGGTGCAGTTGCAGGTGATTTCCGAAGGGCCGTACAGATTTACAAATTTCACACCTGGCAGTGCCTGCTGCCATACCTTGAGCTGGCGCACCGGCATCACTTCCCCGCTGAACATGGCCAGGCGCAGCTTCTCGGGGATCTTGTACTCGAACCCGCCGAAGGCGGAAATCATGCACATGGCCGTCACTGCCCAGACCAGCACCGTGATCTCATGGTCAACCAAGAAGTCCACCAGCTGTCCCGGCACGGCAAACAGCGTGCGGGGGATGACCACCATCTGGGCTCCGGTATAAAGGGAGGTAAAAATATCCTTTACCGAAACGTCAAAATCGAAGGGCGCCTGGTTCCCGATAATGTCATCCTCGGTGATGCCGAACTGCTGCGCAAAATGGCGGATAAACTGGCTGGCTGCCTGATGGCTTACCACTACGCCTTTCGGCTCACCGGTGGAGCCGGAAGTAAATACCGTATACAAAGGGTCTTCCAGGGAAGCACCCTGGCGGATTTCCTGAAGCCTGGCTTTCTCAGCCGGATGGTCCAGCACTTCCTCCGGCAGGAATACTTTGCTTTCCCCCGCGCAGGAACGGACCTTTTCCTCTACCTGCTTTTCCGTAATGACCACCGGCGCCTGCAGCCTGCGCAGGATTTTCTCCATCCTCTCAGCCGGCTGCTCCGGGTCGATGAATACGTAAAAGCCGCCGCTGTAAAGCACGCTGTAGAGCAGCTCCAAAGCGGTGCAGCTTTTTTCTACCACGATGGCTACCGGGTCCTTATGGCCCACATACCGGGAAAGGAAAGTCCCTCCCTGTTTTGCCTTATTCTCTAACGTATCCCAGGTAACGGAAGTATCCGCGTCGGATACGGCGATATGCGTCGGAATGCGGCTGGCGGTTTTTTCCAGCCATTCTGTCATGGAATGCATGTACATCCCCCTTTCCTCAATCTGCCATCATTATAACGAAGCCTTTCTTAAGAAAAAATGAGGGCCGTCTTAAGATTTCTTAATAAAGGGCAAAGAAAAAGGGCCTGAGGTAAACACCTCAGGTCCTGTAGTCCTGCCGGCGGCCGGGGTCGAACCGGTACGGGTATCGCTACCCACGGGATTTTAAGTCCCGGGCGTCTGCCAATTCCGCCACGCCGGCAAAGCCCGCCTTTCTTGTCAAGCGGTACATGGATGGAGAAGGATTCGAACCTTCGAAGGCGTTGCCAGCAGATTTACAGTCTGTCCCCTTTGGCCACTCGGGAATCCATCCCAAAAATTAA
>CADBRV010000085.1 GCA_902797185.1 uncultured Lachnospiraceae bacterium
CTGTCCGGGGCTGTCCTGTCCATGCCCTGTGTCAGATGATCCCCGCGGCTTTTTTTGCCAGATGGTCCGCCTCTTCATTTAATTCCACGCCGGTGTGGGCGGGCACTTTCAAAAAGCGGATGTCCAGTTCTTTGGAGAAGCCTGCCATCTGCCGCTGGTAAGACCGGGTGAAGGGGTTGTTGGCCTTCCAGTCTCCAAGTGCCCAATGTGCCACTCCGGTGTAGTCATGGGCGATGATGAGGGAATGGAACCCGTGTTCCTTCGCGTAATTTGCCGCGAAAAGCGCGCCCTGGATTTCCCCTGCCACGTTATGGATACTGGCGGCATCCGGGTCTTCCCCGGCTGTGGAGAAGGATTCCTTCTGCCCGTCATGAAGCAGGACGCAGCCGCTGCCGTATTTTCCGGTGGCTTTATTATAGCTGCCGTCTACGAAGGCGACCAGCTCCGCTTCCTGCTGCAGCTTATCCAGGTCCGGGGTGGCACTTGTGCTCGAGGTTTTTTCCTGGCCGCCCATATAAGCTTCTGCTTCCTCCAAGGTTTCGAAACCTTTATATACGGCGCCGCTGTATCTCTGTATCTGTTCTTTGCATTCATTCCATGTGCGGAAAATGCCGGTTTTGCGGCCATTTTTTACTGCGTAATAATTCTTTTTTCCCATTTGATCGTTCTCTTAATTTTCTATTGATGTATATTGCCAGATTGCTGTTGATGGTAATGAGATAGAGAAGGCATGCCTGCCGTCATCCTGCATTTTCCGTAGGCTGCTTTTGTCCGGCAGCCGTCAGGGCAGTCCGTTAATGTGGTGCCTTAAATGCAGGCAAGGCAGGTTATGCCCGGAATAGCGCGGCAGCCGTCAGGGCTCTTCAAAAATAGACGAATTCAAAAGGTCACCGGCCAGCTCGTGGCACTGCCGGTACAATTCCTTGGAATCGATATTGTGTTTGGCGTGGATAAACCCGTAGAACCCTAAAATAAAGAAGGAATTGATCTGTTCCTGGTCATATTTGAGGGAATATCTGTCACGGATGGAATGCTCGAATTCCTTCAGGTAGTCCTTGGAAAAATTATAATACATGAGCATCAGGTCCGGGCTTTCCAGCAGGTAATACCCCTGCTGGTCATAAGATTCCGTCGTTTCCAGCTGTGCGTCGATAAAATCAAGCATGCAGGATTGGAAGGAAGACGCATCTTCCCCGTTTTTCTGCCGCCTCTTTTCCAGATACCGGTCTTTGATTTCCTGGCGGATATCTTCGAAGCAGTCCTTCAGCAGGTCATATTTGTCATCATAGTAAGTGTAAAAAGTGACCCGCCCGGTACATGCAAGGTCGCAGATCTCCGTCACCTTGATTTTCTCAAAAGGCTTTGTCTCTAAAAGTCCCAGAAGGGCATGCTTCAAACACATCTTGGTTTTCTGGATCCTTTTATCTCCTTTTGTCCCGGCTTTTTTTGCCATGGCGCCCCTCCTTACGGTCTGTCATGGAAAGGTAAAAATGGGTGCTCCACCGTTATTACCAATTGTATCACTATTATTATCTATAGTATCACCATTCATACTGTTAGCGCCACTATATAAGGGCTATTATCATTACTATATATAGTAGTTTCACCCTTATTCTACTGGAATTGGTGTCCAATAGAAGAGACAGTTTTAAAAAAGCGTTCTTTTATCAGACAGCTTTCGGATTCTGATCTTGAGGGAAAAAGAGAAAAGACGATAATTTTTAGTAAAAATAAGACAAACGCCGCATTCCAAATCGCCCTCAAGGAGAGCCGTGCCATGAAAGACCACGCTTCGCGTGGAGGCGTGGCCTGCGTCATCACCCAAAGGGGAGATGGCATAGGGCGATGCGGCGGGTGCATCGCAAGGGGCTTCCCGCTGAAGCGGGTCCCTCCTTACGATAGAAATAGTAACTACAATGGGAGGTGGAAACGATATGAAAATCATATTTATTACACCTACAACCGCGCTGCGCAGGTTCCTGCCTTACCGCTGGGGTGGAAAGATTTACGGCCAGTCCAATTCCATTACCGGTCCATTGATCCTGGGCGGGATCCTGAAAAAGGCAGGGCATGAAGTAGAAGTGTGCTTTCCACCAGGGGCTGCCCCTTCCGGTGCACGCTCTGTACGACATCCAGGATGTTTGCACCCTATCGCCAGAGAAGTGTGGACAATGTCATTGAGGAAATCCGCATGTACAAGAAAATGGGTTTCCAGTATATGAATTTTGAGGATGACAACTTTACGGCGGATAAGGAGAGGGCAAAGGAAATCAACGCGTACCAGCTGCAGCCGGCTATCCTGACCCCTTATCCGGGGACCCCGGTGTACGACCAGATGGTAAAAGAAAACCGGATGGTTACAAACAACTGGGAGTGGTTTGACATGATGAATGTCACGTTCCTTCCTAAGAATATGACCCCTTGGGAGCTGCAGGAAGAATTTTATTTCACAGCCAAAAGGTTCTATGATTTTAAATCCGCCAAAACCATCGGGAAGATTTTCGGAAAGGAATACGGAAGGCGCCGGTGGGGGCTTGCCCTTATGGCAAGGCTGGGCGTTTGGGGCGCGCA
>CADBRV010000086.1 GCA_902797185.1 uncultured Lachnospiraceae bacterium
CTCCCAGATTTCATATTCCACGTACTTTCCCAGTTCTTTCAGGACATCATTTTCAAGAATGATAAACTGCTGGTTCGTCGGAGAATCGAAATAGAAGCGGCAGCCTGCATCCTCGAATATTCTGTGGATTTTCTTTGCCATCTCAATAGCATGACGGCTGATTCGCCGGTAAAGATTGTCCTTAAATAAGACGGCAAATTGTACGCCTGCCAGTCTTCCCTTGGCAAAGAGCGCACCATGCTGTTTCATTCTGGTGAGAAAATGATCCGGTTCTTTCCCCTTCGGAAATACAATGGCCTCCCCGTTCAGCGCACCGACCTTGGTGCCGCCGATATAAAATACGTCACACAGCTTGTCGATCAAAGGAAGTGTAACGTCCGTTCCGTCAGCCTCCAGCCCGTAGCCCAGGCGTGCTCCGTCAAGAAAAAGTTTCAGATTATTTTCACGGCACACTCTTGAAAGCTCGGTCAGTTCCTCTGCAGAATAAAGAGTCCCGTACTCCGACGGATGCGAAATGTAAACCATGCCCGGAAATACCATATGTTCATGATTGCCGTCATTATAAAAATTCTTTACATACTCCTCCACATCGGATGCAGAAACCTTGCCCTCATGTTCCGGCAGCGTCAAAACTTTGTGTCCGGAAAACTCGATGGCACCGGCTTCATGAACATTGATGTGACCTGTCTGCACTGCCAGGACACCTTCGTACGCCTCAAGCATGGTGTCGATGATCAGCTGATTGGTCTGCGTGCCCCCATTGACAAAATAAACGGAAGCCGACGAATCTTCGCAGGCAGCGCGGATCTCCTCTTTAGCCGTCTGGGTAAAACGGTCGGCACCATATCCCGGTGCCTGCTCCATGTTGGTTTCACAAAGTGCCTTCAGGACCTCTTCGTGGCATCCTTCCAGATAATCACAGGCAAATGAGTACATTTGGGTTAGCCTCCTCTTTCTCTTTTCTTTCATCCCGAATCAATTCACCGCAATGCATTTATCATCATCCGAACTGAAAATTTTCATTGTATATCCAGTTCCTGATCCTGATACAGATCGTTGGAGAGGATCTCCGGGTCTTCTCCTGTAAATGCCCCGGCTGCATCCGTATCGTCCTGAAGCTGCCACATAAACCATGCGGTAACGTAGCCATCGGCTGAATACAAAACCTCATTATGAGGCGTGTCTTTTCTTCGCACCTTAGCCTTATCGGAGGTAATGTCATTATAGATGGCACTCAGCTGTTCTCCCGTTACAACCCAGTCATCACCCCCGCCTGCTCCCGAAATAAGCAAAATGGGAATGTTAATTTTTGCTGCATCGTAATCCCAGAAAAGATTGTGCGCCAGCTCTTTATTTGTCGGTGACAGGGAAACTGCCGTCTTGTAAACATCCGCATGCTCCGTGTCGGTAATCGCGTTGATCACGCCAACGCCTCCCTGAGAATGTCCCACAATGCCGACTCTGTCAAAATCTATCTTCTGATAGAAAATACTATCCTTATCTTCTATTTGCTCATTTTCATTCAAACGTTCCAGATAGCGCAGGCTCATCTCCGCATCAAAACCATTCCAGGAATATTCCTCTTCCGTCCCTATAACCACAAATCCCCACGATGCATAATGTCTGGCCACCGCACTGTATTTCGAAAGTGGTGTCCCGCTGCCGTTGCACAGGACAATCACCGGATATTCCTGATCTTTTTCTTCCAGCTCAGCCGGATAATATACTTCGAATTTTTTAAATTCCTGTAAAACAGAGTCCTCATGATACGAAACTTCATACGGCCCGTCAGCCATATACTTTTTTTCAATATCGCCCTGGGTTTTTACCGTATTCTGATAGTTTTTCGGAGCTGCCGGTCTGTGGCTCAGCAACATGAACATAACAATCGCTGCAGCAATCAATACCAGTACTGCAATACCGACTATTTCCAACACCTTCTTCACTCTTTTCCTCACTCTTTCTTCCGCATTCGTTCAAGTAAAAGTCTGGAATCATTATACTCTGATAAGTTGTCCTGATGTGAAAGAATTTTCGGAGAGGGCTGCCTGAATTCAAGCCGCAGGCTCCCTTCAGTACATGGTTTTGTCATAGCATTCGTCCGGTACGTTGCTCGAAATCCAGCCGCGCGGCAGCTTGGATGATGCGGTATGCTCCCATTTCTGAACTCTCGGCAAGCATCCATACCAATGCATAGAAATATAAAATTTGCCACGGGCTAAAATTTCATCTATTAATATGATGTTGGGGTCAAAAGGTTCCCAACAAACCTTCAGTAGTAACTGATTAGAGCTCTTTGAAAACTGTATACAAACCGCGTAGTTA
>CADBRV010000087.1 GCA_902797185.1 uncultured Lachnospiraceae bacterium
TATCGGGGTTTAAAGGTCGGAGGCGTAAGCCGTTATTACGACTGGACAGTTACAAGCCCATGACCTTTAGGTCGTGGGTAGTTGACAAAAGTATAAATGGGAGGGACTTTTAGAGTCCCTCCTGTTTTTTGATAAGACAAGTTTTCGCGTTTCGGCTTTTTCCTAACCCGAATGCCGATATGTGGTATTTTCGATACCCGGCTGCGGACTTTCATTGCTTTTCTGTCTAATTTAAGATACGATACAGACAACAGAATTTTTTTGTAAGAGAAGTGCGAAAATTCAGCAGAAATAGGGACGAAAGCCTAGAGAAAGAGAGGAAAAGAATATGGATACAAAGATTTTACGAAATATGTCTTATGGCGTTTACCTGGTTACCAGCGTAGACGGAGACCGACCGGTGGGATGTACGGCCAATTCCGCCATCCAGATTACGTCAAATCCGGCGACTGTCGCTGTCAGCATCAACCACGACAACTACACGAACGGATGTATTAAAAAGAGCGGGAAATTCGCCATTTCCATCATGGAAGAGCACAGCGACGCTTCTTTGATCGGTATTTTCGGTTTCCAGAGCAGCAAGGACGTGGATAAATTTAACGGGGTTTCCTATGAAATGGTAGAGGGAGTACCGGTATTCCCTCAGACAAATGGATATGCCGTATTCAAAGTAACCGGCTCCATGGAGACTTCCACCCATACGATTTTTGTAGGGGAAATGCTGGACGGCGCCGTGACCGGTTCCGGCACGCCCATGACCTATGCTTATTACCATAACGTGCTCAAGGGGAAGACCGCGAAAAACGCTCCTACTTATGTAGAAGAGAAGGAAGACCTGGAGAAAGTCACCGATACGGACGGAAAGACCAAATGGCGCTGCACAATCTGCGGCTATATTTATGAAGGGGATGAGCTTCCGGCAGATTTCGTCTGCCCCATCTGCCACGCGACTGCTGACCAGTTTGAGAAGGTAGTGGAGTAAGGCACAGTGCGTCTGGACAAACTGCTTTCTGCTGTGACAGGAAAGAGCCGCAGTGATGTAAAGAAAACCTGCAAATCCGGCAAGGTATCTGTAAACGGAAAAATGGTCCAGGATCCTGGTTTCCAGGTAGATCCGGCAAAGGACGAGGTCCTTTTGGAAGGACAGGCGGCCCTCTATGAGAAATACCATTATTTCCTTATGGACAAGCCCCCGGGAGTGGTAACGGCACGGGAAGACGGACGTTTTCCGACCGTCATGGACGTATTCCGGGATGCCATGCCGGACGCTTCGGAGAAAGGGCTTTCCCCGGTGGGAAGGCTGGATAAGGATACCACAGGGCTGCTTCTGATAACGGATGACGGGGAACTCGCGCACCGCCTGCTTTCCCCTGCCAGGCATGTGGATAAAACCTATGAAGTGCTCTGTGACGGCATCCTGACGCGGGAAGATGTGGATGCTTTTTCTACGGGAATGGATATCGGGGAAAAGAAGCCCCTGAAGCCGGCAAAGCTGGAGATAAAGGAAACAGGGCTTCCCTATCCGGAAGGCTTCGAGCCGGATGCATTAGGAAACCATGGCGGAAAAAGCCCACGCTCCTTTGACCCTGATGTCTTAAAAGATGCCGGAAAAAATCCGGCGGAAGGCTCTGCAGAGGATGCCTTGAAAGCGCGAGGGAAAAATATGCCGGAGCCAGGAAAACCATGCTCCCTGGCATATATCACGATTTCTGAGGGTAAATACCACCAGGTCAAGCGCATGTTCGCAAAAACCGGGAAGCCGGTGCTTCTCTTGCGGAGGCTTTCCTTTGGACCGCTCCACCTGGACGAAGGCACAGAAATCGGGGCAGTACGCGCTTTGATAAAAGACGAAGTGGCTGCTTTAAAGTCAGCTGCCGGCTTGGAAGAGGAAGCATAGGCGGGAAAGGCAGCTTTCCGGCAGGAGCAGTGGAACCGATATGGACAGGATTGGCCGATCAAGAATCGGCAGAACCAGCCTGGCCAGAGCTGGCAGAAGCAGCTCACACAGAATGAAAAATGGAAGAAGCCTTGCAGGAAGCCCATCAGGCATGGCAGTCCGGCGGGCAGGTATCATACGAGAAAGGCGCTTCTTTTCCGGGAAAACGGGAGAGAAGCGCCTTCTTATGTGAAACCTTCTATTTCATTTCATACCATAGTTATTTTATAACGTTTTATAACGGCTGTAATTGCTTTTTCACAACCAAAGCCGGAATTTTGATTGCCAAATTGCTTTTTACGGCTGTAATTGCCTTTCACAGCAGAAATTACCGTTTCATGCCTGAAACTGCTTATTGTGGCTGCGACAGCTTTTGGCATTGCCATCATTCTTCATAATTCGAAGGCAGGCCGGTTTCCGTATTTCCCAAGGCTACGGTGCTGCGGACTTTGCTCCAGGCAAGTGCAGCCACAAGGTAAATCGCGGCACCGCATCCGGCTTCAAAAGGATAAAGAGGTACAGCTTCCTGTGGTATCAGCATGGCTAAAAGCCCGAGCGCCGCGCAGGGCGGGAGATACATGGAGAAGAACTTCATCAATACCAGGATGGCGGCCATGGTGATGGCGGCGGCAAACGCGGTGGGAAGCCCCAGCTGCATGGAAACCGCGAAGCGTACCAGTGCCCCGCAGGACGCGGATAAAAACAGCAGGATACAGGAGCGGAAAGGGCGCTTTGCGGCAGGGTGCTCCGGCTTCGTAAATTCGGTAAACGCAACCAGGAGCGGCGGCGCTGCCGCAAAAGTAAAACCGGAGTTGGTCAGGATAAACAGCAGCAGCGCCACGATGCCGACCCGGTAGAAGATCGTAAACCGTTCCATCCGGTCCGGCAGAGGCCAGGGCTCATAAGGTTCCTTTTTCCTAAGGCCTGCTTTTTCCAAAATCACCACAATGCCTAAAAGCAGGGCGGTAAAACCGATGGCGGATACCGGGTAGATCCAGGTGTCCGTCTGCAGCAGCACCGGCAGCACCATAGCGGAAATCATGGGCGCAAAGGTGGTGCGGGAAAGGGGCAGCGCCACCTGGCAGATGCCATAAGCGACAAGCATCTGGAACCACACCGGCCCCGGCAGGAATCGGACAATGAAAATGCCCAAAACGGCGGAGAAAGAAATCAAAGCCAGGATCCAGATTTTGCTGGCTGCCCAGGGGCGTTTGGGTGCGGCAAAATAACCGACACAGATGGCGGCAACTTCCGGGAAGATGACTTCCCGCTGTCCCAGCAAGTTGGATGTGCCGGCCATAAGGAATACGATGGAGACGGCACAAATGGCAAACAGGATGCCATGTCTTTTTTGCCGGGCTGTAGAAGCGCCGGTATTATGAAGGATATCCCTATCCAGACATTTCTCTTCCGTGGCTTTATTGTTTCCGGCTTCCTGTCCTCCGGTTCCTTGTTCCCTGGCTTTTTTACGGATGGCTTCCCGCCCTCTAGCGTCGCGTTTTCCGGCTTCGCGTCCTTTCATTCCACGTTTTCCGGCATCGCGCTCTCCGGTGACACGTCTTCCTGCCTCTCGTCCCATGGCTTCTTTATCCATCGGTCTATCCTCCCCTTCCTGCTTCTTTGACTCTATACATTACCTTGATCTCAATCAAATTACGCGAATTTCTTTATTGATTTCATTCTACCATCCTGCCAAAAATATTCTGACTGTTTTTCCACTCCATTTTGGAAGTTCTTTGTGCAACATTTCCTGCCCACCCATTTTTCCCCACCCGCAGGTGGAAAATAGGGAATCTTACCCAGAATTTTACAAAAATCTGGTGGGAAAAAGGCATCCTGCAAGGGCCTGGAAAGTGGATAACCCGGCGCTGCTATTGATTTTTGGGGCTGATTCGGATAGAATGTGTCTAACAGTGGTGGAAAGTGGTAGAAAATGGTAAGAAATGGTGTGACCGCTTATGTTCATGGGGGAATACAACCACATAATTGACGCGAAAGGCAGGCTGATCATGCCCGCGAAGTATCGGGAACAGCTCGGGAAGGAGTTTGTCGTTACGAAGGGGCTCGAAGGCTGCCTCTATGTCTACCCTGTGGAAGCCTGGAAGGAGTTCGAGGATAAACTGGAAGCCCTCCCGGTGACGGTCAACCAGAAAGCCAGGAAATTTTCCCGCTTCTTTACAGCGGGTGCCACCATGGTGGAGCTGGACAAGCAGGGAAGGATCCTCCTGCCTGCCGTGCTCCGTTCTTATGCGGGGCTCACCAAGGACGTTGTGCTGGCAGGCGTGCTCAAACGGATCGAGATTTGGGATAAGGAAAAATGGGACAAAGCCAACAGCTACGATGACATGGAAGAAGTGGCTGAGAGCATGTCTGAATTCGGGTTTGTCCTGTAGGTGCTGCTATGGCTTTTAAGCATGTATCCGTCCTTCTGGATGAGACAATCAAAGCGCTGGATATCAGGCCGGATGGGACCTATGTGGATGGGACATTGGGCGGCGCGGGGCATTCTTATGAGATCTGCAGGCGGCTTTCGCACGGCGGCAGGCTGGTGGGGATCGACCGGGACGAGGACGCCATCCGGGCGGCATCCCAAAAGCTGGAACCTTTTCAAGACAAGGTTACCATCGTCAAAGACACCTATGAGCATATGGCAGATGTTTTAGGACGCCTTGGCATAAAGGAAGCGGACGGCATCCTTTTGGACCTGGGCGTTTCCTCTTACCAGCTGGATACGGCCGAGCGGGGGTTTTCTTATATGGAAGACGCCCCTTTGGACATGCGCATGGACCAGTCCCAGAAGCTTACAGCACGGGACATCGTCAATGAGTACAGCCAGGCACAGCTTTACCGGGTGATCCGGGATTACGGGGAAGACCGTTTCGCGGAAAATATTGCCAAGCACATCGTGCAGGCCAGGGAAAAGAAGCCCATTGAGACCACCTTCGAGCTGGTGGACATTATCCGTGCTTCCATTCCCATGAAAGTCCAAAAGACATCCGGGCATCCTGCCAAACGGACGTTCCAGGCAATCCGCATCGAATGCAACCGGGAACTGGAACAGCTGCAGGATTCCATTGAAACGATGATCGATCTTTTAGCCCCCGGAGGGGTTCTGGCGATTATTACGTTCCATTCCCTGGAAGACCGGATTGTGAAAAGCAAGTTCAGGGAAGCGGAAAACCCGTGCATCTGCCCGCCGGAATTCCCGGTGTGCGTATGCGGCAGAAAATCCAAGGGAAAAGCGCTGCGAAAGCCCATCCTCCCTTCCAAGGAGGAGATGGAAGAAAATTCCAGGTCCAGGAGCGCGAAACTGCGGGTATTTCGTAAAACGGAAAAGTAAAAAAGGACAGCTGAGTTATGGCACAAAGACGGAGAAAGAGTAATACAAGGGCACATCATGATTATGAAATAGAAGGCAGTGCCGTCCGTAAAGCCGCTCCCCAGCGTTACACGAGGGAACGCGAGAGCCTTAGGGAAGAAAGAAGGCTCAGGGAGAGAGAGCGGGATTTGCGCAGGGAAAAACGCCGCACAAAGAAGAACAGGGAACGCGCCCTTGCACTTTCCCCTGCATATGTCGCATTCCTTTCGGTCTGTATCTGTGTGACTTTCCTGGTATGTGGATGTTACGTGTTCCTACAGTCCCAGATTACAAACCGGATTAATTCGGTCTCTTCCCTGCAGAGCGAAATCCTGGACATGAAGACCCAGAATGAAGAGGCAAAGCAGAAGATCGAGACTTCCGTGGACCTGAACGCTATCCGGGAGAAGGCGATTAATGAGCTGGGCATGGTCTATCCGGATTCTTCCCAGATCATTTATTATGATACAGACAATGAAGACAGCATGACACAGTACTCTACGGACTCCTCCAAGTAAGGACAGTGGACCTGCAGGCTGCATTACCGGAATAGGAGCTTGCTTTTGAAGAAGAAAGATTCCGCCCGATTTAATAAAAGCATGAAACGCAAGCTGGTGGTCGTTTTCGCGGTCATTATGCTTGCTTTAATTGCGTTAATAGGGAGGCTTGCATATATCATTATTGTCAGCGGCAGCAAGTATGCCCGCCAGGTCCTGGCACAGCAGACTTATGATTCCAGGACCATCGCGTATAAACGTGGCGACATCGTGGATACCAATGGCACCGTGCTGGCTACCAGCGAGAAAGTGTACAATATCATCCTGGACGCCAAGGTGCTCAATGACGACCCGGACCTGCTGGACCCGACTCTGGACGCCCTGACGAAGTGTTTCCCGCAGTTGGACCGCACGGAGCTCCAAACTTATATACAGGAAAACCCCACCAGCCAATACCATAAGATCCTGGAGAATGAGAGCGCGGACGCGGTCAGCGCATACCAGGCATTGCAGGAAAGCGGGGACGCGGATTCGGAAAGTGTCTGGTTTGAGGCTGCTTACGTAAGGGAATATCCTTACAATTCCCTGGCAGCCAGCCTGATCGGGTTTACGAATTCTACCGGTGCGGGAGCCCTGGGAATCGAATCATCTTACAACGACGAACTAACCGGCACCGATGGCAGGGAATATGGGTATTTCGGCACCGACAACAACCTGGAGCCGACGATCATACCCGCCCAGGACGGGGATACGGTGGTTTCAACCATCGATGCCAATATCCAGTCCATCGTGGAGCAGAAGATTGCGGAGTTTAACGCGAAATATAAGGACAGCGCTTATGAAGGGGACGGCACCAAGCATACGGCTGTCATTGTCATGGACCCGAACAGCGGGGAAGTGCTGGCCATGGCAAATTATCCTGCTTTTGACCTGAACAATCCCCAGGACCTCAGCTCGGTATACACAGAAGACGAGCTGTCCGCCATGACGGATGAAGAAAAGCAGGATGCCATGAACGAGCTGTGGAAAAATTACTGCGTGTCCGACACCTATGAGCCCGGTTCTACCGCCAAGACTTTTACGCTGGCAGCAGCTTTGGATTCCGGTGCCATTACCGGGAATGAGACGTATTACTGCACCGGCGGGCTACAGGTAGAGGATTATTTTATCAAATGCTCCCATACAGAGGGGCATGGGCAGCTTACCGTAGGCGAGGCGCTGGCCCAGTCCTGCAACGTGGCACTGATGGATATTGCCCTGGGCATGGGCAAGGAAACCTTCTGTAAATACCAGGATATCTTTAACCTGGGTAAAACGACTGGCATCGACCTGCCGGCAGAAGCCGGCGGCCTTTTGTATTCCGAAGACGAGATGAACAATGTGGACCTGGCGACCAACGCTTTCGGGCAAAACTTTACGGTTACCATGATCCAGATGGCATCCGCTTTCTGCTCGGAAATCAATGGCGGCACTTATTACTGGCCCCATGTGGTAAAAGAACTCGAAGACTCCTCCGGCAACGTGGTAAAGCAGGTTGAACCGGTGGTAATGAAGGAGACCGTTTCCCAAGAGACTTCGGACCTTCTGAAGCAGTACATGGGCATGACGGTTACCGAGGGTACCGCGCAGAACCTGCAGATCCCGGGGTATTCCCTGGGCGGCAAGACCGGTACCGCTGAAAAGCTCCCTCGTGACGATGAAAAATACCTGGTTTCCTTTATCGGGTTCGCCCCTCTTGACGATCCGAAAGTATGCGTTTATGTTGTAGTGGACGAGGTAAACCAGGAAGACCAGGCGCAGAGCAGCCTTGCTGTAGGCCTGGCGCGGGAGATTTTCGCGGAAATCCTTCCTTATATGGATATTTTCCCGGACCACGAAGCGACAGACGCGGAGAACCAGGTGCAGGCGCAGGTGGACGCGGAATCTTCCCAGAACACTTCCACCGATACCACTACGGGTACTACCTCGACGGATACTACGACCGGCACCGGGACGGATACGATAACGACTGGGACAGGCACAACTACCGGAACAGGTACAACCACTACCGGTACTGGGACGACAACGGGTACAACGGGCACGGGCACGACCGGAACTCCTACAAGCGGGACAGCTGGGACCGCGGGCGCGGCAACCGTTTCCCCATGACAAGAGAGATGAAAAAGCCCGGACAGGGCTTTATAATGTTAGGGATCGTTTCTTATTGATTCTTTTTTCCTATTAGGAAAGGAAAAACAGGCAGGACAGAGGGAGCAGGAGCATGGATATCGCATTGTTGGCAGGGCTGATCGCCTTTGCTGTCACAGCAGTTTTAGGACCGGTGGTAATTCCGGCGCTTACAAAGAAAAAGGTGGACCAGACCGAGCGGGAGGAATTAAAATCCCACCAGAAAAAGAACGGCACCCCTACCATGGGCGGCATCATGATCCTGGCGGGCATCCTGGTGGCATCCCTTGTTTTTGCATGGAAAGAGCCCCATATCCTGCCGGTGCTGTTTTTGACGCTGGCATTTGGCGTCATCGGTTTTTTGGATGATTACCTGAAAGTTGTGCTCCACCGCAGCGACGGGCTTTACCCGAAACAGAAAATGGCGCTGCAGATCCTGGCGACAGCGGTTTTTGCCATTTACCTGCTGTTCTTTTCTGATGTATCCCTGGCAATGCGGATCCCGT
Source organism: uncultured Lachnospiraceae bacterium (assembly GCA_902797185.1). Classification (GTDB taxonomy): domain Bacteria; phylum Bacillota; class Clostridia; order Lachnospirales; family Lachnospiraceae; genus RUG14243. The sequence continues at coordinate 8,464 of CADBRV010000087.1, forward strand.
TTACATCCGGGAAGATGGTGGATCTGAAATGGTTTGCCGTCGTGATCCTGTTCTTTGCCGTCATCGGCACTGTTAATGGCGTCAACTTTACCGACGGCGTAGACGGGCTGGCATCCACGGTCACGGTAGCGGTGGCGATTACGCTGACCATCGCGTCCATCCGTACCGGAAGCGGCATTGAAGGCATCACCGGGGCAGTGGCAGGCGCGCTGATGGCATTCCTGCTTTACAACTGCAACCCGGCACAGATCTTCATGGGGGATACCGGATCCCTGGCGCTGGGCGGCTTTGTAGCGGGCGCGGCATATATGATGCAGATGCCCATTTTTATCTTGATTTTCGGGCTGATTTACCTGCTGGAAGTTTTGTCCGTCATCATCCAGGTGACTTATTTTAAAAAAACCGGAGGCAAGCGTATTTTCCGTATGGCTCCCCTCCACCACCACTTTGAGCTGGGCGGGTGGTCCGAGCCGAAGGTAGTTGCCGTATTTTCAGTCGTTACCGCGGCTCTTTGCGCGGTTTCACTTTTAGCGCTTTAAGGAATTAGGAGATAAGCAAATGGGACCAGAAGGGAAAATATTAATTATCGGTGCGGGTAAAAGCGGCATTTCTTCCGCCTGCCTGCTGCTTCGGAACGGGTACCAGGCAGAGATCTACGACGGAAATGAAAAGCTGGACGTGGAAGCGCTGCGCGGAAAATCCCCGCTTTTAAAAGACATCCCGGTTTATCTGGGAAAGATTCCGGAAAAGGATATGGACCAGATTGCGGAAGCCGTGATTTCACCCGGCGTTTCGCCGGAAATCCCCCTGGTGCAGGAGCTTGAGGGAAAAGGAAAGAAAATTATCGGCGAAATCGAACTGGCTTACCATTTTGCAAAAGGGAAAATCATCGGCATCACCGGCACTAACGGCAAGACCACCACGACCAGCCTGGTCGGGGAAATCCTGAAGAAAAAGTACAAAGATGTTCAGGTAGCCGGCAATATCGGCAATCCCTTTACCGATGTGGCAGACCAGACGAAGGAGGATACGGTTTCCGTCCTGGAGCTGAGCTCTTTCCAGCTGGAGACAGTAGATACTTTCCACGCTGACGTTTCCGCTATTTTGAACATTACGCCGGACCATCTGGACCGCCACCATACCATGGAAAATTACGCGGCATGCAAGATGCGCGTGACGAACCGCCAGACAAAGCAGGATACCTGCGTGCTGAACGGGGCAAATGAATATACCGCGGAATTTGCCGGAAAATGCCCGGCACATGTCGTCCTGTTTTCCTCTGAAGAAGAGCTGAAAGACGGCTATTTCCTGCGGGACGGCGCCATCCTCCATGCGGAAGGCGGGAAAGAGGAGAAGGTGTTCTCCCTTACGGATACTACGCTGATCGGGACCTGCAATGCCGAAAACATTATGGCGGCGATCGCCATCTGCAGGGCAATGGACGTGCCCATGGAAGAAATCGCTGATGCGATAAAGGCTTTCCGTGCCGTACCGCATAGGATTGAGTACGTGGCGACGAAGAGGGGCGTGCGTTTTTACAATGATTCCAAGGGTACCAACCCGGATGCCGCCATCCAGGCGATCAAAGCCATGGATGCCAAAACCTGCCTGATCGCGGGCGGCTATGACAAGGAGATCCCCTTTGATGACTGGATCAAGGCTTTTGACGGCAAGGTCAAAAAATTAGTACTTTTAGGGCAGACCGCGCAGATCATTGCGGATACGGCGAAAAAGTATGGCTTTACCAATATCGCGTTTGCAGGCAGCCTGGAAGAGGCAGTAAAGGTAAGCTATGAGTCGGCAGAGCCCGGCGAAATCGTCCTTCTTTCCCCGGCATGTGCCAGCTGGGGCATGTTCCCCAACTATGAGGTAAGGGGCGATATGTTTAAAGATTATGTGAGAACGCTTGCTGAGTAATAATAAGGAGCTTGATAGAAATGAGCAGGATCAGGACCGGCAGGACAGTAGCCGGGGAAAGGGAAAAGCACAGGAGGGCCGAGGCGCGCAGGCGCAGCGCCGGCTACTTCGACTACGGCCTTTTGTTCTTTATCATCTTCCTGGTTGCTTTCGGCCTGGTCATGCTCTACAGCACCAGTTCCTATGTGGCTTCCGTCAATTACGGGGATTCCGCTTATTATTTAAAAAGGCAGTTTGCTTTTGCGCTCCTTGGGCTGGGCATCATGTTTATTGTTTCCCGGGTCCCGTATCACTTCTGGTACCGGTTTGCTTTTGCGGTCTTTGCGGTTTCCCTGCTGCTGAATGTCATGGTGCTTTTCGTGGGACAGTCTTCCAATGGCTCCCAGAGGTGGCTGGCCATCGGCCCCATCCGCTTCCAGCCTTCCGAGCTGGCAAAGGTCAGCGTGATTATTTTCGTTTCCTATATCGTGAGCCGCGCACCCAGGAAAATGGCAAAGTTTTCCAATGTCGTCAAGGTGTTCGCGCTCATGCTCCCGATGATCGGACTGGTGGCTTATTCCAACCTGAGTACGGGCATCATTGTGGCGGGCATCGTGTTTATCCTGCTGTTTGTGGCATCTCCAAAATATAAGGATTTTATCGCCATCATCCTCCTGGCGGCAGCAGGAGCGGCTGTTTTCCTTATGACCTTTTCCTACAGGCTGGAGAGGGTCAAGGTCTGGCTCCATCCGGAATCCAATCCGGACAAGGCTTACCAGACCATCCAGGGGCTTTATGCCATCGGGTCCGGCGGGCTTTTCGGGAAAGGGCTGGGGGAAAGCCTCCAGAAGCTCAGCAAGGTCCCGGAGCCCCAGAATGATATGATCTTTTCCATTATCTGTGAGGAATTGGGGCTGTTCGGGGCAATCTGCATCATCTTATTATTTGTCCTCCTGATCTGGAGGCTCATGCTGATTGCCAATAATACCCAGGATTTGTTCGGCTCCCTGCTGGTGATCGGCATCATGGCGCACATTGCCCTGCAGGTTACGCTGAATATCGCGGTTGCTACCAATTCCATGCCCAATACCGGCATTACGCTTCCTTTCATCAGCTACGGAGGAAGCAGCCTTTTGATCTTATTAGGAGAAATGGGGATCGCGTTAAGCGTTTCCAGGGGGATCCACCTGGTAGATTTGAATTCGGAACTTCCACGTAATAAATCGTAAGGAGGGACCCGCTTTTGCGTGAGGATTCCTTACAATGTACCAGCCGCATTGTATGAAAGATGATTTGGAATGCGGCGCGTCTGTCCCTGGAGGAGCATAGCAATGGCAAGACAACAGCGTAATAAATACAGGAGTGGGCGGGCGGCACTGATCGCCGTTACCTCAGTAGCGGCTGCCGTTGCCATTTTCTTCCTATTAATGTCCACCCTTTTTATGGTCCGCAGGACCGATGTGGAAGGGTGCGTCAACAGCAACCCGAAGGCAGTAATGGAAGCAGCGTCCTCCGGAAAATACAGTAAAAATTCCCTTTACCTTTATTTTAAAAATAAACTGGACCCGGTTTCCGGCGTGCCCTTCGTAGAGTCTGTAAAAGTAAAGCTGGCTTCCCCCTGGCATGTCACTCTTAAGGTAACCGAAAAAAGCCTGATCGGGTATGTCTATGATGAATCCGCCGGGACTTACAGCTATATCGACACTTCCGGCAGAATCGCAGAGCAGACCCAGAGCGGGATTGACGGGTTGGTGCAGATTACCGGGGTGACGATGGGAGACGCCAAGGCCGGGGACGTCCTTCCGGCAGAGCCGTCCTCCACAGGGGCATACCTGGCAAGCCTTTGCAAATACGCGCAGAAGTATTCCTTGGACTTGTCCCGGCTGCAGGTGGGAGAGAACGGGTCGGTGACCATGGTATGCGGGAAGATTTCCATCATCATGGGGCTGGACAATAAAACGGAAGCCAAATTTTCCCGGCTGCAGATTATCCTGCCAAAGCTGGAAGGAAAAAGCGGGACCATCGACCTTTCCGGCTGGGAAGATGACAGCGATGACATCATCTTCAGCGAAAGCGCCTCCGGAGATGCTTCAGGGGATGCGGCATCCTAATATGCATTTTTCTAGACAAGTAGTTGAATTTTTGCAGGAAAAATAATATTATAGTTTATATGCTGTGAGAAATGGGGCAGAATGTCCTTTTCAACAGGAATTCATACAGGAGGATGTTATCGTGGCTGAAACAAATTCGAATGAAGCGAACTCCAATGCCCAGATTATTGTAATAGGTGTTGGTGGCGCCGGAAATAATGCCGTAAACAGGATGGTCAGCGAGTCCATCAGCGGCGTTTCCTTTATTGGCGTTAATACAGATAAACAGGCACTGGATATGTGCAAGGCTCCGACCCTGATCCAGATCGGAGAGAAATTGACCAAAGGGCTCGGTGCAGGAGCTGTCCCGGAAATCGGGCAGAAGGCTGCAGAAGAGAGCGAAGAAGAGATTACCAGGGCACTGGAAGGCGCTGACATGGTATTTGTCACCTGCGGCATGGGCGGCGGCACCGGTACCGGCGCGGCTCCGGTTATCGCAGGCATCGCCAAGGATATGGGCATCCTTACCGTAGGCGTTGTTACCAGGCCCTTCAAATTTGAAGCAAAGACCAGGGCTGTCAATGCGCAGAACGGCATTGAGCGCCTGAAAGAAAACGTGGATACCCTTATCGTGATCCCGAATGATAAACTGCTTGAGATCGTAGACCGCCGTACCTCTATGCCGGATGCCTTGAAGAAGGCAGACGAAGTGCTGCAGCAGGCAGTACAGGGCATTACCGACCTGATCAACCTGCCGGCACTGATCAACCTGGATTTCGCAGATGTCCAGACCGTCATGAAGGGCAAGGGCATGGCCCACATCGGTATCGGTTCCGCAAAGGGCGACGACAAGGCCATCGAAGCAGTCAAGATCGCTGTTTCCAGCCCGCTGCTTGAGACCACCATCGAGGGCGCTACCCATGTCATCATCAACATCAGCGGTGACATTTCCCTGATCGACGCCAACGATGCAGCTACCTATGTACAGGAGCTGGCAGGAGACGACGCCAACATCATCTTCGGTGCAAAATACGACGAATCCATGGCAGACGAAGCTACGGTTACGGTTATTGCTACCGGACTGGAAGAAACCAACCCGGTTGCCCAGACTACTTTTTCCAGCAGCCGCCCGTTCCGCAGCGCTGCTTCCGTAAGGACTTCCGAGCCGATTCATTCCGCCGCAAAGGTTCGCACAGAAGGACATCCGATCAGCACGCCGCATACCGAGGCACCTCATGTTACCCCGGCACCGTCTGTGAAACCTGTCCAGAGGATGGAGCAGCCCAGGATGACCCAGGACCGTGACATCAAGATCCCGGATTTCCTGAGGAAGAAATAATCGGCCAGGCTTTATAGAAACAAGATAAAGATTAAACTGCCTTGCTTTTTGCAAGGCAGTTTCGTTATGTGTGGAGATGGATATGGAAAGAATCGCCGACCTTTTAACAGAAGAACTAAAAACCGCCTTTACCGCGGCCGGATATCCTGCGGACAAGGTGAGGGTATCCCAGTCAAACCGTCCGGATTTGTGCGAATACCAGTGCAATGGCGCCATGCCCCTGGCAAAGACGGCGCATAAAGCACCCCTTGCCATTGCCAAGGAAGTAGTGGAGCACCTTTCCGGCAGCAGGAGGATTGACAATGCCCAGGCTGTGGCTCCGGGCTTTATCAACATGGACGTAAAGGAATCCTATCTGGCAGAATATTTAGGGGATATGGCAGCCTCTTCCCGCATGGGATGTGATGAAGCGGAGGACCCTATGACCATTGTCATCGATTATGGCGGGCCAAACGTGGCAAAGCCGCTGCATGTAGGCCATCTTCGTTCTGCCGTGATCGGGGAGAGCCTAAAGCGGATTGCCAGGTACTGCGGGCACAAAGTAATCGGCGATGTCCATCTTGGCGACTGGGGCCTCCAGATGGGGCTCATTATTACTGAGCTTCAGGAGCGCCAGCCGGGCTTGGTTTATTTTGATGAAAGCTATACTGGGGACTACCCCCAGGAGCCGCCTTTCACCATCAGCGACCTGGAGGAAATTTATCCTACCGCCAGCAAAAAGTCCAAAGAAGATGACGCTTACCACGCAAAGGCTTTGGAGGCTACCGCCCAGCTGCAGGCAGGGCGCAGGGGCTACCGCGCGCTGTTCCAGCAGATCCTGCAGGTATCGGTTACCGACCTGAAGCGCAACTACAAAGCCCTGAATGTGGACTTTGACCTCTGGCTTGGGGAATCCGATGCCCAGAAATATATCCCGGGCATGGTAAAGAAGCTGGAAGACGAAGGACTGGCACATGAAAGCCAGGGTGCTTTGGTCGTAGATGTGGCAGAGGAAAGCGACAGCAAGGAGATCCCGCCCTGCATCATCCGTAAATCCGATGGCGCATCCCTTTATGCGACAACAGACCTGGCTACCATCGTACAGAGGATGCAGGATTTCCATCCGGATGAAATCCTTTACGTAGTAGACAAACGCCAGCAGATGCACTTTACCCAGGTATTCCGCGTGGCAAAGAAAGGCGGGCTGGTGGAGCCGGATACGAAGCTGGAATTTTTAGGCTTCGGCACCATGAACGGCAAAGACGGCAAGCCTTTCAAGACCAGGGAAGGCGGCGTCATGCGCCTGGAAGTCCTCTTGAATGATATTTATGAGGAAATGTACCGCAAGATCCGGGAAAACCAGGAAGGGCGGGGCAGCGAGGAGTCCGGAGAAGACGAGGCAAGGGAGACGGCCAAGGTCGTCGGTCTGGCAGCCTTAAAATATGGCGACCTGTCCAACCAGGCATCGAAGAATTATGTCTTTGACTTGGACCGCTTCACTTCCTTTGAAGGAAATACCGGCCCTTACATCCTTTATACCATTGTCCGTGCCAAATCCATCCTCAAGAGGTATGAAGAAGCAGGAAAGAAAGTGGACCAGGAAGCATTCCTGCCGGTGAATGACCCCAACGTCAAACAGCTGGAGCTGGAGTGTGCAAGGTTTAATGGCGTTATCGCGGACGCGTTTGCGGAGACCGCGCCCCACAAGGTGTGCGCTTATATCTACAACCTGTCCAACGTCTTCAACCATTTTTACCATGAGACCAGGATCCTGGGTGAACAGGACGAAAAAAAGCAGGCTTCCTATATCGCCCTGCTTGACCTGACAAAGCGGATTCTGGAAACCTGCATCGATGTGTTAGGATTCTCCGCACCGGAGAGGATGTAAATTAGTACCCTAATTCTTCCCCTACCAGGATAAGGTGGATCCTGCCGGGAGTGCCGCTGTGGCGGGTATAGACAAACTGGCTGCAGATCGTCGTATTCATGCAGTTGCTGCACCTTCCGGTTTTAGAGCAGGGGGACGGGATATCCAGCCGGTTGCAGTTAGCGGGAGAAGCAGTGTTCCGTGCGCGCTTTACAGCGGACTGCAGGTCGGCAGTAATTTTGTTCATGCCGGCTACCACATAAACCTGTTTGGGGCCATAGCAGAGGGCTGCCATCCGGTTGCCCCGGCCGTCAATGTTGAACAGTTCCCCGTCCAAAGTGATGGCATTGGAACTCATCAGGTAAAGGTCGCTTAAAAGGCTTTCGCGGTAAATTTCCTCCTGCTGCTGGGGCGTGACATCATGGCGGCTCATATAAACCTGGATGTCGGTGCGTTCAGAGAGGGCTTTTTTCACACCCATCTCCTCCAGGGTCTGGGTGCCGCCGATGCCTACCTTCATCCCTGGACATACCAGCCCTAATAGATAGGAAGCGGCTTCTTCCTTTGTTTCAAAATACTGTCCGTCCATGCCACGCCTTGCGGCATTTTTCAGGACGGTTGCTGCCTGGTTCCTCCAAAAGATACGCTGCTGCATGAAAATCTCCTTTTATGAATCGTATGTGCATCCTTCCTTCCGCCGCATAAGGGCGATGCGGAAAGCCGTGCCTTCGTACGTGGTACACAATTTCTGGGATGGCACTTTTATTGTGACATAGCTCTTTCCTCAAGAAGGCATGTTCGAGGGCAGTTCCGGTGGGCGGCCCTGTCAAAGGACCGGCGTATTGTTGCTGCCAGCTCATGGAAGAGTTTAGCATATTTCCCAGCGGAAAAACAGGAGGGAAAGGCTTGCGGCTTTACAATGCAGGCTGTGTGGTGTAAAATAGCTTTTCAGAATTTTGCAGTTAGATAGACAAAACCATATTCTATTATGAAAGTCGGGCACTGCCCGGAAAGGGAACAAAATGATTAAAGTAGACGTTGTCAGCGGCTTTTTGGGAGCCGGAAAAACGACATTCATTAAAAAGATGGTAGCGGAAGCATTCCAGGGCGAAAAAATCGTCCTGATCGAAAACGAATTCGGCGAAGTCGGCATCGACGGCGGCTTCCTTCGTGACGCCGGTATCCAGATTACGGAAATGAATTCCGGCTGCATCTGCTGTACCATGGTTGGCGATTTTGACCGCAACTTAAAGCAGGTGGCAGACCAGTTTGACCCGGACAGGATCATTGTAGAGCCCTCCGGCGTAGGCAAGCTTTCCGACGTGGCTGCCAGCGTGCAGAACGTGGCAAAGGAAAAGCCCATGGAGATCAATGCCTTGGTTACCGTTGTGAATGCAAAGAAAGCCAAGAAGCAGATGAAAGCTTTTGGCGAATTCTTCAACAACCAGATTGAATTTGCCAATACCGTAGTCCTGAGCCGGACCCAGGAAGTGGATGACAAGAAGCTGGAAGACGTGGTAAACGCGATCCGCGAGAAGAACCCGGATGCAGCCATCCTGACTACCCCATGGGATGAACTGGACGCAAAACAGATCAAACATGTTTATGAGTCCGGAAAAGACATGCTGCAGGACCTTCTGGACGAAGCCCAGAAAGCAGCTGCCGAGCACCAGGCAGAGCATGAACATGAGCA
>CADBRV010000088.1 GCA_902797185.1 uncultured Lachnospiraceae bacterium
AATGCTGATAAGCTTTGCTCTTTCTTCCTGGATGGCGCTTAAATCTCAGACACTTCGAATAATGATATTTATGAATTATGGTTAGTTCTTTCTTACTTTGAATACTGTAATCTAACTGTATTGTATTGTCAAGAATAAAGTTTCCTAATTCTGTAACAATAATAAAGCTTCTGTTCTATAAATTAGCTGTTGACAATCACGGTTAGTTGCATTAAACTCTTATAGTAATTAGGCATGTATAACCATTCTTTATAATAGTATATTGTATTTCGAGTTATCAAATATTATTTCGATTCAATAAATATTTTTATATACGGACGAATTCTTATTTCGTCTTATTTATAATTATTTACCATACTGTACATGCTTTTTACCGGAAAGGAGCCGATATGTTTCCATTATCTTTTTTAAAAGCCGGAGAAGACGGCATGGTCGCCCGCATCGGAGGCGATACAGAGGCAAAACAGCATCTGGCTGATTTAGGTTTTGTGCCGGGCGCGGTCATCCATGTAGTATCCACTCCCGGAAACGGCAACATGATTATCAGCCTGAAAGATTCCCGGCTGGCCCTTACTTCCCAGATGGCGGAAAAGATCACAGTGGCCATGGACCGGAAATAAGGACAGGCGCCACATTCCAAATCGTCCTTCGGGCGATACGGCTCGTGCATCGTAAGGAACCCTCCCGCCGGAACGGACCCCTCCTTACGATATAGAAAGAAACAATTGTCCGGATTCAGGCAGAAGCTCCTGCCTGTTTTCCATAGATATCCAGCATGAGGAGGATGAGAAATGCTTACTTTAAGAGATATTCCTGTCGGCAAGTCCGGAACCGTCCTTAAGATCCACGGGAGCGGCGCGCTCCGCAGGAGGATCATGGACATGGGGATTACGAAAGGGACGAGTATCTACGTCCGTAAAGTCGCCCCCCTGGGAGATCCGGTGGAGGTAACCGTCCGCGGTTACGAACTTTCCATTCGGAAACAGGAAGCTGAAATTCTGGAAATGAAGGAGAACTGAGAATGGCTGTTAAAATCGCACTCGCAGGCAACCCAAACTGTGGAAAAACGACTTTGTTTAACGACCTGACCGGCAGCACGCAATATGTCGGCAACTGGCCCGGCGTTACCGTAGAAAAAAAGGAAGGCCGCCTGAAAGGGCACCACGATGTCATCATCGAAGACCTTCCCGGCATTTATTCCCTGAGCCCCTACTCCATGGAGGAAGTGGTCTCCAGGAATTACCTGGTAAATGAAAAACCAGATGTTATTTTAAATATCATCGACGGCACCAATATCGAACGTAACCTTTACCTGACCACCCAGCTGATCGAAATCGGCCTGCCGATGGTCATCGCCATCAACATGATGGACCTGGTAGTAAAGAACGGCGACGTGATCAATATCACCAAGCTTTCCCAGGAACTGGGATGCAGGATCATCGAGATCAGCGCATTAAAGGGCCAGTCCACGATGGAAGCCGCTCAGCTCTGCTTAGAAGCTGCCAAAGAAGGACGCCAGGTAGAACCGCCCCACGTCTTCACCGGCAGCGTAGAGCACGCCATCGCGCACATTGAGGAATCCATCCAGGACAAGGTGGACCCGTTAAACCTGCGCTGGTATGCGGTCAAAGTGTTTGAGCGGGATGAAAAGGCGATGGGGCCGCTCCATCTGGACCGTGTCACGAAGAAGCATATTGATGACCATATCAAAGACTGCGAAAAAGAAATGGATGATGAGGCGGAAAGTATCATCACCAACCAGCGTTATGATTATATCCAGGCCCTTACCGCAAGATGCGTTAAGAAAAAACGCTCCATGCATGAGATGACCACTTCCGACAAGATCGACCGCATCGTCACCAACCGGATCCTGGCCCTCCCAATTTTCGCTTTGATCATGTGGGCAGTATACTTCTTCTCCGTAACAACCTTGGGAAGCTATTTAACAGACTGGACCAACGACGTCCTCTTCGGAACCTGGATCACCAATGGAGCAACAGCTGGCCTTACCGCACTTGGCGCTTCTGATGCCGTGATCAGCCTCCTGGTTGACGGTATCATCGGCGGCGTCGGCACCGTGCTTGGTTTCGTACCCCAGATGATCCTGCTGTTCTTCTGCCTGTCTATCCTGGAAGACTCCGGATACATGGTCCGTGTCGCATTCATCATGGACCGTATTTTCCGCCGTTTCGGATTGTCAGGCAAGTCCTTCATACCGATGCTGGTTGGTACCGGCTGCGGTGTGCCTGCCATCATGGCATCCCGTACCATTGAGAACGAAAAGGACCGCCGGATGACCATTATGCTTTCCACTTTCCTTCCCTGCGGCGCCAAGATGGAAATCGTAGCGATGATGACCATGGTCCTGTTCCCGGGCAGCATGTTTGTCGCACCGGCCATGTATTTTGTAGGACTTGGCATCGTCGTATTCTCCGGCATTGCTCTGAAGAAGACCAAATACTTCTCCGGCGACCCGGCACCATTTGTTATGGAGCTTCCGGCATACCATCTGCCGACCATCAAAGGCATCCTGACCCATGTTTGGGAAAGGGCTAAAGCCTTCATCATCAAAGCAGGTACCATTATCTTCGCTATGTGTATCGTAATGTGGTTCCTGATGCACTTTGGACCCTCCGGATTTTTGGCTGACGATATCGACCGGTCCTTCCTTCGTTATATCGGCGAAGTATTTGCATGGCTGTTCAAACCGCTGGGACTTGGCTTCTGGCAGGGCGCTGTTGCTTCTATCTCCGCAGAGGTTGCAAAGGAACAGGCTACTGCAACCCTTGGCATGCTGGCACATGCTACCAGTGATTCCAACGCAGCCGTAGCAGCTGCCATCAATACCATGTTCGGCGGCAGCAAGCTGGTCGGCATGAGCTTTTTGCTCTTCAACATTTTCGATGCCCCCTGCATGGTAGCCATCGCTACTGCTTTCCGTGAACAGGGCACCAGGAAATGGGGCTGGATCACCATGGGCTACCAGATGATGATCGGCTACTGCCTGGCAATGTGCACCTACCAGATCGGCATGCTGGTCAGCGAAGGCGTATTCAACGGCGCTACCGCTGCCGCCATCGTCCTGGTCATCCTGGCAATCTACTTTATCTTCCGTCCGAATCCTTACAGTGAGAAGAGGATGGCAAGGAAAGCCAGCATGGCACGTGCTTAATCAGAAATGATAAAAGCAATTCCTTTTAATGGGAAGCTGCCTTAGCTGCATTGCCATTGGAGGGAAATGCAGAAACAAACCTTTTACTGGAAATCAAAAATAATGAAACAGCTTTTCCGAAAGTTAGCTTGACTTAACAGAAAGAAAGGCTTATAAAATAAATAAGGCTTGCGGTAGTAATGCCGCAGGCCTTATTTAAAACCTGAGCGCCTGCATCTGATGCAGCGCACCCGCTTTTTATTGTATATGTACTGGCACATTTCACTGCCCACACGGTGATGATACGACCTGGGCATGAATGTTTCATCCATTGCACGGCTTCTATATCGAAGGGAGGAGCGCACGATATGCTGCACATCATAGATTTCATCATTATCGCTGTCATAGCCGTATTATTTGTACTGGCAATCCGATACAACCATCAACATGGTTCCTGCTCCGAATGCGGAGAGGGCGGCTGCTCCGGCGCTTGTTCCGGATGCTCCCCTGCATCAGGAAAGAAAAAAGCTTCCAGGCTTCATGGAAGCAGGAAGTAACGGATACCGGAAGGTACAGAAGGTACAACTCAATAGAAGAAAAAAGCTGCATTCTGTTTTTCGGACTGCAGCTTTTTACATAGAACGAAAAAGGAAGTGATGCCTGGCACCACTTCCTTCCTATCATATATACAGTTCGATTTATGCCATATAGTACTTTTCCGGAATTACTTTCAGGTGTAATCCGCCTCCGGCGATTTCATCCTGTACCTTTATGGGGATTATGCATTTCCTTAGGGGGATTATGCATTCCTTCCTAATAAAGGATCAGATCCATCATATGCCAGCTTGTAGATGCCGACAATCTGCTTCTTGGTCGGTTTACGCGGGTTGGTAGCGGCGCAGGCATCCTTCATAGCGTTTTCTGCCATGATTTCGAAGTCTTCCGGCTTTACACCCAGGTCTTTCAGGTTGGACGGGATTTCTACCTGGTTGCTCAGCTGTACAATAGCGGAAATTGCCTTGCGTGCTGCTTCCGTGGTGCTGAGCCCTTCGATATTTTCACCCATGGCATTTGCAATATCGCGGAACCTGTTCAGGTTGCCGATCATGTTGAACTCTTCAACATATGGAAGGAGGATGGCATTGCAAACGCCGTGGGGCAGGTTGTAGAAACCGCCAAGCTGGTGTGCCATGGCATGTACATATCCCAAAGATGCATTGTTAAATGCGATACCTGCCAGATACTGTGCATAAGCCATCTGGTCACGTGCTTTCATATAATCACCATTTGCCACTGCCTTGGGCAGGTATTTTGTAATCATGGTGATTGCCATCAGGGCTGCGGAATCGGTCAGTGGGTTTGCTGCAGTAGAAACATAAGCTTCAATCGCATGGGTCAAGGCATCCATACCGGTTGCAGCGGTCAAAGAAGACGGCATCCCTTTCATCAATACCGGGTCGTTAATTGCGATCTGCGGAGTTACCCTCCAATCGATTAAAGCCATCTTTACTTTACGGCTGGTATCGGTAATGATACAGAAACGGGTAATTTCGGAAGCGGTACCTGCCGTGGTGTTGATAGCCATCAAAGGAACCATCTTGTTGTGGGACTTGTCCACCCCTTCATAATCCTCGATCTTTCCTCCGTTGGATACAACAAGGCCGATGCCCTTTGCGCAGTCATGGGAAGAACCGCCGCCTAAAGAAATAAGGGAATCGCATCCGGATTCTTTAAAGAACTTCTCTCCTGCTTCTACGTTTTTATCCGTCGGGTTCGGCTCAGCCCCTGCGAAAATGATCGGCTCAAGGCCTGCCTTTTCCAGGATCTCTTTAATCTGCCCTGCCATCCCGCTCTCATTCAGGAATGCGTCTGTAACGATCATCGGACGCTTTGCATCCAGGCTCTTCATCAAATCGCCTGCTTCCTGAACTGCGCCTTCACCAAAAACGTTCCTGGTCGGTAAGAAATAATAAGTTGACATGGGCTCCATCCTCCTTTATTCAATCTCTCTAAAATGGAATTATGTTTCCTGTTTCCTGATGGCTTTATTATTAGCGAAAATTGTGCCCATTTCAAGCAAAGTTTACTAATTAACAGAAAATTATGAACAATTCTTTGTCAATTGCGCATAATTATTGTCTGCTTCTCTGCCTCATTTCGGGGATTATATCCTGTATTTTGCCCATGTAATCAGAATTTTCAAGAGATTTTATGTGCATAATTTACAGAAAAATCTTGAAAAACAATTGTCAAACAATCGCACTCCTTGGAGTGTCTGATAAAAAGTTATCATCCGGCATACGGCAAATCCGAAATTCCAGTTATTTTTCTCACAAGAAAACGGCGGAAAAAAGGCTGCCGCAAGTGGTTGCGGCAGCCTCGAAAAGAAATCTCAGATAAATAGGATATATGTAATTTAAAGATTAATTATTGGTCGATTTTATCTACAGAAACCGCAGGGATTGTAATTTTTCCGCCCATTGTAGACTGATATGTTAAATTTCCCATCGATACCCCGTAAATTGTAATCTCATCATCCTCCAGCACTCGTGAAGAAACGATATCACTCTCATATACAGCAAAAAGCACTGTATCGTAATCATCATTGACAGCAATACGGAGCTGGGTTTCATTATCGCCTTCTATAACCTGGATAACTTTGCCGGAGAATTTCACCTTCTCCCCAGTGTAATCATCCGGGGTTCGTGCAAGCTGATCATAAGTAATCCCTGTTTCATACCCCTTTGCTTCTTTTTCAGCTGCTGCTTCCTGTTCTGCATCCAGCTGTTTTTGAGCATCATCCGCAAGTTTCTTTGCCTCTTTGTCTTCTTCACTTCCGTTATATTGCTTATGAAGCTTGTTATATTTATCAATGGTATCCTGCCAGTTTCCTGCCTCATATGCATTCTTGATTTCCACAAGCTGGGCGCTGGCACCATTTTTCAGCTGGTCATTTTCTTGAGAAAGCTGGTCATTTTTAGAAGATAGTTCATCATTCTTTTCCTGGAGCGTATTAACCTGGCTTTCAAGGTTGTCCACTTGGCTCTCTAATTTACTATTTTTGCTGCTTAAGCTGTCAATCTCCGACTGATAAGAACCGCAAACGATATTAAGAGCAATAAAAGCGAGTAAGAGGAAACAGAATAGTATTATAAAGATGATTTTTCTCACCTTTCCAAGGATACGCTTCTTTTTTTCTTTTTTCTTCTTTCCTTCTTGTTCTTCCTCATTTATGGGAGCCTGTCCATTTTCTGCAGTTTCATCTTTCTGCGTTCTTTCCTGCAATTGCCCGGCTCCTACCGGATCTTGACCTGCAGATTTGTCCTTTGGTTCTTCAGCAGGAAATCTACCATCTGCCTCCTCTTTTTCCTCGCTAGATGGCTGTACATTTTCTACCGTTTCCTGCTGCTCGTTACCAGAAACTGTTTCTTTCTCACCTTCTTCCTTTTTTTCGTGCCCATTATCTTCGTTAATTTCATTTTTTCTTTCTTCTTCCATATCACTTACCCCATATCAATAACTATAAGCTCCTATTGGCGTCCGGAGGTGAATATCTTTTCTTAGTTTAAAAGCCATTATTATGATTTTTCTAACCTCTCGGACTAGGCTTTCTTATTCATGCATATGCTCCTATTTACTTAGAGTAATGGCTTTAATAATTAAAGAATATCATTATTGATGTCCAAAAAACACCCCATATCTTATAGAGCCCACCATTAGCTTCTGTAAATAAATTCTGTCATGATTAAATTTTCATAATATCGATTTGAGTCTTAGTACTCTGGCATATCATAAGGTCCTCTATGATTGTAAAAATCACAGAGGACCTTCTAATAATGCCCTCATTGCTTTTTTCACGTTTGAAGAAACAAGGATTCGTATTTTCAGGTATATTCCAGCACATCCAAAATCATGGTCTTATTGTTTCTCCATTTTCCAGCGTAACGGTTCCAAACCGTCTCGCTTATTTGTTCTCTTTGATCAGGTTTTTATAGAAGTCCACGCATCCCGGCAGGCAGCTGTACTCGATATTTTCATTTAGGCCATGCATGCCTTTCATCTGCTCAGGACCGTAGACCACCGGGGCAAAACGGACTACGTTGTTGCAGATCCTGGTATAATTCCAGGCATCCGTCGCGCCGGTCATGACATAAGGGCTTGACGCGCATCCCGGGAATGTTTCCTCAATCACCTTCTTCACCAGCCCATAAGCTTCCCCATGGATGTCTGTTGCAGGGGAATAATCATTAGCATGGAGCACTTCCATCTCCAAGCCATACTCCTTCGCTTTCTTTTCGATAATGGACAGGCTCTCTTCCATGCCCTGGTGGGGGATAAAGCGCATATTTGCCCCCACTTTTGCTTCTGTAGGCAGGGCGTTGATCGCTTCAGACCCGGATGCCGTCGTAAATGCGATAGTAGTCTGCAGCATGGCTGCCCCTTGGGAGGAAATGGCGGGCATCAGCTTTTCCAGAAGCGGTTTGAAAAGCCACAGGTTTTCAAAAACAAAACGCAGCGAAAAGCCTGCGTAAGGTCCCAGTGCCTCAAACATCGCCTGTACCTGGGGCATCATCTTCTTTTTGAAGGGGCTGTGGCGCTCCACGTCATTGACAAACGCGGCGACCCTGGCAATGGGCGTATTTTTGGAAGGCGCGCTGGCATGCCCGCCGGTGCCTTTGGCAGTAAATTCCACGTCTGCCTTCCCTTTTTCGAAAATCCCTACCATGGCAAAATTCCCATGGATGCCGCCAACAGGTTCGGAGATGATCCCGCCGCCTTCATCGCATACCAGGTAGGGTTTTACCCCTCTCCTTTCCAGCTCGTCCACCAGCTTGGGGCAGCCGTCTCCAGCCCATTCTTCCGTGCAGGAAGAGGACAGGTAGACATCCTGCTCCGGGACATAACCTTCCTCAAGCAGCTCTTCGACTGCCTGGAAAAAGCCCATGACGGAGCATTTGGTATCGGAAGTGCCGCGCCCCCAGACTTTCCCATCTGCGATATCTCCGGAAAACGGTCCGTGCTCCCACTCGCCGGATACAGGCACCACGTCCTGATGGCTCATGAGTACCAGCGGCTTTTCAGAGGACCTTCCTTTCCAGTAAAAAAGCAGGTTCCCGTCTATATCCGTCTTTTCCAGTTTCTGAAAAACCTGCGGGAAAAGGTTTTCCAATACTTTATGGAAACCATGGAATTTTTCCACATCATGCTTCCCCGGGTAAGAAATGGTTTCATATTTTACCATTTCGGACAGTTTCTCTGCCAGCTCCATGGCACGCTCCGGGTCCGGATCCGGCTTGTAATCCGAATGCTTCACCGGGATCACCAAGGTCCTGATAAGGGCTGCCAGAAGCAGCGCCGCAATGACGCAGACAATAATTAAGATGATATATAATACGATTTTCATGTATTTCTTCCTTCCTGACCTGTACTATCCTGCCATCCAGACATTTTCCACCTCGGATGGTTTTATTTCCTAACCTGTTCCAACTTTTTCTGCCAGGTCGGAAATGGATAGCCCTTTTCCCGACCAGGAACCTTTTCCAGTTTTCTCAACCAAAGGCCTGGAGAGGTTCCTCAGCCAACAGCCTACGCGGTTTTTTCTTTTTTAAACATGATCCATGCCAGGATAATCGACAATGCGCCCGCCGGCAAGATCATCAGGCTGGTCTGGGAAGTAAGGGACGGTACCAGGATGAAAAGGATGCTCATCACAATAAGAGGGGCCAGGGAAAGTTTGATATTCTTCCTGTAATACTGGTAAGCCATCGCGCCAAACAAAGCCGGAACCACGTTTTCAAAGGCTGGCTCCAAAACCGGGCTCTGGAGGATGGGCTGGAGAGGCACCAGCAGCATGACGCCCAAAGCCAGGACGATGATCGTGACCAGGGAGGATGTAGCTATGGACAAGGTGGAAATGATTTCATTTTCCGGAGTCCCTGCCTTTGTCCCTGCGATATCCCGGGCATTCATGGCACAGGGGATTTTCATGTTGATCAGGTTGCCGGTGATAAAAGCCAGGTAGCTGCCGCCGGAGCCCAGCATCGGGGTATAGACCAGGAACTCAACGAAACTGGAGACTGTCCAGACCAGTCCTACGGACACGAAACCACCCGCGACTGCTTTAAGGTCCGGCATGCCTCCCAGGTATTTTCCGATCAGGAACGGGGCGCCCACTAAAAGCAGCAGTGTGACCCCACAGGCAAACCTGCCCAGGATGTGGGTGCGCCCGCTGTATTTTTCAAGGGTTTTGACCCTCTCGATATTTTCTGTATTTTCACAATTGAAGTTCTCTTTATTTTCTGTCTTTCCTATATTGCCATTCTGTCCCATAGTGCCAGGGGCTTTCTTACTATCTCCCATAAAAATGCCTCCATCATGCCTGTGTACAAATCCATCTTTGAGCTATGGCGGGCTGCTTCCTGCAGCAGCCTGCAGTCCCCTGTCAGCAGAAGATCGCCGCGATCATGCCTACCAGCATGCTTCCGGCAATGGAAAAATTCTCCAGCCAGCCCATATTCTTTTTCTTTGCCAGCCAGGTAAAAACTGCCATAACCAGGGCGGAAACGACGGCAACAATAATCGGGGTCAATGTCCCGGAAAAAGTGAAGAGCCCTTTGCCGGATACAAAACCTCCAATGTAGCTGCCCAGGTAGGCACTGACTAATCCAATGAACATAGCGGTCATCGCCATGTCTCCAAATCCTGACGAGCCGCTTTTGCCTTTCTTCTTTTTCCCTGCCTTTGGGTGCTCGAGCCTGTTGATGTAGCTCTTATTGAAGAAGAAGGACAGGATCATGCCCCACATGATGCAGATGCTCATGAGCAGCGCGATCGTGGAAAACGCGGTGGGCGTCATCCCCTGGATAGTCAGCTTTCCAAGCCCTACCTGCTCTGCTGCCGCTTCCGCTACCTGGGTCTCATAATGGAGCGCCCCGATCACGGAAAGGCGGAGCCAGGGCCATGGCGTCCCCAGGCTTCCGGAAAGGGCAATGACACCCAGGAAAATCCCCACGCTGGGCAGGATGGAAAAAGTGGCACTGGAAGTAATCGTCCTTTTCAGGATCTTCGGGTCCATCCCGATGGCTTTTCCTGCCCGGTACGCCCGCACCAGGAAGACCACGCACATGATGGCGACAAAAAGGATGATGCAGCCGCAGATCAAATACATAACAGGGCTGTTTAGTTGTTTCAGCATTCGTTAATCCTCCTTAATTTGCGGACGCTCCAGGTCCACGTCTTTCTCCTCTTTCATTTCCGGGCGCTCCTGTTCCACGCCTTTTTCCTCTTGCATCTCCGGACGCTCCAAGTCTACGCCCTGCCCAAGTTTTTCCCTCACAAGGTAGATCGGACGGCCTTTTACTTCCAGATAGGCCTTTGCAAGATACTGCCCGGCAATCCCCGCACAAATAAGCTGGATGCCGCCAATCAGCAGGATAATGCATACCATGCCGGACCATCCCGTGATAGTATCACCAAAAACGAGCTTACGGATGATCATAAAAATAATCAGGAAAAGCGCGATAATGCAGAACAGGATCCCGAAGAAACCGGCGATGGCAAGGGGGACCGTGGAATAAGCGACGATCCCGTCCAGCGCATAGCGGAACAAGGACCAGAAGGACCATTTGGTCTGCCCATACTTGCGTTCTACATTTTCAAAGTCGATCCATTTTGTCTTATAGCCGACCCACGAAAAGAGCCCTTTGGAAAAGCGGTTGTATTCGGTCACCTGCAGGATGGAATCCACCACCTGCCTGGTCATCAGGCGGAAGTCACGGGAACCGTCTACAATCTCTGTCCTGCTGAACTTATTGATCAGGCTGTAAAACCTCCTGGCAAACCAGGAACGTACCGGCGGCTCGCCCTGCCGGGTGACACGCCTGGTTGCCACCTGGTCATATCCTTCAAAGAGATAACCGAACATTTCCGGAAGCAGGGACGGCGGGTCCTGGAGGTCCACATCCATGACCGCTACATAATCACCCCTGGCATTCTGCATGCCGGCATACATGGCGGCTTCTTTTCCAAAATTACGGGAGAAAGAAACCAGGACTACCCTCTCGTCCTTCTGATGGAGCTCCTTGACCTTTTTTACCGTGCCATCTTTCGATCCATCATCAATATAAATAAGCTCATAATCAATCCCATTTGCGTCAAAGAAAGGCTTATTCTTCCGAAATTCCGAATAAAAATATTCAATATTTTCTTCCTCATTAAAGCACGGGACTATGACGCTTAGAAGTTTCATTTCCGGATTTTACTCCAAACATACAAAACTAGCAGAATTCCTATTTGTCAATACAAATTCTGCCGTCTATCATTTTCCAAATTTAATTTAGCGCATAACAGGCATTATCTCAAGCTTTTCATTTTCACCTGCCAGCAGCGCTGCTGTTTATGGAAAACCTTGTATGGAAGCCTTGCTTTATTACTATCCGCTGTCACAACGTCGGTCTTGGGAATTGCTTTGCCGCATTTATCGAAATACAGGTTACTGCAGCTCCTTTGGCCTGTCCTTGTCCGGATCATCCTTGTCCGGGCCGTCTTTTATGCTTTCAATAGCAAAGACGCCGGCTATCAAAACACCCAGGATAACATATGGGATCGCTGCAGTACAAAAATCATGGAACCCGCCACCGACATAAACGCTG
>CADBRV010000089.1 GCA_902797185.1 uncultured Lachnospiraceae bacterium
ATCGCCTACCTTCATAACAATGAGATGCTTTTATGAATAGGTGGATATTTTTATGTTTTTCCGTTATATTGTCAAATAAATCTGGATTATTCGAAAATAATTTGGTAGAGTTTAATAAAATTAACCGTACGGCATCAGGCATTCTGCAAATTAATGGGGATTTTTCTTAAAAATATCCACTTTATCAGAACGTTTCTATATTGTATTTTTCCTTTTCCAAGCGGATATTAAGTGGAGTTATTTAATGATTAAAAATCTTCACTTTCCGCTTGTTATATGGGGGTTGCTATGGACGTAAGAGCCACGCCATTATAAACAGCACTTCGTGCGGAGGCGCGACCTGCGTCACCGCCTTGCCAGGCGATGACAAATAAAAGAAGAGAGCCACGCCATTATAAACAGCACTTCGTGCAGAGGCGCGACCTGCGTCACCGCCTTGCCAGACGATGACATTAGACGCCGCATTCCAAATCGTCTTCGGGAAATGCGGCCAGTACATCGTAAGGGATCCTCCCGCTGGAGTGGGTCCCTCCTTACGATATATTTCATAGAATCTTTTCCGATAAGGCGAAAACAGAAAGAGAGGAGTTTATTGGAGAAATACATGGAACTGGATGCTCCTGAAAAACGGCTTCGAAAAATATTGATCCGGGATTTAAATTCCCGATACCAGGTAATCGGCCACAATATGGATGAAGTGAATCAATTTTACGGATATCACTTTAAGCCAGGCTATTTTCAATACGTCATCTTTAGATTGGATAAAGATGAGCCGGCTATGCAGCAGGAATTTGTAGACCAGGTAAGGTCCTGCCTGCAGTCCATAGCATCCTTTTTCCCAAATGAAATGGAATATTTAGCCGGCAATACCCAGATAAACCTGCTTTATGACATCCCTTCCGGTGAAGAATACTGCATCCAACAGCTCCAGCAGCAGTTCCAGCAGATCGGGAAAGAAATGAATGAGGCTCTTGCGCCAAAAAACCGGTATATTGCCATAGGCATCGGGAAACTGGTTACAAAATTAAACCACATTAACGAGAGCATGGACGTAGCGGAGCGGGCGATAGAATATATCTTACTTGGAAAAACCGATGGGAAAAAAGTGTTTGCAGATGCACAGATCTGTTCTGACAATATGGAAGAAGTCATTTCCCTGTTAGAACTGAAAAACCTGCGTTCATCCATCCTGGCTTTGGATTTCCAGGAAATAGACACGACTTTAGACCGCCTGTTTCAAAAAGCAGACCAGCTCTATCCGGATTACCCGATCGCATATTTGTATTCCCATCGCGTAATCAGCCAGGTCGGCTCTATCCTTTACAGCCAGGTCGGCCGTTTTGAATATTACCGTCATGTTTCCACTGTGGCACATGACAAATTGGCCAGCTGCCGCTCACAAGAGGAGATCCTCTCTTCTCTGAAATGCCTGATTCGGAAATTGGCAAAGCCCTACCAGGAGAGCCTGGAAAGCCAGGACTGGCTTCCCGTGCAGACTGCACGCCATTATATCGACCTGCATTTTACGGAAAGCGACCTGACATTGGAACGGACTGCAGAAAAGATCCATCTTTCCGCTCCCTATTTAAGCCGGCTTTTTAAAGAGAAAACAGGGATGACCTTCTCTGAATACCTGGGAAGCCTGAGGATGGACGAAGCAAAGCGCATGCTGCGTGATTCCACTTACAGCATCCAGGACATTGCTTCCTGCCTGGGCTATCGTGATCCCAAATATTTCAGCCGGATTTTCCATTCCAAGGAACACTGCACCCCGATTGAATATCGAAGGCAGAACGCTACAACACAGCTTCCTCCCATGTAACCAGGTCCAATTTGTAAATTGCCTCTCCTTACATGAAAATCCTCCTTCTGCACTACAAGCTTACGCCCTGCAGAGGGAGGATTCTTTTTGTAATCGGAAATAGGATGGCACAATGGTGCCCGCCGCTCTTCGATGCCAGGCACACTACCACTAGGAAAGCCTCAGCCAGATGGCTGAGGCTTTCCTGATAAAGGGATAGACGAACTAGTCGGTTTTGTATTATTTATGGGGTTTCCTGCACTGGACTATCATCCTTCTTTTATTCCCGTTGCATATTTTCCGGCTTCTGTCCCGGCAATATAGCCTTCGTCATAAGCCATGGTCAAAGCGGAGAAAATGCTTTCCAAATAATCTACTCCAATATCGCCAGACACCATGATCCCACGGGTTGTATCTCCAGCGGCATAAAGTCCTGGGATTGGCTCGCCAAAACGGAGGACAGATGCATTTTCATCAATTGTCATCCCACCAATCGCGTCTTCATGGAAGATCTTCATTTTTATTGCATAAAATGGTGCCTTCTGAATCGGCAGCAGAGAATGTTTTGGTGCCATGAAATCCGGCATGCCTTCCGGAACCTTTACCGGCTTGCCCGCAGAAGCATTATACTCATCGACATTTTTCTGAAATTCGACCGGATCAATGCCCAGTTTTTCTGCCAGCTCGGGAATCGAATCTGCCATAACAATGGAGTTGTCCAACGCCTCTTCTGCAAATATCTCACGCCAATGCTTTTGGAATGCGGGCAAATCCATTCCCGGTGACTGTGGCGGTTCCTGCATGGACTCTTCCAATGCCGTCTCACAAATCGTATCATCCGCGATCTTCCATCCCATCCATTTCGGATCAGAAATAAGCGGGCTGACTTCTACGCCCATGTGGTCATGGAAAATTTTTCCTTCCGAAGTGATCTTGAACCCATCCATAGCGAGATAAGCTGCCATGCTGGCGCTCGGATACGGATGCCTCATCGGGCCAAACATATTTACACGCCTGTTGATGTAATCAATGTCCGCCCCTATCTCATCACACATGGTAATGCCATCCCCTGTGCATCCTGCTCCTGTAAAAATATGGATCGGCTCTTTGCCTTCGTCATCATAGAAAAGGGGCTGGAATTTATTCATTAATTCCTTATTCCGGCTGAAAGCTCCTGTCGCTACTACGACCGCTTTGCAATGGATTTCTACTTCTCCACCGGGATCATCCGCTAAAACGCCGCATACTGATCCATCTGCATTCATTAACAGTTTTTTTGCCGCGGTATGGAAGAGGATTTCTCCCCCGCCTTTTAAAAATTCATCCTGCATATGCTCTGCAAGGAAAGAGCCGGCTTCGCCAGGCCCGATCATTTTATCAATCCGCTTTGCGGCATCTTTCCATGCACGCTGCGGCTTCAGCACGACAAATTCTTTTCCATGGCCCATCCCGCCACGTTCAAACTGGTATTCATCCCCGATATCGTGCTCATCCATCAGCCAGTCCGCAAACTGTTCATTTGCTTCAAACATCCTGCGTACCAGTTTCGGATTATCCCGGTAGCCGGTCTTTTCCATAAATTCCCGATACAGTTCTTCCCGGTTATCCTGGAACCCTAACTCCGCATGTTTTTTGGACCAATGGGTCCTGAATCCGGCCGCATACCAGCTGCTGCCGCCTACCTCATGCATTTTTTCCAGAAGCACTACTTTCGCTCCAAGGTCCTGCGCCTTGTTTGCTGCCATCATGCCGGAACCACCGGCACCTAATACACAGACATCACATTCTTTGATGACCTTCTCATGTGCTGGTGCCGGTGCCTTGGGATGCTCCGGATCTGAAATACATTCGTTATGGCATACTGCCACACATTTCCCACAGGAAATACATTTCTCCGGGTCAATCCAATATTTCGCATTTTTAAAACGAATCGCATGGACCGGACATTCCATCCGGCACCTGTGGCATGCAGAACACAGCTCCTGCGTTATTTTGTAAGCCATCTGCCTCCTCCTTTTCAGCCTATCTACATAATACTTAACCCGCTATGTTTTCTGTTATCATCATAGGCATGCCTATGAGAAAAAAGAAGGTCGTACGATGTTTGCACCAACGTCTTTTTTTGCAGGATCTGGGACGCGGTGCCTCTTTTTTATTTCTGCCTTCTAATAGAGAAAAGCGTTTTAATGCGCCTGCACTCATCCGTAACCTATGCCATCTTCTAATTCAACGGAAAAATCTTTCCTTTTCAAATCGCTGCCATTACAATAGAAATGGTCTTGGCAATCTTGGCCAGATACACAGAACAGATAGGAAAAGCGGCCAATCCCGTACCATACGTCATAGGAGGCTCGGCAGCCGGCTTATTATTTCACAGCAAATCAGGAAAGGAGCTCTTAAAATGGGGACTTTTCAAAACGCAAAAGAAGCACAGGACTATTTCACCCATGACCGTTTTGCCACGGAAAACGGCATGCGGGTGGACGAACTGGGAGAAGACTGGTGCACCTGCAGCTTTGACGTGACAGACCACCACAAAAACGCCAACGGCGGCGTCATGGGCGGCGCCATGTTCACGCTGGCCGACCTGGCATTTGCCGTCTGCTCCAACCAGATCCACCAGCCCACCGTGGCACAACAGGTAAGCCTGAACTTCCTCCGGGGCACGGAAGGCAAAAAGATTATCGCCCACGCGAAATGCCGGAAAACCGGGCGCAGCTCTTCCATCATCCAGATCGATATGGAAGACGACGCCGGAAGGGATATCGCTTCTTTTGTATTTACCGGGTTTAAATTGTAAATAAAAGCTTCGGAAAGTTTTGATATCTTTACAAAGCAATCACGATTACGAAAAAGGAGGTCCTTTTCATGTCTTCCTTTAAAAAGCCTTCTGGATTTTTTGGAGGTTCCATACAGGAATTTATTGATGAACTTGCACCATCCTGCCCCTTCTGTGGGACGGTACAACCGGAATGGAGCAGCAAATTAAAGAAAAACCTGTTCCATGTCAACCAGATTCTTTTTAAGTGCTCCTGCTGCGACAGTATTTTAGCAGCGCCGGCTTCTGATGTATGTGGAATGGGCTCTATTCCTATTACGACCTCTGGCTATGTTAAAAACCAGTCCTGGCATTATGCCTCCGTAATGAATATTGAAATCATCAG
>CADBRV010000090.1 GCA_902797185.1 uncultured Lachnospiraceae bacterium
AATTGCCAATACCTGTTTTCCTTTGCTTTCAGTATATGAGGCAGAAATCATTACGTCCAATTGGCTTTAAATCAATCATTCATACCATTTTATTTATACTAACAAAAAAGGCGGTTTCCCGTCCTGGCGCGCCTTTTCAGGCTGCGTCAAAACAGGAACCGCCTTTTCTATCTATTCCTTATTCCGCCTACCCCATCTGCATCAACGCAGCTGGTACTTTTCTCGATGAAGATAAATGAATTCAACCATGTACTTTTCAAACAGCTGCATCGCCTTGGAATGGTAAGCCTTCTTATTGACCGCGATCCCACAGACACGCATGCAGTATTTTTCTTTAAGATCCCTATAACAGATATCACTGCGCCAGTCATTCGTCTGAACCGGCTCAAAATGCCCCTCGGCAATCAGTGATACGCCCTTGTTTGCGCTGACGGAATACCCGATTAATTCCGGAAAAAAGCCCTGGAAGAAAATATTCGGTTCAAATCCCGCCTTACGACAGAAATCCCTGGTCAAATCTTCCAGGTCTGAATTGGCATTATTACAGTAAAAGCGTTCTCCACTTAAATCGGATAGAGAAAGCTCATCCTTTTCTGACAGCGGGTTTTTCTTGGAAAGAATCACCCCGAGTTTTTCGCGAAAAAGCTCTTTCCATTCAATATCCTGGGATTTTCCCTGGTAGCCGGTAATGGCAAGGTCGATCTGTTTGTCCTCCAGCGCCTGTACCAGCTGCCTGGAAGACTGCTGGATATAGTTAATGGATACGTTTGGATAATTCTGCATAAATTCCAGGACGCAGTCCTGGATCAGATCCGGTTCCCTGTTTGGAAATGACGACCCGATGCTGATGGAACCGGAGACGCCTTTCTTCATATCATCCAGTTTCTGCTGCATCTCGCTGAGCTCTTCAAATATTTTTTCCGCGCTCTCTTTTACGACCATCCCGTTTTCATTCAGACGGATCCCTTTTCCTTCCCGGTCAAACAGTTCCGTCCCCACTTCCTCTTCCAAGCGGGAAATAGCGCGGCTCAATGCAGGCTGGGTAATATGGAGTTCATCTGCCACCTGTGTCATATGTTGTTTTTCCGCTACTTTCAGAAAATATTCCAGATATACCAGATTCATGTCATTCTCTCTACAATAAAAAGGTCCCGTGCAGCATCGCACAGGACCTCCTCATCTAGTTCTACATCAGATATTATTGCCGACTGCATACGCCTCCCTGACGGCAGTCTGAATACAGCCGACTGTATTGCAGTCCCCGATCATGATCGTACGAGTCGTGCCGTCCATAAAGGACATGGCTTCCTCTGATTTCGACTTCATGCCTGCTGCCAACAGGACAGTTCCGGCCTCCATTGTCCGCTCGGTTCCATCCTTGTCTTTGTATGTTACACTATTTTCCGTAACTTTGGTAACCGTCGCGTTTAATTTGTAGGAAAAACCTTCCTGGTTCTCCCATGTCTTCTCAAAAATGGAACGGAAATGCACCGGAACACTCTCCGGTGAGAGAATCCCCCCCATTTCCAGAACCATGACCTGGTGTCCTTTACGGGCAAGCGTAATCCCCATTTCCACGCCAATCTCGCCGCCGCCCAAGACGACCACCTTTTCCGTCATTTCCGGTTCCCTTGTGACCGTTTCTGTTGCCGGCACCACGTTTTTTCCATGGATCCCCGGAATCGGAGGCACTGCGGGCTCTGAGCCGATCGCAACAATGACTTCGTCAAAGCCTTCTTTTCTCAGCATTTCCGGTGTTGCCCTGGTATTCAGGCGAACCTCCACTGCCGATTTTTCGACCTGCCGAACCATATAATCACAATATTTCGGCACGGTCCATTTCAGTTCCATGCCGCGCATGGTATTCAGGAGTCCTCCCAGCCGGCCTTCTTTTTCATACAGGATGACGCTGTGTCCCCGTCTGGAAGCGTCAATTGCCGCTTCCATGCCAGCCGGCCCGCCGCCGATCACGGCAATTTTTTTCAGCCTCTTTGGCATATTCGTCCGAAGGCGCTCTATCTTATGTTCCAGCCCCCATTCCGGGTTCACCGAGCAGACCGTCAGCCATTTCCCCGGACCGCCAATATGGCATTTGTTGCAGCGCAGGCAGGGACGGACGTCTTCGTTTCTCCCTTCATATGCCTTGACTCCCCACTGCGGATCCGCGATATAAGAACGAGCCGCCCCAATAAAATCAACCTCTCCGTCTTCCACCATTTTTTCACAGACATCCAGGTCTTGGCAGCCGCCAACCACATTTACATATACATCGTCCACTCCTGCCTCCCGCAGCCCTTTTCGGATCGCGGCAGCTGATTCCCTGTTCGGGATCTCCCGCGCGTCCAGATAAGTCGGCTGGGAAGGGTCGATGGATCCGCCGCGAATTTGAAGGATGTCCACCTTTCCGGAACAGAGCTTCGCAAATTCCACCTGGTCTTGTACCGTCAGCCCGCCTTCAAACAAATCATCTTCCCTCCCGGAAATCGAGATTTCCACCAGGAAATCTTTTCCGCAGGCCTTTTTTATCGCCTCGCAGATCATCAGCGGAAACCTCGCACGGTTTTCGACCGAACCGCCGAATTCATCAGTTCTCTTATTCGAAAGCGGCGAAAGAAACCGGCCTGGAAACATCAGGCGATAAGCCATATGCATAAAACACATGTCAAATCCCAGGCTCTTCGCCAGCTTTGCCTCCTCTGCATATTCTTCCACCATCTTATATAAAAGTTCTTTCGGAGCTGCCTTTCCCAGTTCCGGCTTCGAACCGTCTCCCTGTACATATTCGGAATAGACCCCGTCGGAAGCATCGTATCCTTCGACAATATTCATATTCGGCAGCACGAGGTAAGAGGCCTTTGCCCCATAATAATGCACCATGTCTGCGACCTGTGCGAACATATGCTGGTTCTGCCCCTGGTGGATATCCAAAGTAAGGGAATGGGGGTCTTTTGTTTTCACCGGGTTATTGCCTTTACAAGTTACAACCGCCGCCCCGGCTTTTGCCTTATTGGCATAATGGGAAATCAAGGCTTCCGTCGGCCAGCTCTCCGTCGCCTGGATAAAATGCGGATTGGAGGCAGTACAGATTAACCTGTTGCGAAGAACCACGTTATTTATTTTGACTGGTGATAAAAGTTTCTCATATTTTAAAGACATTTTCCCTCCCCTTTCTGGTTCCTGTCATCTGACATCCGGCTGGTACGTCCCATAAAAACCTGCCATACTTTATTTTCATCATAGGCAGGGGAAGGTATTTTGTAAAATTTATGTTTTGATATGTTTTTATACCATTTTCGTTATTGAAT
>CADBRV010000091.1 GCA_902797185.1 uncultured Lachnospiraceae bacterium
CCGCCTGGATTTGGCTGCCACTTAGCTCCTCGTACTCCCGGTCAATGGCCAGCAGCGCGTCCGCCAGCCGGCCCATCCCTTCCTCTGTATCCATGACGGAAGTGATGGCGACCACATAACCTCCTGCCGCAAGTTCCATCTCCAGATGGAAGCGGTCCCGGAGGATGCTGTCCAGCCTGCTGCCGCTCATCCTGTCCCCGGCACCGCTGCGGGAGCGGATTACGACACGGCTCAGGTCCGAATCGAAAGCCCCGTTTTTCCGCATTTCTTCCGGCGTAACCACATGCAGGTGCAGCAGGGAGGCTGTCTTTTTATAAAAAGCATCCAGCTTTTCTTCCAGCTGTCCCAAAAGCTCCCTGCCTTCCGCGTGCATCCGGCGGATGCATTCGTCCATCCCTGCCATAAACAGGTAAGACGGGCTGCTGGTCATCAGCATACGCAGGGCCGTCCTGGCCTTTTCCTCGTATTCCGGGCGGTTGCAGTGCAGGAGCGCTGTCTGGGTGTAGCATGGCAGCGTTTTGTGCACGCTCTGGATGACAAAATCCGCACCCAGGCGCACCGCCGTCTGCGGAAAATCGGGATGCATCCCGAAATGCGCCCCATGGGCTTCATCCACGATCAAAAGCGCGCCGTGGGCATGGACGATTTCCGCAATGGAAGCAATGTCGGAAACCACCCCGTCATAAGTAGGGGATACCATCACCAGTGCCTTTGCTTTGGGATGCGCCGCCAGGCACTCTTCCACCTGGGCGGGGCGGATGGACTGGTTCAGCCCGTTTTGGTCCAGGTCCGGCAAAAGGTAATGCGCCTTCAGGTTCCGGAGCAGCACCGCGTGGTAAGCGCTCCTGTGGCAGTTCCTGGCCAGGATAATCTCCTCTCCCGGCCGGGCCGCCGCGAAGATGGCGGACAGGATGCCCACCGTGGAGCCGTTGACCAGGTAAAAGGTCCGCCCAGCGCCATACAGGGCTGCCGCCCGCTCCTGGGCTTCCTTCAGGATCCCCCGGGCATGGTGCAGGTCGTCAAAGCCACCGATCTCGGTGATGTCTGCCCTGGCCCTGCCATGGAGCACGTCACGCCTGCGCTTATGCCCGGGCATATGGAAGGGGTAAAAGCCACTGTCCGCATACGCTTCCAGCCTGTCGTCCAGCCCCGTCCCAGGTGCCCAAAGATCTTCTGTTTTCTGTGGTCTTCTTTCATCCATACGATCTTTATCCCAGCCTTTGCCACTTCAGCGGTGTTTCTTTCGGAATCCAATCCTGGCCCCTTTCTTGCCGTTCCCGCAGGATCCGGATCCAAAATCCGTAAACCGGCTTCCTGCTTTGCTGCTTTCAGCGTTCTCATTGTCCGAAGCCCATGAAGCGGGTCCAGCCTTTAATCATTCTTCCTGCGCTTCTTCTGCTGCGGCTTTTTCCCGTCCTTCTCTTTGCGCTGCCTGCGGCGCTTTTTATGGGAATGGTGCACGCCCAGCGAAACCAGGAACCCAACGACAAACGCCGTGCCGGCCAGGACCAGGATATCCTGCAGGATAATATCGCCTTTTTCAAAGTCTTTTACCATGCTTACCAGCATCGCGCCGTAATCCTGGATGCCCCACCAGATTTCCTTCAGCCCGTCTTTTACCTTGGAAAAGAACTTCGCGATCTTTCCCTTTGTGGTTGTAGGCTGCTGGGCATCTTCCTCCGCCTGGTTTGCCGCGCTGTACTGGCTGATCTGGTCCACCACCTTGGTAGCGGCGTCCGCGGCGGAAGTATTCAGCGAAATGGTGGCGTTCCCCACGTCTCTCCCGTCATAGGTATAATTTACCGTCCCCGTGGTGCCGTCCGCGTCGGAAAGGGAAAAGCTCCGGTCCGCCTCGGAAAAGTCCACCCCGTTGGGCAGGATCACGTCCGCGTCCGTATCTTCCAGGTGGTAAAGCCGGTCATCCGGAAGGAAGACACCGGCGTCCGTATCGAAAAAAGAATCCCCGCCGCCTCCCAGGTTCGTCTCATAATCTTTGAGCTTCCAGTCCTTGAAGTGATCAAAGAAATACGTCATCAGCGAATTGGTGTCTGTATACTGGTCCGCCTTGTCGGATTCGTTCATGACCACTGTAATCAATGTCATGCCGTTTTTCTGTCCATAAGTCACCAGCGTATACTGGGCTTCATCGGTGTAACCCGTCTTGCCGCCCAGGCAGTAGCTTTCCAGGTAATCCTGCACACCCTGGTACGGGAACAGCATTAAATGGTGGTTCTGCAGCAGCGTCTCCTCGGAATGCTTGTTGGTGGCAGGGATCGTGTAAGTCCCCGTGCCACACAAAGTCCGAAATTCCGGGTTCTGCCATGCCGCCCGGGCGATCAGTGCCATATCATGGGCCGTCGTGTAATGGTCCGGGTCCGGCAGGCCGCAGGAGTTGTTAAAATGGGTGCCCGTGCATCCCAACTCCTGCGCTTTCTGGTTCATCATCGCCACAAAGTTGTCCAGGCTGCCTCCCACATGTTCGGCAATGGCGTAGGCACATTCATTGGCAGATGCCAGCATCATGGCGTAAAGGCACTGCTCCATGGTCATCTGCTCGCCCACGTCCCTGGCGATGCTGGACCCGTAGGTGTTGTAAACGGCCTCCTCGGAAAAAGTCACCGTCTCGCCCAGGTCCTTGCAGTTTTCCAGCGCCACCAGCGCCGTCATGATCTTGGTGATGGACGCCGGATAAAGCTGCTGGTCTGCGTTTTTTTGATATAGGATCGTGCCTGTGTCCGCGTCCATGACGATCATGGACGGTCCCACCGTATCCGGGTCCGAAGGCCACTGTCCCTCAGCCGCAAAGCTGCTGGTGGGGAAGGCTGCCAGCGCCACCGCCATCATTAAGAAAAACGGCAGCACCTTCCGGATTAGGTTGTGCAGTATCCTGGTTTGCTTCTTTTGTTTCATGGTTCTTTTCTCTTATATCGTAAGGAGGGGCCCGCTTCAGCGGGAAGATTCCTTGCGATGCGCTAGCCGCATCGTCTTATGTCATCGCCTGAAAGGTGATGACGTAGGCCACGCCTTCGCACAGAGTGCGAATTTGCATGGCGTGGCTTACCCGTAATGTCTCGCCTGTAAAGCGATGACATAGGACGATTGGGAATGCGGCGTCTGTCCTTTATAGTTCCGTCCTGCCCTCCAGGGCACGCAGCAGCGTCACTTCATCAATATATTCGATGTCGCCTCCCACCGGCACGCCGCTGGCGATCCTGGTCACCTTGATCCCCGAAGGTTTCACCAGCTTGCTGATGTACATGGCGGTCGTTTCCCCTTCCAGGGAGGAGTTGGTGGCGATGATGACTTCGTCAATATCTTCTTTCTGAAGGCGGACCATCAGTTCCTTAAGTTTTATGTCGCCGGGCCCGATGCCGTTCATGGGCGAGATCGCCCCGTGGAGGACATGGTAGACTCCCTCGTATTTCCCGGTCTTTTCATAAGCAGCCAGGTCCCTGGGATTTTCCACCACCATGATCTGCCTGTGGTTCCGTTTCGGATTGCGGCAGATCGGGCACAGCTCCTCGTCGGTCAGCGTCATGCATTCCTTGCAGTAGCGGACGTTTTCCCTGGCATCTGTAATGGCTTTCGCCAGATGCGCCACCTGGTCCTTTGGCATGGAAAGGATGTGGAAAGCCAGCCTCTGGGCTGTTTTCGAACCGATGCCCGGCAGGTGGGAAAGCGCCGCGATCAAGTCGCCGATCTGTTTGCTGTAATATTCCATCTCTCTTTATTTATCTAAGTGCTTTCTATAAGCACGGCCCGTTAAAAGGACAGCCCGCCGGTAAACTTGGACATGGTCTGCTGGTTTGCCTCGTCTACTTTGCGAAGCGCCTCGTTGGTGGCCGCCACGATCAAATCCTGCAGCATTTCCACGTCATCGGGGTCCACGACTTCTTCCTGCAGCGTAACCTTCAGGATTTCCTTTTTGCCGGAAACCGTCACTTCCACTGCCCCGCCGCCGGCAGTGGCGGAAAATTCCTTGGCTTCCATTTCCTTGGAAGCTTCTTCCATCTGCCGCTGCATCCGCTGGGCCTGCTTCATCAGGTTGTTCATGTTGCCCGGCATGCCTCCGCCAAATCCACCTCTTTTTGCCATTGTTTAGTCCTCCACTTCTATATCTGCGTGAATAATGTCTTCCAGGTTGATGTAATTGCGGTCGAAGTCCTCTCCTTCTTTCAGTTCTTCGATCTGCACCTGGACGTGTTTGCCTACTGCCTTTTCAATTTCCTCTTCCAGCCTGCCGATATGCTCGGTGCCGGAACGCATAAACCCGCAGGCCATGCTGTCCGCGCAGACCACCTGCAGGCGGTTTTCCCCGCCCAGGGAAAGCCTTGCCGAAGACAAATAGCTCCTCTCCGGTTCCGGAAGGCTGCGGACAATGGATTTCCAATTAGCCACTGCCTGCTGCACCTCTTCTGGCACGGCATCCGGCAGAATGGGCTTTTTCTTTGGTGCCGCCGGTGCCGCAGCGCCGGAAGCGTCCGGGGATCCCTCCCCTTCCTGCAGGGCTTTTCCTTCTGCCACCAGGCCTTTCGCCTGTTTTAGGAGCTCTATCTGTTCCTTGGATAAGGAAACCCCCTGCCGGGATATTTTCTCTAATTTTTCCTCCATCCGGTCCATGCGGTCCAGGAGGCTGTCATAAGAGCGCTCCATCTGGGGCTTGCAAAGCTTGATCAACGCCACTTCCACCAGCACCCGCTTGGTGGTGGAATAACGGATTTTGTTCGACAATTCAGAGAAAATCCGGATCCACCGCAAAAGCTGCTCTTCCTCTACGCCTTCGGAATCTTCCTTCAGCTGTTCCAGCCCTTCCTGGGAAGTCTGCAGCAGCTCTTCCACGTCCGCCCCGCTTTTGACCAAAAGCAGGCTCCGCAGGTATTCCAAAAGCTCCGTCACGAACTGGTCCAGGTCTTTGCCCTGCATGACCACTTCATTTACGATTTTCAGCACCCCGGAAACATTGCCCTCTTTGATCTCGCCAAAGAGCTTATGGAAAGTATCCGTCTCCATGGCGCCCAGGACGTCCAGCACATGCTCGTAGGTCAGGGGCTGCCCCAGGTAAAAGGCGACGCACTGGTCCAGCAGGGACAAAGCATCACGCATGGAGCCGTCCGCCTTTTTGGCGATGTAAGCTAACGCCTTTGGCTCCGCTTCCACCTTTTCTTTTTTGGCAAGGTCCTCTAGCTGCTTTGTGATGACCCGGCTGGAAATCCGCCGGAAGTCATACCGCTGGCAGCGGGAGCGGATCGTAATCGGGATCTTGTTTGCCTCTGTCGTAGCAAAAATAAAAATTACGTAAGACGGCGGTTCCTCAATGGTTTTTAGAAGCGCGTTAAACGCGGGGATAGAAAGCATGTGCGCCTCATCGATGATGAAGACCCGGTATTTCCCATCCGTAGGAGGATAGGCCACCTGCTCCTTCAGGCTCCGGGCATCATCTACGCCGTTGTTGCTGGCGGCATCCATCTCCACCACGTTCATGGAAGAACCTTCCGTGATGGCGCGGCAGCTGGCACATTCCCCGCAGGGGCTGCCATCCACCGGATGCTCGCAGTTGACGGCTTTCGCAAAAATTTTCGCAACGGATGTCTTTCCGGTGCCCCTGGTCCCGCAGAACAGGTAAGCATGCCCGATCCGGTCCGCCTTGATCTGGTTTTTCAAGGTGGCGACGATCGCATCCTGCCCCCGCACTTCTTCAAAGGTCTGGGGCCGGAATTTCCGGTAAAGTGCTACATAGGACATGAAAATCCCCTCTCAGTTTCATAGGGCGGTAGGTATATGAGCCCAAAATATCAATTTAGATTATACCATACACTGTAAAGGAAAGAAAAGGAACGCTATGCAAAAGGGCGCTGGAAGCGCGGGCAGGCGCGCCGCCATGCGGCACACTACGGCGGAGGAAACCTGCACTTTCTTTGACCGCAGAGATGCCTTCCGCAGGCTTACGGCCAGGGCTTCCCACCATGGAAAAGCCTGTTTTTCCATGCTGCAGCGTGCAGCCTCCAAAGTGTCAGATTTCTTTGACAGCCCCTTGGGAAAGATGCTATACTAAATTTGCGGATGTGTCGTGGCCTGCTTTGCAGACGGCGGCTTTCTTTCTGCCAACTCCAGGCGGAACCATATAAGGAGTCGTATCGAAGAGGCCATAACGAGGCGCACTCGAAATGCGTTTGCCGGGTTATACCGGCACGAGGGTTCGAATCCCTCCGACTCCGTTTCTGGCAGGCTGCTAAATGCCTGCGCAGCTGGATTGCTGTTTGAAAATGATGCCGGCGGACACGCGTAAAAACAGGCGGGCCGGCAGATGCTTTCTGCGAAAAACAGATGGCGGATTTCAAAATGAAGGAAAGGACACCGCGATGAGATTAAAGACAGACAGACAGATTAAAGATTTTCAGGAACTGGTAGATACCTGCGTCGGGAACGTATACCTGATCAGCCCGGACCGTTCGGACTTCTTCAACCTTCGTTCCACTTTCTCACAGTACATCGCCATCGACAAGCTGCTGAGCAATGCTGATATCGACTGGGAAGTACATGCTTCTGACGTAACCGACCAGATGCGCATCAACAAATTCCTGGAAAAGCTTGCCGCTGAAAACAACAAATAATCCTGGTCATGCAGGATAGAAAGAACCGGCCCGAAACCCTTCCCGTTTCGGACCGGCTTTTTTATTACCGGATAAAGTTCGTCTGCGGCTTATCGACATCTTCCGGCTGCTTTACGCCTGCTGCCTTGCCAGCTTCGATGCTCTTGATGAGCCATGCCATATTTTTACCCAGCGTCTTCATGACTGCCACGCCTTCTTCATCCTTGCGCACATCCTCCGGTGCCGAGCCGTGTACCATGGGCCAGTAGCAGGAAGAAACCAGCGGCATCTGGTTGATCGTGGGGTATTTTGCCAGAACGTCCAAAGTCGACGTGGTGCCTGCCCTCCTGGCGGAAGTCACGACTGCTGCCGGCTTGAAGCGCAGCTCGTCCCCGGCTGCCCCAAAGAGCCTGTCCAAAACGACCTGGATTTCTCCGGACGGGGAAGCATAATAAACCGGCGCCCCGAAAACAAAGCCGTCAGACTGCGCGCATTTTTCCTTCAGGGATTTGATGAGCTCGTTGATATTTCCATTTACGGCATCTTTTCCCACGAAAACGATTTCGGAATCAACGCCCTCTTCCTTCAGCGCGTCCGCAACGATCGTCAAAGCGGTATACGTGCAGCCTTTTTCCCTCCAGCTGCCATTCAACATTAAAACCTTCATTCTGTTCCTCCCAAGATCCATATCTCTATCCGACTATTTTCCTGTCCAAATCCGGCGGCCGCCTGGTCCAACCTCTCCGGATCAAAGAAGCCCATTGCCGGCGCCGGCCGTCCTTTACAATCGTACCACTTTCGTGGCGATCTTTCTTTCAAAAACGTGGTCATGCTCCACAAAAAGCAGCGTGGGCTGGTACTTTAAGACCACGTCCTCGATCTGCATCCTGGTAAGCATGTCGATATCATTGAGAGGCTCGTCCCAGATATACAGATCCGCCTGCTGGCAAAGGCTCCTGCCCAGGAGCACCTTCTTTTTCTGTCCTTCGCTCATGTCCTGGACATTACGTTCCAGCTCGGAGCGCTCAAAGCCCATTTTCCGAAGCAGGGTCATCAGCAGGCTTTCTTCCACGCCGTACTGCTCCGCGTAATCCCTAAGGCTCCCAGTCACGCCGAAGGCATCCTGCTGGACATAAGAAATGACTACGCCGCTGCCGGTTTCAAAAGTTCCGGTATGGCCGATCTCACCACTGCCAGTTTCCAAAGTCCCAGTATGGCCGATCCCACCACTGCCAGTTTCCAAAGTTCCGGCATGGCCTCCAAAGTAAGGCGGGGCTGGTCTTCCACTGGGTAAGGGAAATATTCAAATTCCACCTTGGAGGTAATAGTCCCGGAATAAGGGTATTTCCCCATCAAAAGGGTTAGGAAAGTGGTCTTTCCCCTGCCATTCCGGCCGATCAGCCCCAGTTTCCATTCTGTATCAATCTGGAAGGACACGTTTTCGAAAACATTTTCCGCCTGCCCTTCCTATCCAAAGGTTAATTTTGAAACACTGATTTCAGACAAAGCTCCGCATCACCCTCCTTTAAATAAAGTCAAAAATCGACATCTGCGGGTCTTTCCAGCTTTCCTGCTTCGCTTCATGGATGACGTCTCCCGGCAGCGGGCCGCCGATCAGGAACGGCGAATCCGGGTCGTGCATCTTCATCCTCCGTTTCACCGCTTGCACATCCTCGTTAGCATAGCAGTAGCGGCACAGGTGCCCGCAGGTATCATAAGCCCCGATATCACAGGAAAGATAACAGGCGCATTCTTTCCGGGAACTCTGGAAGGGGGGCACCGAAAGATGGCACCCCAAAGCCTTTTCATAAGTCCGGATGGTCGCGCACCCGCTGCAGTCCGCCCCAAAAGCGGCAAGCTCCTGCCCTTCGGCGCAGGGCTTTATCACCATGCCGTATTTTTCCCCGATGCGCACCATTTCCTTTCCTAGGAAAAGCCGGTCCTCTTTGGACACGCTCCTCGCCTGGGGAAAATTTTTCCGCACTTTGGCATACAGGTCGATGAAACTGATCACGCAGGCCTGCGTGTAACCCGAAAGAAAAGACGCCATCTTTTCGAAACATTCCAGATGGCGCCCTGTGGTATAAGTTTCATCCAGGAAAATCGGGTCGTACCGCCATGCGACACGCTCCCGCCCCACTGCCTTGGAAAGCTCCCGAAACTCCTGCAGCACCTTTTCCTTCTCCGGCACTCCGGGCTCGATGTCCCTGCCGTAAGGTGTGATCGTCACAAACCAGTACTGCCCGTACTCCTTCAAAGCGTCCAGATGAGGCAGCATGGGACCGGGGTCCTTCGTGCAGAACCCGATCAAATCCACCACGTCCGGGGACAGCCGGTACCGGGTCACCTGGTTCATATTGTAGGGGTTCCGCACCAGGACATAGCCTTCTTTCAGCCGGTTCAAAAACCACCTGCTGTAAAAAGCCGGGATGTCCGTGCGCTGCCCGGTATTAATAATCATAAGGTCTGCCCTCTTTTCTCCCATAAACGGCAGCTGCATATCCCCAGATATCCGGCTGGATGCCCATTGTTGTCCTTTCTGTATCTGCTGTCCTTTTTCCGAATCCCGGATACCCCAAAATCTCAGGGCAGCCAGCCGGATCCCGGGGATTCAGCCGGAAAAGGAATCCCTGTCCCGCAGGTATTCCAGCAGGCCCCGGCAGCCTTTTTCGATCTGGCCCGCGCAAAGCGAAAATTCCCGCGTATACCAGGGGTCCGCGATCTTCTTATCCGGCGTATCCGTATACTCCATAAGGTAATGGACTTTTCCCTCCGGGTCCTCGCCTAAGATCCGCTTCATATAATACCCATTTTCCTCATCCATGCCAATAATGAGGCCATATTTTCCATAGTCCGCCTTGTGAAGCTGCCGGGCCGTATGGCTTCCAACCGGGACGCCCATTTTTACCAGGGCTTTACGCATGGGCGGGTAAATCGGATTGCCGATCTCTTCCGTAGAAGTGGCGGCGGAATCCACAAAAAACTGCTCCGCCAGCCCTTCCTTATTAATAAGGTCCTGAAAGATATATTGGGCACCCACGCTCCGGCAAATATTGCCGTGGCAGACGAAAAGTATCCTCGTCATATAATATTTCCTTCCTCAGATGCCGCAAAGTGCCGTGTTCTGCGCTCTTTTGCGAGATTTCTTCTTCTCTTTCAAATGTACACCATGAGCCGGGAATTCCGGTAGTAAGGTCTTGGGCGACAGTGTGCGGCAAGCTTCCGTAGTCAGAACGTAGTAAAACCGGCCCGCTTTACTACCGAAAAACGAGGCACGGCATTATGCGGCAAGATGTGTCAGCGGGCGTCCCCGCATACCCGTTTTCAGAGGATTTTTTGATTTTATCTCCGGTCCTTCCGTAGTTTTTACTACCTGATATCAGCGGGTGCCCGGAAGCGGCAATGGGCGGCAGGATGTGGTATACTGTGGACATTCAAG
>CADBRV010000092.1 GCA_902797185.1 uncultured Lachnospiraceae bacterium
ACCATTCTACAGCTTTAGCAATGAAGGGGGAGCAGATCCTGACTGGTTGCCAGGTCTTCTGTTACCCACAACCTTATTGTAGGAGGAATTGAGACCGATTCCTGACACAAAGAGGGAAACCAATTCTGCATGCAAAGGTTTGGGCTTTAGTAAGGATACAAAGGACAGAGGTGGCTCCCGGACACAAGAGGACTGGGAAATATTTCTGCAGCTTGGGATGACAAAGGACAAAGATGATTGATTTTACGCTGGACTATCATGCGCATATCCTGCCAAATTGCGACCACGGGAGCAATAGCCTCCAGGTCTCATTGAAGCAGCTGGAAATGGCAGGGGCGGCCGGAGTCCATACAATCATCGCGACCTCCCATTTCTATCCGGATAAGGAAAGCGCCGGCTCCTTCCTGTCAAGGAGGGAGGACTCGTACCAGCAGCTCCTTCCCCATTTAGGAGAGGGGCTTCCGGAGGTCAAGCTCGGTGCGGAAGTGCTGATTTGCAGTGGTTTGGACAGGCTCGATGGCCTGGAAAGGCTGTGCCGGCAGGGGACCAACGAGCTCCTTTTGGAAATGCCCTTTTACGATTGGCCGGAGGATCTTTGGGAGACGCTTTACAGCCTCCAGGAGAGGGAAGATATCCAGGTCGTGCTCGCCCATGTAGACCGATACCCGCCAGATTACATAGACCAGCTGGCAGAAGACGGGTTCTGCCTGCAGTTAAACGCGGAAGGCGTCTGCAGCAGGCGGAAAAGGAAGAAATGCATCCAATGGGCTAAGGCAGGTTATGTGCGTTACCTGGGCAGCGACATCCATATGCTGGGAAACCAATATAAGCAGTGGGTAAAAGCAAAAAATGTTTTGACGAAAAAATGTGGGGAGGAATAAAGAAGATGGAAACACCAACGGACAACAAGGGAAAGGCAGGAAAGAAAAAAGCGACCGTTGCAATATGCCTGGCGGCCCTTGCCGTCGTGGTGGCGATTGCGGTTTTTGTGGCTTGGAACCGGAGCCATCATAGGGAGGGGGCACAGGAATCCGCAAACGCGGCGTCCTCCCAAGCGGTTTCTTCTGACCCTGGGGAAAGCGGGAACGCGGAAGCCAAAACAATTAAAACCCCGGTGGGAGAGCTTTCTCTGCCGCAGGAATGGGGAGATTCCGTGGAGACCAAGGAAGACCTTTCAGGAAATACCGGATCCATCGAGTTTGACAGCAAAGTAGGAAATGACAAGGTTACGCTGTTCACCCTGGTTTTCGGCGGGCAGCAGGACGGGTATTACGTCGGATACCTCCCGGATCAGGATGGAAATGAAATCTCCGTTTATCTGGAAATCAGTGAAATAGAGGCGGATCCTTCCTGGTCGGAGGACGAAACGAAGCAGGTAAATGACCTGCAGGGCGGCGTCAACGACCTGTTGGACCAGATCCGCAATATACAAGGATTCGTATCAAGTGATGAATCAGGAACAAGCACGGAAAATTAAAAGGAAAATCGGAGGCGTCCTTTATTATTCCATCGCAAAGCATCTGCCGCCTTCCTATAGCTCGGTAAAGGTAGGGCAGAAAAGGCTGCGCGGGTTTTGCGGGAAGTTGATGCTGAAACACTGCGGACGCCATGTAAATATAGAAAAAAACGCGATTTTCTCGCCGCGTGTCTCGCTGGGAGATTTCTCCGGCATCGGCGTCAACGCAAAGATATATGGAACTTGTGAGATTGGCAGCCATGTGATGATGGGGGAAGATGTCACGATCATTACCAGGAACCATGCGTTTTCCAGGACCGATATCCCGATGATGGAACAGGGGTTTGGAGAAGAACTCCCAGTGGTGATAGGGGATGACTGCTGGATCGGGGACCGGGTGATGATCCTGCCCGGAGTCCATATCGGGAGCCATAGTATTATCGGCGCTGGCTCAGTTGTGACGAAAGACATATCACCATATTCCATTGCGGTTGGGAACCCGGCTAAGGTGGTAAAGAGCCGGAAAGAAAAAGAGGCTTTTTGAGAGAAGGAATATTTTCGTTTGAGAGACAAGGTTTTTTCGTTTGAGAGAAAGGGTCTTTTTACTTGCGGGTGACTTTTTTACTTGAGAGAAGGGATTTTTCCCCTTGCTGTAGAGGACTTTATTAATAGAAGGAAAAATAGAAAGACAAAAATAGATGGGGTTAGAGTACGAGGGTTTATAAGTAATGGAATGGGTTTTGGAACATTCGCTGCTGGTATTGCTGCTGGCAGGCACCATCTTCACCTATTGCTGGATGGTGGCACATAAAGAAAAATTCCATCTTTCCTGGGGAACTGCGATACCTGCGGCAGTCATTTTGACTGCATGGGGCGTCATCTGCGTCAAGGCTTTCGCGTTTGCGGAATCCGGGTTCCAGCCAAAAGACCTGGGGAACATGAGCCTGTTTGGAGGCGTGTTCTTTATGCCGGTTTATTTTTACCTTTTGGCAAAAATCGTCCGCGCAAAACCGAAAGCAATCTTTGATTATGGGACGATCTGCATGGTCTTTGTCATCATGTGCGCAAGGGTCAACTGCCTCATTACTGGATGTTGTTATGGGCTATATATTCCCGGGACACATTTCAGATGGCCCACGAGGCAGGCGGAGATTGTTTACTACATCATCCTGATGGTCTGGATCGTCCGGAAGCTGCCGGAAATATATCCGATGCAGGATGGAAAAAATGGAACGCATCCGATGGCAGAAAAAAATAGCAGGGCGCATTTGATACAGGGTAGAAACAGCGGAACCTATCCCGTTCAAGGGAAAAGCAGAGGAATATCGGAAGAAGGGATCATTTATCCGGCTTATATGATGTCTTACGGGATTTTCCGGTTTATCTGTGAATTTTTCCGATATGACGACAGTGGTCTGCTGTTCCATCTGGGGCATTTATGGGCAGCCCTTTCCTTCTGCATCGGCATCAGCTTTTATATACAGATTAAGGGAAACCAGGATAAAGAAAAAAATAATGGAAGAAATAGAAGAAAGAAAAAGAACCTGACTAGGAAGAAAAGCTGAAAGAAGGGGAGTGGTGTAGATGAAAGAAATGAAAGAAGTGTGGCGGCGGTTCGTCACAGTAGTATTAGCCGTCTTAATGGCGGTTACCCTGGTGCCGGTTTCCGGTCTTGCCGGGGTTACGGCATTTGCGGCAACTAGTGGGACGGTGGCTGGGCTGGGAGACAGCGAGATCGGGCTCAGCTATTCGGGGACTGCTACGGATGCATGGTCCGCGTCTGGTACCTTCATCATGGGTTCCGTAACCTCTGTAACAGGCACATGTGGTACAGACCACTATAATTCTACATTGACGATTACCAATAAGAAATCTACAAAGGCCACTTTGCAGTTCTCTTATGCGGTTACGAAGAATGGTGGCACGGTCCAGATAGATAGCACCGATGCAGACAGCAGCGGGTCATATACAAAAGAATTGGATCCAAATGCCTCGACTACGATTTATATCAAATCTAATGAAAATAAGGCTTATACTACTACGATCCAGATCAGTGGAATCCAGCTGATAACGGACCAACAGGTCAAGACCACTTTCAAGCCGGCAGAAAACGGAAGCTATACCATAAACGGTACAAAGGTAGAAACAGACCAGGAAATGACAAATAGCTCGTTGACAGCATACAGCCTGGTAGCGACTCCGGATGACGGGTATCAGTTTCTGGGATGGTATAACGAGACTTCTGGAAAATACCTTTCAACGAATGCGACAGCTTCTTTGTACATTACAGCAGACAGCGTGGTGACAGCCAAATTTGCTCCTTCGACGGCTGCCATTTTTGATGCGGGAGGACAGGCATTTGCAGACCTGGGGGAAGCAGTCCAGTATGCGCAGGCGAATAAGGTTACGAAAATTACGCTTACCAATAGCGGCAGCATCAGCGGATCTTATACGATTCCGGCAGGGATCACCCTCCTGATCCCCTTTGACGCTGCAGGTACTTTGTATGCAGCGACACCAAAAGTGCTGGACAGCGGTAGTACAACATCAGCAAAAAATGAATACCGGAGGCTGACCCTGGCGCAGGGCACTTCTTTGACGGTAGATGGCGCCATCAGCGTGGGTGGCCAGTACCGGTCAGCAATAGGCTCTGATTCCGGCAGGATGTCCGGAGCGTATGGACAAGTGCAGCTGGAGCAGGGCAGTTCGATCAATATTGAAAATGGAGGCAACCTTTATGCCTGGGGCTTTGTATCCGGTCCTGGCACAGTTACGGCGCAGTCTGGCGCGGCTGTTTATGAATGGTTCCAGATCGCGGATTTCCGCGGTGGGTCAGCAACCATGGGTATGAGCAACCAGGTGTTCCCCTTCAGCCAGTATTTCATACAGAATATCGAGTCGGCATTGACATTGGAAGCCGGCGCAAAGGAAAACGTTTATACAGGAATCTATGCCTCGAGGCGGACTTTTGGTACTGCTATCGCGCTCATCGGTGATGACGGCATGTTCAAGATTGATTCCGGCAGCCTGACCAAGAGCTATGACGGTTCTACGGACCGGACGATCTACGATATTAACGGGACGGCGGAATTGAACAGCTTGAAGCTGAGCCTTATGGGAATATCAGTGGATTCTTCCAGCTATGTCCTCCCAATCACCAATAATATGTCCATCAACATTGCTTCCGGTGGGAAACTGACCGTGAACCAGTCCGCATCCCTCCTTCCCGGCGTGGAAGTCAATATTGCGGAAAATGGCGATCTGGATGTAGCCAGCGGAAAGAGCCTATATGTCTATGACGGGGATGACTGGGGCAATTATTCTATTACAAAGAAATTTTATCCGGTGGCTTACGCTCCCAGCAAGACATATAACAGGACAGATGCCGACCTTGCCGATGCCAGGATTACGGTGGACGGCTCGCTGACAGCAGAAGGCAGCATCTATACTACCGATAAAGGTGCGGCAATCTGTTCATCCGGCGCCGGGCAGTATGTCCAGTCCGGGACTCCCGGTACGGAGACTGTAACCCACCAGTATACCCAGAGCTACAGCAGCGTGACGGACCATCAGATCGCGATTACGCCGGCGAAACTTTTGAACGCGGATGGGACCTATACCGAAACAGCATCCGCAAAAGCAGGAGATACCATTTCTTATGTAAGCGGGACGTGGGGAGGCACGCAGGTTTCTTATACCGTTACCTGGCTGGATGAGGATGGGACCGTCCTGGAAACAGACACAGATGTCAAAGCCGGCACTACCCCGGCTTATGACGGCGCGACCCCAACGAAGGCGGCAGATGCCCAGTACACTTACACGTTCAGCGGATGGACGCCGGATGTAAGCGCGGTTACCGGGGACATCTCTTACAAGGCTGTTTATACCAGGACCACCAACCAGTATACGGTTACCTGGAAAGATGAAGACGGCACCGTCTTAAAGACTGAAAAACTGGATTATGGCGCAACGCCAAGCTATTCCGGCGACACGCCTACGAAAGAAGGCGACGCGGAGCACAGCTATACGTTTGCCGGCTGGAAAGCCATCGCGGAAGACGG
Organism: uncultured Lachnospiraceae bacterium; assembly: GCA_902797185.1. Lineage (GTDB taxonomy): Bacteria > Bacillota > Clostridia > Lachnospirales > Lachnospiraceae > RUG14243. The sequence continues at coordinate 5,518 of CADBRV010000092.1, forward strand.
CACGCAGTCTGACATTACAACCGTGACAGCAGATGCAACCTATACCGCGACTTATACCGAAAGCGTCAATTCCTATACGGTTACCTGGCAGAATGACGATGGGACGCAGCTCCAGAAGGAGGAAAATGTCCCCTATGGGGCCACGCCGGAATATACAGGTGAGACGCCTACGAAGGCGGCTGACGCGCAGTATACCTACACCTTTATCGGTTGGACGCCGGCAGTGGACGCCATAACGGGTGATACGACTTATACCGCCACCTACCAGGCAGATGTCAATAAATACAAGGTGACCTGGGAGAATGAAGACGGCACCGAAATAAAGACGGAAGAAGTGGAATATGGCACAATGCCTGCCTATAGCGGGGAAACTCCGACGAAGGAAGGGGACGCGCAGTATTCCTACACTTTCTCCGGCTGGAAAGCGGTAGCGGAAGATGGTACCAAGACGGACATCGCGGAAGTAACAGGAGATGTTACTTATGTCGCACAGTTTGACCAGGACGTGAACAAGTACACCATTACCTGGGTGAACGCGGACGGGACAGAGCTGGAAAGTGACGAGCTGGAATATGGCGAAACGCCTTCTTATACAGGGGCAACCCCCACAAAGGCAAGTGATGCAAACTTCAGCTACACCTTCAGCGGATGGAGCCCGGATCTTGCAGAGGTAACAGGAAACGCTTCCTATACAGCGCAGTTTACAAGGGCATCTTTGTATACCTATAAGGTCACCTTTGACGCCAACGGTGGAACCGGCGAGATGGACGCCCAGTCCTTTGCTTCCGGAGTAGACGCGTCCCTTAACGCGAATGCATTTACCAGAGAAAATTATTCTTTCGCAGGCTGGAATACTTCTGCCGACGGCACAGGGACAGCATATGCGGACCAGGCAGCCGTAGGTGCCACCCTTTCCGGAGACCTTACGTTGTATGCCCAGTGGAAGCTAGAGAACGGCTGGCTGACAGACAGCAGGGGGAAAACGTATTACCAGGACGGCGAGATTGCTTATCATTCTTCCTGGGCAACGATTGACTCAAACAAATACTATTTTGACCAGGATGGCTATGTCGTGACTGGGATCTATTCGATCGTGCCGGAAGGCGGCAGCGAAGAGGCCAGGTGCGTTTTTGACAGCGAAGGCGTTTTCCAGGAAGGCCAGTCCGGCGTTTATACCACAGGTGATGATACCTACTGGCTGGACAGCGGGATTATTGAGGAATATCCGGGGCTGAAGCAGGTAACCCGGGACGGGCAGACGCTCTATTACTACTTTGGCAGTGACGGGAAAGCCGTCAAGGACGGAAATTACAAGGTAGAGAAGAACAACGGGCTGAGGCTCCCCTGCTACCAGTACAAATTTGATAAGGACGGCATCATCGAACATGACGCGGATACCTCGAAGAACGGGATCTGCGACGGGGATGGCTCCAAGTTCTATTACATCGACGGGATCAAGGTCGGGGAAGGCCTCCTGAAGATAAATGGCAGCTATTATTATGCCAGGACTTCCACCGGCGAGATCATCCGCGGCAGGAAGTACTGGGTGACCAAGACCAATAACCTTGGGATTTCGGAAGGCGAATACGAGTTTGATTCCGACGGGAAATTGATCTTGGACGGCTTTGTACAGGTAGGAAAGTATACCTATTACTATGAAAAAGGGACTTTGAAAAAAGGCTTTACGAAAATAGGGGATGACTACTATTTGTTCAATTCCAGCAGCGGGATGATGTATCACGATGGCACTTTCTGGGTACCGGACAATTCCTATGGGCTCCCAGGTGGCATGTACCAGTTCGGGTCGGACGGGAAACTGCAGCTCCGGAATGGGTTTGCTACCGAAACCCATAAAGATGGGAAAACTTATACATACTACTACAAAGACAATGTCAAAGTAAAAGGCTTTACCAAGATCGGTGATGACTATTACATGTTCAACCGCAGCAGCGGGATGATGTACACCAACGCCACTATGTGGGTGGCCGGCGAGAATGAGTATGGGATTGCCGGCGGCATGTATTACTTTGGCGCGGACGGAAAAATGCAGAAATAGGATAGGCTGCGCGGAAATAGGATAAGTTACTGATGGACGGATATTTCACCTCGGAAATCATTTCGGGTGGAATATCCGTTTCAGAAGTTTTATCGGTTTTCCAGAAGCAGTCCGGCTTTTCGGAATCCTATCGGTTTTCCAGAAGCAGTCCGGCTTTTCGGAATCCTATCGGTTTTCCAGAAGCAGTCCGGCTTTTCTGAACTTTATCGGTTTTCCAGAAGCAATCCGGCTTTTCGGAACCCTATCGGTTTTTCAGAAGTAGTTCGGTTTAATGAACTCTATCGTTTTTCCGAAGGCTGATGGGGGTTCTGAAGTTTTATTGGATTTTCAAAAGCATTATCAGGCTTTTAGAGTTTTACCTGGTTTTCAGAAACCATGCCAGGTTTTGAGAAGGAAGGGGACTATATGGGAAAAAGGAAGGCGGGCAGGATCGCGGCGTGGATACTGGCGTTATTGATGTGCCTTTCTGTTTTTGACGGCCCGGTGGCGGTCATGGCGGAAAGCGCTGGAAGCCAGGCAGGCACCGCTTCCGATACGGCTGCGGCGCAGGACAGCGGCAGCACACAGGGAGCCGGGGAAGCCGGCGATGCGGGAAGTGGCACGGGGACAGACACAGGTGCCACGAATTCCACAGATGGGTCATCCAGTTCCCAGGAGGCAGGGAAATCCTCTACGGATACAGATGCAGCCGGCGGGTCACAGACAGATGCCCAGGATTCGCAGACGCAGGACAGTTCGGAGGGCTCCGAGGATACCGCTGCGGATACCTCTGAGGATTCCGAGGCGGAAGAAGGCAGCGTATCCTCTTATTCGGATTTCCTGACGGACCTTACGCAGCTGGAAACCTATGCCGCTTCTTATGTCAGTGAGCACAGCGGGGAAGATGCAGATGCGTTGATCATCAATTATATCCGCACCGGCGTGGAACGATATACGACCTCCGCCTGGATGACATTCTGCGGGGAAGAAAACACTTCCTTCGTTTCTTATGTAGCGCAGCAGGACCAGGAAAACAGCACCCAGGCTTCTTCCCTGCGTAATATCGAAGTCTTTACCCTTCCCAACGGGGATACCGTGGATTTCGGGCACATGTTCGGATGCATGGACATGTATTATCACACAAAGAACCAGGATACAGGAGATCTGGGGAGCTGGGCGGGAGATTTATGCGACCTGTTATGGCTGGTCCAGACGACCGGGATTGATACTTCCAAAACCGTGGATGAAATGGCGGATTTAATCCGTACGGACTCTTCAAAATATTTCCTTCATACGGCAGACGCTTCCCTGGCAGACGAGGTGCATTCCTTCACCCAGACGGACCTGTACGGGGACCTGGACGCTTATTACATCCTGCAGAACATGGGCAGTTCCTCTTCTTTGAGCTCCCTTTTTCAAAACTATTTTACGGCGAACCTGACGGACAAGATCCGGGTGCGTTATTTCCTGGAACACCGCTTCTCCGGGAAAACCACGAAGGATGAAATCAGGCAGGCGGTATCGGATACCTATTCTGCAAACGAGGGGATTAAAACCTTGGAAGGGTCCTATTTGTCCAGCGGCGTAAACGCGGACATCCGGACTGCCTGCTGCTACGCGTTTGCGGATTATTTGTACTATACCTTGCATGAGGAAGGGGAAACCTCTTATTATTCCGTTTTCTCATCAGAGTCTTCCACACTTGCGCCGGGCATTGTCCAGACAAAGAAAAAAGCGACGACTACAGACGGCAAGCAGATTGCCTATTATCTTGCGACAGCGGACATTACCCGCAGTGACGTGCATATTTATGCCAATTACAAGGACAATGACGCTTCCGGCTGGGGTATGCAGAGGGTATCGGAACAGATGCAGGCTGCCCAGAAGAAGCATTCCGATGCCAGTGATGCGGCGTCCTATATTGAAAATTACAATGTGGTGGCAGGGATCAACGCGGATTTTTACAACATGAGCAATGGCGTTCCTGCCGGCGCCTTGGTAATGGGAGGGACCCAGTATCATGGAGCGGGGGATGAAAATTTCTTCGCGATCTTAAAGGACGGGAGCGCCATGATTGGCAGTTCCTCCGACTGGGATTCCTGCAAAGATAACATCCAGGAAGCGGTGGGTGGTGCCACCTGGCTGGTGAAAGACGGAAAAATTGCTGTCACGCCTTCGGATACTTATACTTCCAACCGGGTTTCCCGGACCTGCATCGGCATTACCTATGACGGGAAAGTCGTCATGATGGTATTGGACGGGAGGCAGGAACCGTATTCCGCGGGAGGAAGCCCGGAAGAGATCGCGCAGATCATGCTGGACGCGGGCTGCGTATCGGCGATAAACCTGGATGGAGGCGGGTCCAGCACCTTCGCGTCGAAAGCGGAAGGGGCGGACTCTATTTCCGTCGTAAACAGCCCGTCCGATGGTTATGAGCGGTCTGTCAGCTCATCTTTGATGGTGGTTTCCACCGCCAAGCCGTCCAATGTGTTTGACCATGCGGTATTATCCGCTGATTATGATTACCTGACCGTAGGGACCAGCCTTTCCGTCAAAGCGGCCGGCGCCACGGCGACAGGCGGGAGCATTGCCCTTCCGGAAGGGACAAGCTGGAAACTGTCTGATGAGACGTTGGGTAGTGTGTCTGATGACGGGGTATTTACAGCTTCTGCCCTTGGGGATGAGAAAATCCAGCTGGTATCTTCTGATGGGACAGTGCTGGGTTCCAAGACGGTCCATGTCGTAGAACCGACGGGGTTAAAGTTTACCAAAGACAGCCTGAGCACGGTATATGGAGCATCTTCCGAACTGCCCTTAGAAGCGACATACAATGGAAATTCCGTAAAAATCAATAGCAAGGACGTCACTTTCGGCTATTTGAAACAGTCGTTAACTTCCATCGGCACGGTGGACGGGAAAGAAGTAAACACCACAAAGACCGAGCTGGTTTATGACTATCCGGAGGCGGGGTCCATCCAGGATTTTGCGTTTACCCCGGCAGCAGGCAGTTCCCTTAGGACGTTGACCATCGGGGCGGTTTTAACCTGCAAGCTGTCTGAATTTTCCGATACGGTAAACAGCGAATACCTGAAAGCCTACCAGGAATCCATTGCGGCAGGGCAGAGCGAAAGTGCGGCCGCCGTTACCGCACAGACATCAGCCATAAATAAAGCGCTGGATACGGCAGCAAAGATTACGGTTTATATGTACCAGCCCAATGAGGCAGAATTTGATTTCAACACGGCAGACGGGAAGGATTCCAGCGGCCTTCTGGCATGGAAGCGTTCGGTAGACGATTCCACTTACGACCCGGACGAGGCAAGGTATATCCTGCAGAGCAGGGATGCCGCCGGGACGGCAAATTATACCTTTGCGGTGGATATGTCGAAAGTCCCGATCCCGGACAAGCTGTCAGGGCTTTTGTATATGCTTCCGGGAGGAGACCAGAAAGGGAAGACGGCCTGGGATTTCATGCTGCAGCTGGCAGAAAGGATCTCGCCCCTTACCACGGTCACGGTGGAAATCACGATTCCCGACGGGTTTACGGTGGACACCAGTAACTTGAAGCTGGTAAATGATTTCTTCCGCCTGGATTCCGCGATGGTAGACGGGAACAAGCTTACGATCAAGATGGGGTTTGTCACGCAGAGCGAGCCGGTGAACCCGGCTACGGCAAACCCGATCTGCGTGTTAAGCGGGCTGAAGCTTACGCCGGACAGTGACGCATCCTGGTCGGATGACGGGTTCTTATCCTGCAACCTTAGCGGGACCGCATCCTATGATATCTACGCGCATTTCCATGTTTTAAAATCCCTGGCTTCCCAGACCGAATACCAGGAAAAATATGGCCTTTATCCTTACGATAACAGCGGGAACCAGGCCGGGGATTATGGCGCCCATTTCCCCAATGAAGTGGCCGCGTTTAATGACTCTTTTGAACTGCAGAAGGATTTGAAGCAGGGCTGGGAATACGAGGACGGCGTCTGGAAATATTATGATGAAAATGGAAAAGCCCTTACCGGTGTCCAGGAACTTCCAAGCTTTACGAATGGGGAGAGCGGTACGTTCTGGTATGGCCTGGGGACAGATGGCTCCTGCACGGAAAAATTAACCGGGATTTTTGAGAAGGATGGATCCTATTACTATTCCCGGGCAGGAGAGCTGGTAACCGGCTGGCAGTCCATCGAGGACAAGGACAGCGGGAAATCTTATTATTACTATTTTGACCCGGTATCCCATAAGGCAGCAACTGGGGAAACCGAAATCAATGGATTGGACTATACCTTTGATGGAACAGGGAAACTGGTGCGAGGCGCGTTTTATTCCGATGGGACAGGCACCCGGTACAATGTTGCCGGACGTGATTTGTGGAGGCAGTTCGTAACACTTTCAGAAGGGACTTACTGGATTGATGCGCAGCAGCATGTGGCATATGGCAACGCGCATACGGTTACCACGAATGTAAAAGATGTTACCTGGTACCATTTCGATGAAACCACCGGCCTTATGACAGGGGTCTGCAGCGGGATCTTTACCTATCAAGGCTCCCTTTATTATGCGGACAGCAAGGGGAAGACCTTCTATGGCTTAATCCAGACGGACAAAGGGATTGTATTTTCCGGCACGTTAGGAAAATTAGCTGTAAACGAAGGGGTCTATGTGGATTCCACCACCGGGCAGGATGGATGCTCTTTAGGATCCGGCTGGTATTATGCCGGCCCGGATGGCTATCTAGCCAAGGATGGTTTCGCCACGGTGAATGGGAATACTTATCACTATAGCAATTACGCCATCGCCAAAGGCTTCCAGAAAATCGGGGAAGACTATTATATCTTCAACGCAGGAAATGGAAGGATGTATAAGGACGCCTCCATGTGGGTTGGAGATAACAGTTATGGAATTGGCGCAGGCATCCACGAATTTGGGCCAGATGGAAAGATGTACCTCCTCAGCGGGTTTGTGAATGAAACCCATAAGGATGGGAAAACATATACCTATTACTATAAAAAAGGCGAAAAACTGAAGGGGCTGCAGAAGATCGGGGACGACTACTACTTTTTCAACAAATCCAGTGGGATGCTGTACAAGGATGCCACGATGTGGATAGCCGGTGAAAACAGCTATGGGTTTGCGGGCGGCATGTACTATTTTGACGAAGAAGGAAGAATGCAGCAGAAGAGCGGTTTTGTAACCGAAACCCATAAAGATGGGAAGGCCTATACTTATTACTATCAAAATGGGAAAAAGCTGAAAGGGCTGCAGAAGATCGGGGACGATTATTACTTCTTCAACAAGTCCAGCGGGATGATGTATGCGGATGCCACGATGTGGGTTGCCGGAGAAAACGATTACGGTTTCGCGGGCGGCATGTATTACTTTGATAAAGAAGGAAAGATGAAGCAGCCTTGAAGATCGAGACGCTGGTGGTCACGATGGGCCGGAAAGACCGGTCCTTGGAAAAAGAGATGAACCTACAGGGTGATGCTGTCATCGGGAACCAATGCGGTGAAAATTCGGCCTGGAGGTTTCAGGAAGAAGGAAAGGATATTACCTACCTCAATACAGACGAAGTGGGGGTAGGGAAAAACCGGAACAAAGTGCTGGAACATTCCACCGGCGATCTCTGCATCCTGGCGGATGACGACATGCGGTTTGTGGACGGATATCCTGCTATCGCGCTCCGGGCTTTTCAGGAATGCCCTAAGGCGGATATCCTGGTCTTTAACCTGATTGAAAAAGAACCTGCCAGGCAGGTAAACCATCACTATAAAAGACTGGATATTTTCAATTACGCAAGATACGGGGCGGCGAGGATTGCCTTCAAAAGGGAAAGCGTCATGCAGGCCCAGATACGCTTCAGCCTGCTGTTTGGAGGCGGGGCAAAGTATGGCGCGGGAGAGGATACCATTTTCCTCCGGGACTGCTTGCAGAAAAAACTGCAGGTTTATGCCGCGCCATACGCGCTGGCCCACCTGGACCAGGGGGAGTCTTCTTCCTGGAAGGCAGGCCATAGGAAATTCTTTTTTGACAAGGGGGCGGCATATGCATGCCTGCATCCCTCCCTATACTTCGTGTTTGATGCCCTTTTCCTGGCACGCCATTGGAAGGAATATCCCTGCGAGCTTTCCGCGAAGGATGCTTTTGCCCTGATGCGCAGGGGAAGCCGTGATTATAAACAACATTATGGATAAAGAAATCAAATTCAGCATTATCATGCCGGTTTATAACGCAGGACCTTTTTTAGAGGATTCCATCCGGTCGGTTTTTGCCCAGGAGGAAAAGGATTGGGAACTTCTGGCCGTGGATGATGGGTCCACAGACTCCAGTGGAAGGATTTTGGACCGCTTTGCCAAGGAGGATCCCAGGATCCGCGTCTGGCACCAGGAGAACAAAGGACAGTTTTTTGCCAGGCAGAAGGGGATTGAGAACGCGGTTGGAGAATATCTACTCTTTCTCGATAGTGATGATGAATTTGAAAAAAACTGCCTGCAGGCATTAACCGCGGTGCTGGAAAAGCAGGATTATGACATGGTCCTGTTTACCGGGACCAGCATGGTAGATGGGAAAAAGGCCGGCGTGCCGATCGGGAAAATATCGGATTCCCGGGAAGAGCCGGAGATGCGGTGGCTGCGCAGGCAGCTCATTTCTTCGGATGCTTATAATTCCTTATGCATGAAAGCCTTTAAAAGGACGCTTTTCCAAGGTGACCGGACGGATTATTCCTGTCTGGCAGGCCGGATGTATGGAGAAGACAAGGCAAGGCTCCTGTATCCGGTTACGAAAGCCCGCAGGATCTGCTATATTCCGGATTCCCTCTACGTTTACAAGCGGCATGAAGACAGCGTCATATCCCAGTCCGGCATCAGCCAGGCGGAAGACAGGCTGGCAGATGGTATGTTTGCCTTTCTGCGCCGGTATATGGAGGAATGGCGGATGGAGGATGAGGAAAGCAGGAAGCTGCTGGGCCTTTATTACATGCGCAATTACAGTAACGTCTATCTGGGCTTTCGGAAAAAATGCCATTCTACCGGGGACCTGCGAACGCTGCGCAGGGCTTTTTCGAAGGCAGGTTATAACGCGGCGATCGGAAGGCCAAGGTATTTCTGGGACCTGCCAGGTAGAGAGAAACTGAAATTTATCATTTCGAGGTTCCATCTTTGAGTGTTTTTAAAAGATAAGGGGGGGGAAAAAAAGGAAAGAGCAGGCAACAGGAAAAGACAAGCCGAAGGGGAGAAAAAAAGATTGGTTTCAGAGGAAATTACCACCGGATACGGCAGGAATTTTTGTGTTGAATGAAAAGCAGGATGGCAGCGACGGCACCGGGCCAAGTTGAAAGACCGGCGTTTGAGAAAAAAAGGAAGACATGGGCAGCAGTGGAAAAAATCTGGAAAAATTAAATATTTCGACATCCCTGCTGAACCAGGCTGTGGCAGTGACCTGCGGCATCCTGATACCTAGGATGCTTCTTGGCGCGTTCGGGTCAGAAGCATATGGGATCTCCGTTTCGATTACGCAGTTCCTTTCCTATATCTCCTTATTGGAGGGAGGCATCGGCGGAGTTGCACGGGCAGAACTTTATACGCCGCTGGCGGAAAAAGACAAAGACAGGGTCAGCGGAGTCTATCATGCGGAGAAAAGGTTCTTTTACCATATCTCCATTATCTTTGTTTTGTACAGCCTGGCCCTGGGTCTTTTTTATCCGGATATCGCGCATGTGACGCTGTTTTCCAGGGCCTATGTATTCGGCCTGGTCATGGTGATCGGGCTTTCCACTTTGGCGCAGTATATGGGAGGGCTGACGAACCTGACCTTGATTGTCGCGGACCAGCATGTCTACATCAACAATATCATCCTGGTTATTACGACGATCTTAAATACGGCCCTTCTGGCGCTGCTGATCTACCTGCACTGCACGTTCCTCTTGGTAAAACTGGGAAGCAGCCTGGTGTTTTTGGTACGTCCGGTGCTTTACGGGATCTATGTGAAAAGGCATTACTCGATCCGGAAGAGGACGAAAGAAAAGGTAGAGCTGAAACAGAAGTGGACCGGCCTGGGGCAGCATATCGCTTATTTCCTCCATACCAATACGGATGTCATGGTCCTGACGTTCTTCGCGGACCCGCAGACGGTGGCGGTTTATGCGGTCTATAACATGGTCGTAAGCAGCATCCGTGCTTTTACGGAGTCCTTTGCCGGCGGTATGGAGGCGCTGTTTGGAAAGCTACTGGCGGAAGGGAATAAGCAGCAGTTAGTATACGAATTTAAAAAGTATTCCCTGCTTTTAGCCTGCGCTTCTTTTGTATTGTTTGGATGTACCGGGATTTTGATCCTTTCCTTTGTAAGGCTCTATACGAGCGGGATTACCGACGCGGATTATTTCCGGCCACAGTTTGCCATCATCCTGGTCCTGGCGGAAGCAGCCAACTGCATCGCGTTTCCCAGCGCCAGCCTGCCGGTTGCCGCCAATGAGCTGAAGGAAACGAGGTGGGGTGCTTACGGGGAAGCGGCGATTAATATCGGCCTCTCCTGCCTGCTGGTGCAGGTAAACCCTCTGGCGGGGGTAGCCCTGGGCACCCTGGCAGCTACTGTGTTTCGCGGGATCTACTATATCCGGTATTCCACGGAAAAGATTTTATCCCTTTCCACCCTGAAGACACTCCTTTCCGCGGGATCTGTCCTGGGGCTGCTTTACCTGGTGGTGCGGGGCGGGCAGAGGCTCCTTCAAAACGCCTCCATCCATAATTTCTTCCAGTGGGCGGTATACGGGCTGGCGGCCTTCTTTGTCATAGGGCTGATGGGGTATCTCTTTTACCGGGCCGTCATGGGTGCGATGAAGAAAGGGAGGCAGGCCTGATGAAATTTCTATTTTACCGGGCATTATGGTTGCGATTCAGGACAGGAGGCAAGCCTGATGGAATTTCTATTTTATCTGGGCGTCATGGCTGCAGTTAAGAAAAGGAGCCAAGCATGAAGCTCCTCTTTATCAACAACAATATGAAAATCGGCGGCGTCCAAAGGGCGCTTTTGAACCTTTTGCGGGAAATACATGAGGATTATGACATCACGCTGCTTTTGTTTTCAAAGGAAGGGGAACTGCTGCCGCTGATTCCGGACGATGTCAAGGTCATCATTCCCAGTTCAGCCGTCCGCTTCTGGGGGATGGAAAGGGCAGATACCCGGGGAAAATGGGAATGGCTGCAGAGGTCTGTCCTGGCGGGAGCTGCCAGGTTATTCGGAAGAGGCAGCGCCTTTGCCTTTTCGTCCCTGTTCCAGGAAAAGCTGGAAGGGTACGACGTGGCCATATCTTTCCTGCATAGCGGGAATCCAAAGGCGTTTTATGGAGGGTGCGCGGAGTTCGCCCTGCGATGCGTAAAGGCAAAGAAAAAGATTGTGTTCCTGCACAATGACTTCCGGACAATCCAAGGGGACTGCACGTACAACCGGAAGCTGTACCGCAGGTTTGACTATATAGCAGCTTGCTCGGAAGGATGCAGGAAGGCATTTTTGGAAGTCATGCCGGAGCTTGCGGCAAAGACCGTAGTGGTCCCCAACTGCCAGGATTACCGGCGTATCCGGGAGATGGCAGGAGAGTCCCCGGTTTCCTTGCAGGAAGGGAAGCTCAATCTTTTCACCGCTGCCCGGTTTGGAAAAGAAAAAGGGATCCTGAGGGCGATTCGTGCCGTTTCCCATCTGGGACCGGAGGCGGAAAAGCTCTGTTATTACATAGCAGGGGATGGGAAGGAATGGAAAACTGCCCGGGAAATGGTACGGCAGCACCACCTGGAAGACGTGGTCGTGCTGCTGGGGCGGATGGAAAACCCCTATGGCTATATGAAGGCGGCAGACCTGCTGCTGGTCCCGTCTTATGCGGAGGCTGCCCCTCTTGTCATAGGGGAAGCAGCCTGCCTGGGGACGCCGGTGCTTACCACTGAGACCTTGTCCGCAAAGGAAATGGTCGAAGATACCGGCTATGGCTGGGCCTGTGAAAATTCGCAGGAAGGCCTGGAGAAGGGGATTTCCTATGCCCTCCGCCAAAAGGGAGAAATTTTAGAGAAGAAGAAGTGGCTTCTCAGGCAGCAGTTTGATAATGAGCAAGCAAAAAGCAGGTTTATGGAGCTGGTCAGAAGATGTACTCGCAAGGAATAACAAAGGGAAAAAACAGGGAGGGACAAGCCCATGCCAGGCTCCTTTTCGAATGCCTATTTGTGTCGTTTTTCCTGTGCTATGCGCAGATACGGGAGAGCAGGGTCCTCATCCTGCCAACGCTGCTCCTGTTTTTAATCGTTGTTATCGCCTCCTGCAGGAAGGAAGCGGTCCTCTGCACGCTGCTTTATTTCCTCCCCTGGAGCCCGCTTTTGAAAATGCAGTCCGGAGGGACCTCCTTTTTTACCATCGCGCTTGGCATCGTGTGCCTTTATTACCTTGTTAAGGACAAGTTCCTGCTGGAGCTTTACCAGCTCATCCTCCCGGCCGTTTTGCTGGCACTTACCATGGTTGCGAAAGGCCTGCAGGGAAATTCCTTCAGCAAATCGTATCTTTTGTTTTTCCTGATGCTGTTCTTGTTCCCATGCGTGGCAAAGGACGCGGTGAAAAACGATTTCTACCTGCTGACGGTCTTTTTTGCCCTGGGCATAATTACGGCGGCGCTGACGGCGCAGAAAGCTGCCGGGTACGGGAATATCTCGCAGTATATCAACGTGGCATCCTACCTGGATATCACCAGGCTCTCCGGCTATTATGGGGATGCCAATTTCTACTGTGCGCAGATCACGGCCTGCCTTTCGGGGACCATGCTGGGGTTAGTAAAAGAAGAAAAGGCGGCAAAGCGCGCCTTGCTGGCAGCCCTGTCTTTCCTCCTTTTATACTGCGGGCTCCTTTCTGCCTCTAAATCCTTTATCGTGGTGGGCGCGGCAGAGTTTTTTGTCTGGATCCTGCTTTCCATGGAAAGGAGGAATAGGGGCAGCGTCAAGGTCCGGATCCTGGCGGGCATCCTTCTGACCGCCGCCGTGGTCCTGTCTTCCTCCGCGTTCCAGACCCTTCTGGCGATGGTAAATGAGCGGTTCTCCTTTGCGTCCGACCTTTCGGGACTGACTACAGGGAGGACGGATGTCTGGGCAAATTATTGCAAGGTGCTGTCCTATCACCCAAAGCTCCTGCTGCTGGGGGAAGGGTTTTCCAATGTGACCTTGGACGTTCTATACAACAAGGCTTCCCATAACAGCATCATCCAGGGCATTTACCAGTTCGGCCTTCTGGGCTTTTTTGTCCTGCTTTGGTGGATGCGTGATTTGTTCCGGGAGATGCGTGCCTTCGTGAAGGGAAAAGAAGATTGGAAGGCGGTCCTGCTGCTCTGCGCGGGGACGGTCCTGCCTTGGATGGGCCTGGATATTTTATTCTTTGATGAACTATTCCTGTTCCCGGCCTTCATTATGTCCGGCATTTTGTATTTCTCTGATAGAAAGGAGGAAGCTTGATGGGACCACATGCCTTCCTCCAAAAACTCCGGTATGTGAAAGCTTCGGATTTTGCGTCGATTTTGAAATTGATCGCGTCCATCCCTTATGCCATGGCGCTGAAAAAGAAAAGGCCCCATCTATGGCTGGTCTGCGAACTTCGGATGGAAGCGAGGGACAACGGATACTGGCTGTATAAATATATCCGGGAAGAGCATCCGGAAACAGACGCCGCGTATGTGCTGGATCCCCGTTCCCCGGACTATGGGAAAGTGGCGCGCCTCGGTGGAGAAGTAGTTTCCTGGGGAAGCGTGAAGCACTGGGCGTATTACCTGGCAGCGGAATATAATATCAGCTCCCAGAAGTCCGGAAAACCGAATGCGGCAGTCTGCTATTTTCTGGAGGTATATGGGATCCGGAAGAATACGCGGGTATTCCTGCAGCATGGCGTAAGCCAGAATGACACGGAATTCCTGCATTATAAAAATACGAAAATGCGGATGTTTGTATGCGGCGCCCGTCCGGAATATGAATATGTAAAGTCCCATTTTGGATATCCGGAAAATTATGTCCGGTATTTAGGGCTGGCAAGGTTTGACGGTTTGTATGGATGGCAGGCAGAGCAGATGGTCCTTGTGATGCCGACCTGGCGCAAATCGATTGCTTATCCGGCGGCATTCTCCAGGAAAATGGACAGTGACCAGGCTTTTCAAAAAACAGCTTATTTTAAGGCATGGCAGCAGTTCTTTGAGGATCCTTGGCTGGCTGGTTTTTTAAAGGAACACCACCTGAAGCTGCTTTTTTATCCGCATTATGACATGCAACGGTTCCTGCACCTGTTCCATACCGATTCTGAGTGGATCGGCTTTGCGGATTGGCGGGAATGCGATGTCCAGGACCTGCTGCGCAGGGCGAAGTTCCTGGTTACGGATTATTCCAGCGTGGCGATGGATTTTGCTTACATGGGGAAGCCCCTTTTGTATTACCAGTTTGACGCGGAAGAATTTTTTACCAGGCAGTACAAACGAGGTTATTTTGATTATGGGAAAGACGGGTTCGGCCCGGTCTGCGAGACCTATGAAGAAGTAAAGAAAGCATTGGAATCTTATGCCGCCCGGGACTTTCAAAATCCGAAGAAATATCTGGAAAAAGAGAAAGCATTTTTCCAGCTGCATGACCAGGAGAACTGCAGGCGGAACTTTGAAGCGATACGGGAAATCAATCATCCGCCTGAGAAATCATCTTAATTTTTATACATATATATTCAGAAACCATCCTTTCGGGGATGGTTTTTTCATGGATGTAAGCAAAATGAAAATTTTGGTAATGAGTATCGGAATTTGGGCTATACCTGAAAAGGTCTTGGAAATAAGGGAGTTTATCGGGTTATACCCGGAAGGACTTCTGAAAACCAGGGAGTTTATCCGGTTATACCCGAAAAGGTCTTTGAAAATGAGAAAGTTTATCCGGTTATACCTGGAAGGACTTCTGAAAATGGGAAAGTTTATCTGGTTATACCCGGAAGGACTTCTGAAAATGGGAAAGTTTATCTGGCTATACCCGTAGAAACTCTTGTAAATGAAGCAATAGATGGTGTACTGTACGCATGGATGATTTCGCGGAGGGCAATTATGAGGAGGTAAACAATGGAAATCAGGACAGCGACAATGGAAGACCTGGATGCGATGGCATCGGTCGAAAAGGAGTGCTTCCCGGCGGCGGAGGCCGCTACCAGGGAAGAGTTTGAGGACCGGATCCGCTGCTATGGGAACCACTTTTACCTTTTGTTCCTGGACGGGAAGCTGGTGTCTTTTGTGGATGGCTTTGTGACGGATCAGCCGGATCTGACGGACGAAATGTATGAAAAAGCGGACATGCACCAGGAAGACGGCGCGTGGCAGATGATTTTCGGGGTAAATACTTTGCCATCTTACCGGAAACATGGTTATGCCGGGATGCTGCTTGAGAAAGCCATCCAGGATGCCAGGGCACAGGGGCGGAAAGGCGTGGTCCTGACCTGCAAAGACAAACTGGTGCCTTATTATTCCAAATTCGGATTTCAGAATGAAGGCGTAAGCGAATCGGTCCATGGGAATGTGGTATGGAACCAGATGCGGCTGGAATTTTAGGTGACCCGATCAAGAAACTGGCAATTTAAGCATTTCGTATTTTGGGCGATCCTATCAAGAAAATGTTGCTTTATGCATTTCGAATAATTGCCGCGTTCAAGCGTTCCGAATTTTCAGGACAAAGAAGAGCGGGACAAAAGGAGTACTAGGCGATTTCAAAACGCGGCACATGACATATGGACGTCCTTGTCCCCTAATTTTATCTTAATTCTATCTGCCAGGACCCTTTCGAAGGTCCTGGTTTTTGTATGGGCTGTTTTAAAGAGAGGTTCCTTCCTGAAATTAAGCAGGGCAGGATAAGTTTCCTTGAATAACCGAATCATTTAGAATTTCTTTATCATCATTTTATCCCTATCTTTTTTGGACTCAGGGTCGATAACTATATTGAAGATGCCTGGAGGAGCAATGACGTGGACGCAGATTTTATCCTGGTGCAGCGTATGCGGCGCGGAGATGATGCCGCATTTGAGCTGTTCATAAATAAATACTATACGGATATCCTGCGGTACTGCCTGTACCACTGCTTCGACCGGGAAGAAGCAAAGGATCTGGCGCAGGAGACTTTTTTGGAATTCTTTAAGCATTTTAGGGAGTATATCCATCAGGGGAAGGCGAAAAATTACCTTTATGTCATCGCTTCCGGCAAATGCAAGGACCTGTTCCGGAAAGGAAAAGAACTGCCTCTGGATCCGGAAGAATTGGCGCTGCGTATGGAACGGGCAGAAGGCGGTGGCAGAGAGGCGGCAGGTTTTGATCCGGAAAAACTGGCAACCCGTATCACAGTCCGGGAGGGGCTGCTTTCCCTGCCGGAGGAATTTCGGGAAGTCATCGTGCTGCGCTATTACCAGGAACTGAAGCTTTCCGAGATAGCGGAAATCCTGGGCATCGGGCTCCCGCTGGTAAAATACCGCCTGAAACGGGGAAAGGCGTTATTGGATCAGGAGCTGCGGGATGGAGGAATGATGGGATGAAACAAGATGGTTGGAAGTTAATGAAAAGAGAAAAGCATGATGCAGATAAGCTGGTGGCTGCGAACAGGGACCTTGAAGGCCTCCTGATGTATGGAAAATCCCGAATCCAGCCGAAAGAAGAGGAAATAGGGCAGGCTATCCGCATGGCGAAAGAAAATTTCGTCCAAGAAGAAAGCAGCCAAAGGCTGTCTTATCCGGAATTTCTTCTGGTGCAGGCGCGCATGGTCCGTAAAAGATGGTGGCTGCTTCAGGCGATGCTGCTGGTTTTGATGGGGCGTTTCCTGATGACGGAAACAGATTCGTTTTACCTACGGCGGGGCCTTGGGGTGTATGCGACACTGTTTGCCATCCTGCTTCTGCCGGAGCTCTGGAAGAATTTATCCTACAACTGCCTGGAGATAGAAGCGGCATCTTTTTATTCCCTGCGCCAGGTATATGCGGCCAGGATCCTTTTGTTCGGCATGGCGGACGTATTGATCCTTTCCGTATTCAGCGGTATTGCCTGCGGCTCTATGGGTGTCAGCTTTTCGGAGCTGGCCATCCAGTTCCTGGTACCGCTGGTGCT
Source organism: uncultured Lachnospiraceae bacterium (assembly GCA_902797185.1). Lineage (GTDB taxonomy): Bacteria > Bacillota > Clostridia > Lachnospirales > Lachnospiraceae > RUG14243. The sequence goes on from CADBRV010000092.1 coordinate 22,671, forward strand.
GACGGCAGGTATCTGTTTTGCAGTATTTGGCCTGCAGCATCGAAATATCCTGACAGCGGTTTTTCCCTGTATCCTTTGGGGTGCCGTCTGGAGTGCCATTATCTCAAACGAACATTTTTATAACAGCATCCTGCATCCCTTGTGGGCAGGCATCCTGGCAATTTCGTTAGTATTTCTGTTTGCCACCTTGTGGCATCTTTGGAAAAAATGCGGCAGCGGTGTGGAAAGGAGGGTGCGCCATGGCTTTGTCAGTGCATAACCTGACGAAAAAATACGGACATATTACCGCGGTCCACAATCTGGACCTGGAAATGGAAAAAGGGGTTTACGGGCTTTTAGGTGTAAATGGCGCCGGAAAAACGACTTTGATCCGGATGCTCTGCACACTGTCCCGTCCTACTTCTGGCAGCATTACCTATGATGGAGAAGATATTTTCCGCATGGGTGGCAGGTATCGGGAAATGCTGGGTTATCTGCCTCAGGATTTCGGCTATTATCCGGACCTTTCCGTGTGGGATTATTTGATGTATATCGCTTCGCTCAAGGGGATCCGCCCGGCACCGGCAAAGAGCCGCGCGAATGAACTGCTTTACCAGGTGGGGCTGGAACGGAAGAGAAAAGCCAAAATGCGGACTTTGTCCGGAGGCATGCTGCGGCGGGTGGGTATGGCACAGGCACTTCTGAATGACCCGGGGATCCTGGTGCTGGACGAGCCCACGGCAGGGTTGGACCCTAAAGAGCGGATCCGTTTCCGGAACCTGGTCAGCGGGCTTGCCAGTGACAGGATAGTGCTTCTTTCTACCCACATTGTGTCGGATATTGAATATATTGCGAACCAGATCATCATGATGGACAAAGGGGAAGCGTTCCGAACCGGCACTCCGGATGAAATTGTAGACTCTATTTCTGGAAGAGCATGGAACTGCCTGGTTCCCCGTGAAAAGGTGGGCAAATGGGAAAGGGAATTCCTGGTTGCCAATATGAAGACTACTCCGCAAGGGGCACAGCTTCGGGTATTGGCAGACGAACCGCCCATGGAAGGGGCGGTCCCGGAGCCGGTAACACTGGAAGACGCGTTTTTATATTATTTTGGCGAAAAGGATGGAGGCCATGAGGATGCTGAAATATGAGCTGAAAAAGATCTTCTGCAACCGGCTGAACCGGGGGCTTTTACTGGCAACATTGGTGCTGGCTTTTGTATTCAGCGCTTTTGCGATCGGGAGCTTCCAGTATACGGATGAGGAGGGCACGGTCCACAGCGGACTTACTGCCCCTCGGAAGCTTATCGCGGATAAGGACCGCTGGGAAGGAGAAATCACCCCAGAACGGCTGGAAGAAATCATCCAGCTGGACCAGTCCGTTTCCGGCATTACCGGCCAGGCTTCAAATGAAACTTACGGGAAATATGTCCAGTCGTATTCGGATATATTAAATGCTGCCAGCAGCATCCTTTATGATACTGCTGATGTGCAGGATGGCACCGGCCAGGATGGGGAAAGTGCCGAAACCAGCATGCAGGATGTGTATGGTGTCCTTTATGCAGACGGTTCCACAGTGGACAGCCTTTATGATATTTATTCCCAGAATATGCAAGGCTATGTCCAGGTCTACGGGAAGACGCCCAGGCAGCAGGAGTTCCTGCAGAAAATATACAGCAGGATCCAGACACCTTTGGAGTATGAAGTGCCGGACTCCTGGTCCACCGAAATGTCCTACTCCACGACCTATGGGCTTATCGTAATCATGGTAGAGGGCTTCCTGGCAGCAGGGATCTTTTCGGAGGACTACAGGTACAAAGCAGCCCCGGTCTTTTTCGCCTCCCGGCTTGGCAGGGATAAGGCCGTCTGGAATAAAATCCTGGCGGGCTATCTGGTAGCAACAGTAGTATATTGGGGATTTGTCCTGCTCCAGGCCGCTATCAGTTTCAGCGTCATGGGGACCAGCGGGGCACATACGCTTTACCAGTTCAGCTGCCCCTACAGCATCTATGTGATGACATATGCACAGATGTACCGGATGCTGCTTTTTGGCGGGTACATTGCCAGCCTGCTGGCGGCATCTGTCTCCATGCTGGCAGCAGCGCTGACCCGGTCTATGAATATCGCGGTGTGCCTGCCGTTCCTTTTGTTCTGCGTCTCACCCTTCATCGGACGTGCCCTGCCGTTCCATACCTTTTTTACCCTGACGCCGGACCAGCTTACCAATATCCTGCAATGCGTCAAATCTCCAAATATCTACCAGGTATTTGGCATCGTATTCCGGCAGGTGCCGTTCCTCATAGGCTTTTACCTGCTGGTGTCCTTGTGCCTGCTGCCTGCTGTCTACCAGGCTTTCCGCAGGCCGGCAGGCAGCCAACGCAGGCCCTCTGGCGGGAATAAATTTTTTTAGGACAATTGTCAGAAAGACATCAGGTCGGCGGGAGGCTGATGCAGAGTACCTGCCGTGGCAGATTGAAATGTCCTCGTCCCCTATGATAAACTAGGCTTTGACCGTACGACCGACTATGGGTGTAACGGCAGAAAAGGGCCAGGCGGAAACAGGACGTGCTGGGAAGGAACGGTAGTACCAGATAGATCGGTACGTACCGGGCGGACCAGCAAAATGTTAAGCGAGGCCGTTGCGGATCCCTTTATGGGAAGGCAGAAAAAGAACCAAGAGGTAATTTCAGAGGCAGTTTGCCAAAGGGGTAGTGACGCATGAGAGAATTTACGGCAATCAGCCTGTTTTCCGGTGCGGGCGGCTTGGACATGGGGTTCGAGCGGGCCGGCTTTCGGACATTATGGGCCAATGATTTCGAAAAAGATTCCTGTAAAACTCATGAGAGCTGGAGCAGCGCGGAAATGGTCTGCGGCGATATTGCAAAGATTGAAGCCGACCAGATTCCGGCAGCAGATATCATGCTGGGCGGGTTTCCCTGCCAGGGCTTTTCTTTAAGCGGTCCCAGGAAGATCGATGATTCCAGGAACGTGCTGTACAAGCATTATGTACGGATCGTAAAAGCAAAAAAGCCCCTCATGTTTGTGGGAGAAAATGTAAAAGGGCTTTTGACCATGGACCATGGCAAGATTATCGATGCGATTATCGCGGATTTTGCCAGCTGCGGATATGATGTTTATTACAAGCTGTTAAACGCCAAAGATTATGGGGTGCCGGAAGACCGGGAGAGGGTCATTATCGTAGGTTTCCGCAGGGACCTGGATATCCGGGATTTTGAATTCCCCTATCCCAGGCCATACCGCGTTACCATGCGGGACGTATTAAAGAACCTGCCGGAAGCAGATCCGGGGGATGTGTGCGACGCGCCTTACAGCAGCCGCTATATGAGCCGGAACCGCAAGCGCGGATGGGACGATGTTTCTTATACGATCCCGGCTATGGCAAAGCAGGTAACCCTTTGGCCAGGTTCCCCGGACATGATAAAGCTGGACAAGGACCTTTGGGCATTTGGAAGGGGCGGCATCACCAGGAGATTGAGCTGGCGGGAAGCCGCGGCGATCCAGACCTTCCCGGCTGACCTGGAATTTTCCGGCAACCTGGTTTCCAAATACAAGCAGATCGGCAATGCCGTCCCGGTAAAACTGGCGGAAATCATTGCCACCCATCTGTACGGGCTGCTTGCAAACCACGGAGTTTAAGAAATGTCACCTGCGTAAGGCAGAGAGGTTGGTTTCGGTATGATATTCGAAGAAGACGTCTCTGCATAGCGTCATTGCGGCTGCTTTGGGAAACTCCTGGAATTTTCCAAAGGCATAAAAATGCATATCGAAAATGAAATAGGTATAAAAAACAGGCCCGCATTTCTGCGGGCCTGTAATCGCAATTCCCGAAAACAAAACCGTAATCCGATCCTGGACCAGGGAATCTATTTCTCTTTTATTCCATCACCCGATGAGTGATGAAGCATGTCGTTCCATCACACGTCGTGTGATGGAATGGAGATCCGATTAACCTCGATAAAAATTATCGCGTTTTCAGGAAACTGCCTCGTTTCAAGTTAAGGGACCAACCCTTGAGGATCAACCCTCGATGGAAATCGTCTTGGTTTCCGGAACCTTCTTTTCCTTATCCATAGCAGGGATCGTAATGTTGAGGACGCCATCTTCGAATTTCGCGTGGACATCCTTTTCGGTTAGGCTTTCGCCAACATAGAAGCTCCTTGCCATGTTGCCGGCATACCTTTCCTGACGGATCAGGTTGCCTTTCTTATCTTTCTCGTCCTTGTCAAGGCTCTTGTCGGTCTGGATCGTCAGATAACCATTATCCAATGAAAGCTTTACTTCGTCTTTCTTGAATCCCGGAAGGTCAACTGCGATTTCATACTTGCCATCTTTTTCACGGACATCCGTCTTCATGATGTTTTTAGCGCGTTTCCCGTACAGCGGGCTGTGGCTCATCATCTTATTGAACTGCCTGTCCATTCTATCAAAATCGTCCATCCAATCATCCATTAAGCTTTCTCCAAATAAATCAGGTAAATACATCATAATAAAAGCCTCCTTTAATGTCGTGCTCTTAACGGGTACGATGTAATTTTGAATTTATCCGGTTCAGGATGCTGTTCTGAACTTTAACACCTGCAATGGCAGGTGTTGTTACGAGATATCTGATATATATTGAAGTAAAGGCACTTGGGAATGAATCCTTGTGAGAGATCTTTTTCTTATCTGGGAACCATCTCTTTTTCATTCCCTTTTCTCTTTACATCTATTATTATAGCCATATTGTTAGCACTGTCAAGAGGCGAGTGCTAATTTTTTAAAATTTTTTTGGAACTTCGAATTCTGTGAGACAATAAGGGAGTTCTGGCAGGTAACGGATGTAGTGCAGTACATAATAGATCGTAAGGAGAGGGCCGCTTCGGCGGGAGGATTCCTTGCGATGCACTAGCTGCATCGTCCTATGTCATCCCCCCTTCGGGTGATGACGCAGGCCGCTCTTCCGCACGAAGTGCGCTCTATAATGGCGTGTCTCTCCTCTTTCCGCCATCTCGCCTGGCAAGGCGCGGCCTGCTTTAAAAAGGCGCCGGGAACAGGCAGTGTCAGGACTTTCCGCCTTTTCTTGCCCATTTTTACGGCAGATGGACAAGTTTCTGACAAGTATTATTTTGCCCTGGGGTTATGCTATAATAACAGGAAAAGAATTTTCGTAAAGGAATGCTTCTAACAGAAGCGTTTTTCTATCTATAGATTATAAAAGGACAGACGATGTGCCTGGTACATCGTAAGGAATCCTCCCACTGGAGGGGGATCCTCCTTATGACAAATATATACATAGAAGGTTTTCGAAATACACAGCTTTTACAGGAGGTCCCGCAATGAGTTATGCAGATCAGGTCTTTGTATCCATGTGCAAGGACATTTTGGAAAACGGAACCAGTACAGAGGGTGAAAAAGTGCGCCCAAAATGGGAAGACGGCACTTATGCCTATACGATTAAGAAATTCGGGGTGGTAAACCGTTATGACTTGTCCAAGGAGTTCCCTGCGCTGACACTGCGCCGTACGGCGATTAAAAGCTGCACGGACGAGATGCTTTGGATCTGGCAGAAAAAGTCCAACAATATCCACGACCTGGGCAGCCATATCTGGGACAGCTGGGCGGATGAGGACGGCTCTATCGGGAAGGCTTATGGCTACCAGATGGGTGTAAAGCATATTTATCCCGAAGGAGAGATGGACCAGGTAGACCGGGTCATCTATGATTTGAAACAGAACCCTTACAGCCGCAGGATCCTGACCAATATCTATGTGCACAAGGACCTGCATGAAATGAACTTATATCCCTGCGCTTATTCCATGACCTTCAACGTGACGAAAAAGCCGGGAGACGATAAATTAGTCCTGAACGCCATCCTGAACCAGAGGTCCAACGACGTGCTGGCGGCCAACAGCTGGAACGTCTGCCAATATGCGGTCCTGGTGCATATGCTGGCACAGGTCTGCGACATGCAGGTGGGGGAACTGGTGCATGTGATCGCGGATGCGCATATTTATGACCGTCATGTCCCCATGATCAAGGAACTGATCAGCCGCCCCCAGTATCCGGCACCGAAGTTCTGGCTGAACCCGGACAAGCATGATTTTTATGATTTCACACCGGATGATGTAAAGCTTCTGGATTACCAGTATGGTCCGGCCCTGGGGAAGATTCCCGTTGCTGTCTGATCTTTTACGATAAACGGGGCAATGATTTTGAAATAAATGAGATGAAGAAGAAAGGGAGAAAGCATGAATTTAATTGCTGCGGTAGATAAAAACTGGGCCATCGGGCTGCACAACAGGCTGCTGGCCAGCATCCCCAATGACATGAAATTCTTCCGGGAGACCACTACTGGAGGCGTAGTGGTGATGGGGCGCAGGACCCTGGAAAGCTTTCCGGGCCAGCGTCCCCTGCCAAACAGGACCAATATCGTCCTGACCAGGCGGGAGAATTATAAGGTAAAAGGCGCGCAGGTCGTCCATTCGGTAGAGGAGCTCCATGAGGCTTTGGCAGGATATCCCTCTGAGACAGTGTACGTCATCGGGGGCGAAAGCGTTTACCGGCTGCTGCTGGATGAATGCGATACCGCATATATCACGAAAATCGATTTTGCGTTTGATGCGGATGCCTTTTTCCCGAACCTGGATCAAAATCCGGACTGGGAAATGGTAGAGGAAAGCGATGAGGATACCTACCAGGACCTGATCTATCATTTTACTACCTATAAAAAATGTCATCACCCGCAAGGTTGATGACGCAGGCCACGTCCCCGCATGGAGCGTGAATCTGCAAGACGTGGCTTGCCCGCTATTTATTAGGAAGTAAGAATAAGGACACCCTATAAGCAACAAGAGGATATAGAGAATGAAGATAGCTGGAAAAAAATTATTTGTGAAAGCCCTCAAGGCGGAGGGCGTGGATACCATATTTGCCTATCCGGGCGGCGTGATTACGGACCTTTTGGATGAGCTGGGAAAAGACGGCAGCATCCGGATCGTCCTTCCCCGCCATGAGCAGGCCCTGGTCCATGCGGCAGAGGGCTATGCCCGTGCCACAGGGAAGCCGGCAGTATGCCTGGTAACCAGCGGTCCCGGCGCGACCAATACGATTACCGGCCTGGCCGACGCGTTTTTGGACAGCGTGCCGCTGGTGCTTTTCTCCGGACAGGTAGCCACCGGCCTGGTGGGCAATGACGCGTTTCAGGAAGTGGACATGGTAGGTCTCTGCCGGAACATCACAAAATATGCAACCATGGTTACGAACCGGGATGACCTGGGAAGGCTGATCAAGGAAGCCTTCTATATCGCTTCCACCGGGAAGCCGGGCCCTGTCGTGCTGGACCTTCCAAAGAACATCCAGACAGCAGAAGGCGATCCGGATTATCCGGAAACCGTAAACATCCGTGGCTACAAGCCGCCGGAAGGGGTGCATATCGGCCAGCTGAAAAAGGCATGGAAGGTTTTGAAAAACGCAAAGCGCCCGCTGATCCTGGCAGGCGGCGGCGTCAATATTTCCGGCGCCCAGGAAGAGCTTACGACCTTTGCCGAAAAGACCGGCGTTCCCGTTGTCACGACTGTTATGGGAAGGGGCGCCATCCCTACGGTCCATCCTCTTTTTATTGGTGACGCGGGGCTCCATGGTTCCTATGCCTGCAACCAGGCGATCGCGGCCTGCGACGTGCTGTTTTCCATCGGCACCCGTTTTAACGACCGTATCACCGGGGACCTCAATGAGTTCGCTCCCAATGCCCAGATCGTGCATATCGATATTGACAGCGCGTCTATCTCCAGGAACGTAGTGGTGGATGTGCCCATCGTGGCAGACGCCAAAGTGGCTCTGGAAAAATTAAATGAATGGGCCACCCATCTGGACCTGATGGACTGGGCCAGGATGATCGAAAAGTGGAACAGCAAGTATCCCATGAGCATGCCGAAGGACGTAGGGCTTACTCCCCAGGCCATCGTGGAAGGCATTAACGACATCTTTAATGATGACGAGATCATTTATACGACAGATGTAGGCCAGCACCAGATGTGGGCGACCCAGTTCCTGTCCCTGGACGAGAAAAAGCAGCTGATTACTTCCGGCGGCTTTGGCACTATGGGCTTCGGTTTCCCGGCTGCCATCGGCGCCAAACTGGCCCATCCGGAAAAAGGCGTCATCTGCGTTTCCGGTGACGGCTCCTTCCAGATGAATATGCAGGAGATGGCGACTTCCGTAGTGGAGCACGCGCCTGTCATTGTCTGCCTGATGAACAATTACAACCTGGGCATGGTGCGCCAGATGCAGGATGTTTATTACGGGAAGCGTTATGTAGCGACTTGCCTGAAATCCCATGAGGAAGACATTGAAAAGGGCGCGCCTGTTTATGTCCCGGATTTCATGAAGTGGGCGGAAAGCTATGGCATCCACCATATCCAGGTTACCAAGCGGGAAGAGGTGATCCCGGCTTTGGAACAGGCAAGGAAATGGAAAGACAAATCTACCTTGATTGAATTCCTGATCAGGGAAGATGAACTGGTACTGCCTATGGTAAGGGCCGGCAAGGCTACCACAGACATGATTCTGTAAGGAGGACAGGTGATGGAAAAACGTTGGATCGCATTATATGTGGAAAACCAGGTGGGCGTGCTTGCCAAGATTTCCGGGCTTTTTTCCGGTAAAGCTTATAACCTGACCAGCCTTACAGTAGGCACGACAGAAGACGAGACAGTTTCCCGCATGACCATCAGCGTGGACAGCGATGATGTGACATTTGAGCAGATTAAGAAGCAGCTGAACCGGATGGTGGAAGTCATCAAGGTGATTGACCTGACGGATACCCCGATTTTCATGAAAGAGATCCTTTATATCAAGATCAAGAAAATGACGGCAGCGGACAAGCAGGAAGCGTTCCATATCGCCCAGGTATTTGACGCGGAAGTCATCGACATCGGGAAGGACAGCCTGATCATGTCCAGCATGCTGACCGAGCACAGGAACAATGAGCTGATCGCCCTCTGCCGCAGCGAGTTCCACAATATCGAGGTAGTCCGCGGCGGTTCTGTAGCAATCGAAAGCATCAGCACTTCCTGCAGGTAATTGCCGGACAGGAAGCGGTGGGAAAAGTGCTTCCGGAACGGGAAGTTTTTAGGGCAGAAAGTACCGGCACAGTCCCGGCGCCTTCTCCCACGGCGGTGAAAAGCTTTTTCCGGCAGATGGAAAAATAAAAAAATTTTACGCGGACTGTTGGTTTTTGTTAAAATTTTTTCTTTTTCCCGGCCGCCCCAGGCGGGAAAAATGGTACTTTTTGGAAATACGGAAAAAATTGGAATAAAAACGGACAAGATTGTTACAGGAAGTTCATAATATAAGGAAAAATTATAGAAGACAGAAGCGATATAACTATAGCGAATATTAAGCATGATTTTTTCATATAGGCTGGAAATAGCAGCCTTATTGACACTCAGATAAGTTGGGCTTAGAATTTTGCTATGTAGTGAATTTAATCATTCAGTTGATTTTATTTAACCCGGAAAGAAGGTATTCAAGATGGAGAAAAAGAATATTGACTGGTCCAGCCTGGACTTTGGCTATCGTCCTACAGAAGCCCGCTATGTTGCCAACTACAAAAACGGCGCATGGGACGAAGGCGAAATGACAGACAACAGCATGATCACCATGAGTGAATGTGCAGGCGTGCTGCAGTATGCGCAGACCGTATTTGAAGGCATGAAGGCTTATACGACGGTGGACGGCCGTACGGTTGTATTCCGTCCGGACCTGAACGCAAAGCGTTTTGAGGATTCCGCCAAGACCCTGGAAATGCCGCCGTTCCCCCAGGACCGTTTCATCAAGTCCATTGAGGACGTAGTCCGCGCCAACTGGGCATATGTACCGCCTTATGGATCCGGCGCTACCCTTTATATCCGTCCGTACATGTTCGGCATTTCTCCGGTTATCGGGGTTAAGCCGGCAGAAGAATACCAGTACCGTGTATTTGTCACCCCGGTAGGCCCGTACTTCAAGGGTGGCGCAAAGCCGATCACCATCCGTGTCTGCGATTATGACCGTGCGGCACCCCATGGCACCGGCATGATCAAGGCAGGCCTTAACTATGCCATGAGCCTTAGGGCTATCGTTTCCGCCCACAAGGAAGGCTATGACGAGAACATGTTCCTGGATGCCGCTACCAGGACCTATGTAGAAGAGACCGGCGGCGCAAACTTCATCTTTATTACCAAAGACGGCAGCACTTTGGTTACCCCGAAGTCTGACAGCATCCTTCCTTCCGTAACCAGGAGGTCCCTGATGGTTGTAGCAGAGAAGTACCTTGGCATGAAGGTAGAACACCGCAAGGTACGTTTCGACGAGGTAAAGGATTTTGCAGAGTGCGGCCTTTGCGGCACTGCAGCCGTTATCTCCCCGGTAGGCCGGATCGTGGACCATGGCAAGGAGATCAACTTCCCGAGCGGCATGGAAAAGATGGGCCCGGTAATCCAGAAACTGTACGACACCCTCACCGGCATCCAGATGGGTACCGTAGAACCGCCAGAAGGATGGCTCCACGAGATCAAAATGTGATCCTGACAGCATTCCGGACGTTTCGAAGGGGCAAGGGGGAAGATCCTTTCGCTTCGAATGGCGCAGCCCGCTATCCAGGCGCCTGAAAAGGCAGCCTAAGGAGGTCGGGAACCCCGTCTAGAGCCTATGGGATTAATAATAGGAAGAGTTAGAAAGACAGCTTGCAGCAGTGCAGGCTGTCTTTTTTTGGTGGGATGTGCCGGAGAGTGGGTGCCATGCTTACATGAGTACCCATTCGAAGGATGATGGCCAGCAGGAAGTTATGCTTGGAGCTGATGTAAATCACACAAATCTGGCAGGACTGGCTGAAAAAGGCCTAGTTAAAGTGTCAGAACTAGACGCAACTAACCTCGGAACCGCTTCAAATGGAAAGAATTGATAGAATTTTAACGTTAAAAATCGGTCATTTGTTGCTATTGACAGATAAATCTAAATAGTTTAAAAAAGAATTGTGTCATGAATCATCTGCTTTTCCATCTTGGAAGGCAGCAGCCATGTCCATATGCATCGTTATTTTGCAGTGTTATGCCAATGAGGTGCACACAGCGTGCGCAGGCATAGCCTGCATCATCATCCTCCGGGTGATGGAAATAATGGGGGCGATGCATAGAGACATGGCTTTCTTAGAGATTGCAGGAGGAAAGGAATATGGAGGAAGAAATGGACAGGAACCTGACTTATCGAGTGCCTGCGTCCACTTTGGTGGAGGTGGCAAAGATCGCTGCCCCCTACCGGGACCGTCCGGAGCATTTGATGAAGGTCGTCCTGAAAGTGGAGCAGATCGTCCCGATTTTTTCCCAGGATGTGACGGCAGTCATTTCCAGGGAGATGAACATACCGCAGACCCAGGTCTACAGCTTCGTTACGTTTTACCAGATGCTGTATACCGGAAGGAGAGGGAAATATGTCATCCACATGTGCCAGAGCGCACCGTGCCATATCCGCGGCGCAGAGGAAGTGGCAAAGGCAGTGGAAGACATGCTGCATATCAAGATGGGGGAGACCACGGAAGACAACCGGTTTACCCTGGCATATGCACCTTGCATGGGAGTCTGTGACGTGTCTCCTGCCATCATGATCAACGGGAAGGTGTATGGCAACCTGACACCGGACAGCGTCAGGGAAGTCATCAAGCGTTATATCCGGGAGGAGGTACAGTGATGGAACAGATGAAAGTACTCCTGAAAAATGTCGGGAAGATCCGTCCGGAAAGCGCGAAGGATTATATCAATGCAGGCGGTTTTGAGGCACTGCGTAAAGCCCTTTCCATGAGCTCCGATGAAATCATCCAGACCTTGAAGGATTCCGGACTCAGGGGCCGTGGCGGCGCAGGTTTCCCAACTTACCGCAAACTCCAGTTTGCCTGTTCCACCGAGAACGATACGAAATACGTAGTCTGTAATGCAGACGAAGGCGAGCCCGGTACCAACAAGGACCGTATCCTTTTGAGCGGCGACCCCTGCGCGATCTTCGAAGGGATGGCCATCGTAGGAAAAGCCATCGGCGCCCACATGGGATATATTTACATGCGCGGCGAGTACGTATACCTTCGGGAGATGCTCTACAAGGCATTGGAAAACTGCGAAAAGGAAGGCTGCCTTGGCAAGAACATCATGGGCAGCGGTTTTGATTTCGTGATCAAGCTCCGTATGGGCGCCGGCGCTTATGTGTGCGGCGAGGAGACGGCCATGTTCGAGTCCATCGAAGGCAAGCGTGGCGAGCCCCGGTACCGTCCTCCATATCCGGGAGTCCATGGCCTGTTTGGCAAACCAACCGTGCTCAATAACGTGGAAACTTTAGCCAACATCGCTCCGATTTTCCGTAACGGCACCGAGTGGTACCGGACCATCGGTACAGAGGGAAGCCCGGGGACAAAGCTTTTCACGGTCATCGGGAACGTGGAAAAACGTGGCGTTTACGAATTCCCCATGGGCATCAATTTAAAAGAACTGATTTATGACGTATGCGGCGGCATCCCGGATGGGAAACACCTGATGGCAGTCCAGGCCGGCGGCGCCTCCGGGCCCTTTATCAATAAAGACCAGATCGACATCCCATTGGAAATTGACTATGTGGCAGCCAGCGGCGGACGTTTAGGCTGCGGGACCATCCTGGTCATTGATGACAGCAACTGTATCGTAGACATGGTCTGCAACAACCTGTATTTCTTCAAGGAAGAATCCTGCGGCAAGTGTACGCCGTGCCGGGAAGGCACTACCCGCCTGTACCAGCTTGCCAGGAAGATCAGCGATGGCAAGGGTACCATGAAGGATATCGACGCCATCAAGAGCCTGGGCGAAACTATGAACAACGCTTCCTTCTGCGGTCTTGGCCGTTCGGCTACCGTGCCGGTGGAAAGCGCCATCCGGAACTTCTATCCGGATTTCGAGAGGCATATCGACAAGGACTTTTGTCCGGTATGTGACCGTGAAGGGAGGATGCAGGGATGATAAATCTGACAATTGACGGGACAGAAGTTTCCGTAGAAGAAGGGGCATCGATTCTGGATGCGGCACGCAAAGCAAATGTAAAAATCCCTACTTTGTGCTACCATCCGGACCAGACCGTAAAAGCCGTCTGCAGGATCTGTGTCGTAGAGGTGGAAGGCATGCCGGGGCTCCAGGCTTCCTGCAGCACGCCGGCTTCCGAGGGGATGGTTGTAAAAACCGCTTCTCCGAAAGTGATCCGTGCCCGCAAGGACATCATGGAACTGATCATGGCGCGCCATCCCATGGAATGCCTGGGATGCCAGCAGAATGGCAGGTGCGAGCTGCAGAATGTGGCCGCCAGCCTGAATATGAGCAAGCCTTCCCGCTATCCGCTGGATATCCGGAAAGCAACGATTGACAATACTTCCCCATCGATCGTGAGGGATATGCAGAAATGCATCCTCTGCGGCAGGTGTGAGGAGACCTGCAGCGACGTGCAGGAAATCATGGTCATGGCCAAGGAAAACAGGGGCTATTACTCCATGATGGTGCCGCCTTATGGCAAAAAGCTGGTGGATACGCCATGCGTCAACTGCGGGCAGTGCGTACAGGTATGTCCTACCGGTGCCATTACCGTAAAGGATGATACGGAGAAAGTTTACAGCTTCATGGACCAGGACAAGGTCATGGTGGCTTCCATCGCTCCTTCTGTCCGGGTCAACCTGGCAGAAGCTCTGGGCGAGGAGCCTGGCACGGTCAGCACAGGCCGCATGATCACCGCGCTTCGGAAAATCGGGTTTGACAGGGTCTTTGATACCGACTTTGCGGCAGATCTTACCATCATGGAAGAAGGTTCGGAGCTTTTGGACCGCATCCAGAACGGCGGCACCCTCCCCATGTTTACCAGCTGCTGCCCGGCATGGATCAAATATGCCGAGACCTTCTATCCGGAACACCTGGACAACCTTTCTTCCTGCAAATCCCCGATGGAGATGTTCGGCCCGCTGATCAAGACCTATTTTGCGGAGAAAGTGAAAATCGAGCCGTCCAAAATCTGCAGCGTAGCCATCATGCCCTGTACGGCAAAGAAATTCGAGTGCCAGAGGGATGAAATGAATGCCAGCGGCTACCAGGATATCGACGTGGTTTTAACGGTGCAGGAGCTGGCCAGGATGATCCAGACCGCCGGCATCGACTTTAAGAACCTGGAAGAAGGGGAGTTCGACAACCCCTTCGGCCTGGGATCCGGCGCAGGTCTTATCTTTGGTGCCACCGGCGGCGTTATGGAAGCTGCCCTCCGTACCGTATATGAAAAAGTGACCGGGAAGGAAATGGACCCCCTGGACTTTACGCCGGTACGTGGTTTTGAAGGGATCAAGGAGGCTTCCGTTGACCTGGATGGAACGGTAGTCAAAGTGGCAGTAGCCCATGGGCTGGGCAATGCCAGGAAGATCCTGCAGGAAATAGGCAGCGGCAGGGCACAGTACCATTTCGTGGAAATCATGGCATGCCCCGGCGGCTGTATTGGCGGCGGCGGCAACGCACCCAGGACCTGGGCCAAGGTGGAAGAGAGAAAGCGCGCGATCTATGAAGAGGAAAAACGCCTTCCGGTGCGTAAATCCCATGAGAACCCTTGGATCCAGCAGATTTACAAAGAGTACCTGGGAGCGCCGCTTGGCGAGAAATCCCACCAGCTGCTGCATACCCATTATGTGAACCGTCATGACCTGTTAGGGTCCTGATGAGGCTGGACAGGCTGGTGGGTACAGATTAAGCTGGAAAGGCTGGCAAGCCTTGAAAAGGGCACACCCTTCCAGGACCGGCAGGCGGATCGCTGGTTCCGGGGATGCCCTGAAATAAATATGTATAGAATACGGAATTCATCCTATTCCTAACCATCTTTCAGGGAACCGGCCAGGCATTCTGCCTGGCCGGTTCTCTTTCAAAGCATCGTCATGATATGCTTTTTTGACAACCGGTTTTTTCCGTGTTAGCATATTATTCGCTGAAAAAATGTGATGAAACGGAAAAGCGCAAAAGGCGGCCATGTTTTGGAGCCTATACGCCAGCAGGACAGGCATGGCGCAGTGCCGGTATAGCGGGGTGCCGGCTGGAAAGGAATGGGAATGGGAAAATCCGGAGAAATGGACCTGGTCCATGGGAAAATGGGAAAAAAGATGCTGCTGTTTGCCCTGCCGCTGGCAGTGACGGGGATTTTACAGCAGCTTTTTAATGCCGCAGACGTGATGGTCATCGGCCGTTTTGTAGGCAAGGAAGCCATGGCAGCCGTAGGGAGCAACAGCCCCATCATCGGCATCCTGGTCAACCTGTTTATCGGTCTTTCTCTGGGTACCAACGTGGTAATTGCCCAGTATACCGGCAGCGGTGATAAGGAAAAAGTCTCTAAGGCAGTCCATACATCGGTATTGGTAGCACTGATAAGCGGTATTTTTGTGACGGTATTCGGGGAACTGATCGCCAATCCCCTTCTCCACTTAATGGACGTGCCGGAGAATGTGTTCCCGATGGCGATCCTTTACCTTCGGATATACCTGCTGGGCATGCCGGTGATCCTGCTGTATAACTTTGAATCCTCCATTTACAGGAGCCGGGGAGATACGAAGACGCCATTGATCTGCCTGGTGGTTTCCGGCGTCATCAATGTCTGCCTGAATTTATTCTTTGTGCTGGTATGCCACATGACGGTGGACGGCGTTGCACTGGCGACCGTCATTGCCAACGCGGTGAGCTCAGGGCTGATGTTCTTTTTCCTGCTGCGGTCGAAAAGCGATATCAAGGTCCGGTTCCACTGCCTGCGGATCAGCAAGGATGTCTTGAAGAGGATCATGCAGATTGGCATCCCTTCCGGCATCCAGGGCATGGTCTTTTCCCTGTCCAATATCCTGATCCAGTCCGCGATTAACAGCCTGGGATCGGATGTCATGGCCGGCAGTTCCGCCGCTTTTAATGTGGAGATCATGGCTTACTATGTGGTCAATTCCTTCGGGCAGGCCGCGGCTACATTCGTCAGCCAGAACTATGGCTATGGGGACATGGACCGCTGCAAGAGGGCTTCCGTCCTGGCCCTGCTGCAGGACGAAGTGGCAGGCAATATTGTCGTTTTCACCATTATCGCATTTGCGCCCCGGATCATTGCGCTGTTTAATGCGGACCAGGTAGTTATCATGTATGGCGCAATCCGCCTGCGTTATCTTCTGTCCGCATACTGCGTGGATGTCCTGATTGAGGTATTTTCCGGGGTCATGCGGGCTTATGGGTATTCCCTGTTCCCGGCGCTGGCTACGCTTTTTGGTGTCTGCGGCGTCCGGATCGTATGGGTCTGGACCGTATTCCGGGCAGCACCTTCTTTCCAGCGGCTGATGGTCATTTATCCCATCAGCTGGATTGTGACGGCAATCCTCCTGGTAGTGGTTTATTATTGGAAAGTCAGGTCCAAGGTATTTAAGGCAAATCGTGAGGAATTTTCCCGATGAAGAGGGTGCCTTCTTACAATATATAAAAAACGATATAAATCCCAATAAAAAAGGAGGAGATGGAATTTTTCCATATCCTCCTTTTTCCGTATTTACCAAGAGAAAAGGTACGATTGCAGGCAAAAGCCTTACAATGAGTGGTACCGGTCCTCTTTGATTCCGTTTCGAATTTCCAGCTTATGCCGGAAAGACATTTTTTCAGTCCACCGGGCCGGTGCCTGGATGGATGAAGGTGTTGTAGATGTTGCGGATGGCTTTTTCAAAATCCTTCTCATCTACAGCGGTAATGATGTTCAGTTCGGAAGAGCCCTGGTCGATCATGCGGATGTTGATGTTGGCCTTTTCCAAAGCGGTGAAGACTTTGGCGGCAGTGCCATGGGCAGATTTCATGCCCCTTCCAACAACGGCGATCAGTGCCAGGCCGGACTCGATCTCGACTACGTCCGGTTCTGCCAGACGGTGGATGGCAGAGATGACCTGCTGCTCCTTGTCCAGGAACTCATCCTTGTGGACGACGACGGTCATGGTGTCAATGCCGGAGGGCATATGCTCGATGGAAATGCCGTTTTCTTCGAAGGCCTGCAGCACTTTCCGGCAGAAGCCGATTTCTGAGTTCATCATGGCCTTCTGTACCAGGACGGCGCAGAAGCCTTTCTTTCCGGCAACACCGGTGATGGTGTAGTTGGACTTGCGGGCCGTGCTCTCCACGATCCAGGTGCCTTCGTCATCCGGATGGTTGGTATTCTTGATATTGATGGGGATCCCGGCGGAGCGGATGGGGAAGATGGCGTCCTCATGAAGGACGGAAGCGCCCATGTAGCTCAGCTCACGGAGTTCCTTGTAGGTAATGGTGTGGATGCTTACCGGGTTGTTTACGACCCTGGGGTCTGCCACCAGGAAACCGGATACGTCGGTCCAGTTTTCATAAACATCAGCCTGGGAGTTAGCGGCCACGATGGAGCCGGTTACGTCAGAACCGCCCCGGGAGAAGGTTTCCACCTTCCCGTCCTTTGCCTGCCCGTAAAAGCCCGGGATGACAGCCTTGGGCACCTGTGCCAGGCGCTCCCGCATCACACGGTTGGTCTTATAAGTATTTAAAGCCCCTTCTTCGTTGAAGAAAATAATCTCGTAGGCATCGATGAATTCGTATCCTAAATAAGCAGCCATGACTTTGGCGTTGAGGAATTCGCCCCGGGATGCGCAGTAATCCTTATACGGGTTTTCCAGCATCATCTTTTTGATGGTGGCAAAATCCTCGTCCAGGGAAAGACCAAGACCCAGCCCTTGGATGATTTCGTCATAGCGGGCTTTGATGGCAGAGAGCTGTTTGTCCAGGTCGCCGCCATGGATGGCGATCTCGTAGGCCTTGAGCAGCATGTCTGTGACTTTGGTATCTGTATCAAAACGCTTTCCGGGCGCGCTGGGCACCACATAGACCCTGGATGGGTCAGAGCGGATGATTTTGCCGACTTTTTTAAACTGGTCGGCGTCTGCCAGGGAGCTTCCTCCGAACTTGACTACTTTCTTCATATTTCTCTCCGATTCTTAAAAGCAGCGATCCGTTTAAAGTTTAACATTTTTATTTTAGCATAAATCCAGGCTATGTGTATATTCACTTTGCCCGAAAATCGGGGGAAAAGCCAGGTTTTTACGAAAAACGGACAGGAAAGCTTGACAGCCTGGCTGGATGTGTATAAGATTGGAAACTGAAAATGAAATTAAATTTCAAATTCATTTTCGGATCAGGCATCGTTTCCGGATTATACCGAGTCAAGATGCATGACCGAATATCGTTTTCATTTCATTGCCCGTTACCTGCCTGTATCACCCGTGCTGAAAAGCGGGATAAGTGGAAGGCAGTAACAGAGACGGCTTAGGAGATGCACCATGGCACAGCGTGGAAATTACCATACAAAACAATACCAGACGATCCTGGAATATATGGAGACGATCCCGGGAGAACATGTCACAGTGGGCGACCTGCACGAGCGGCTTCTGGCAAAGGGCAGCGCGATCGGGACCACCACCATTTACCGTCAACTGGAACGGATGGTGGACAATGGGCTGGTCAAGAAATATACCATCATGACCGGGCTTCCGGCCTGCTATGAATTTATCGGCAGCATGCCGGAGGATGAGGAAAACCCATGGTTCCACTGCTGCTGCGAAAGCTGCGGGAAACTGATCCACCTGCACTGCGGCGAGCTGGCGGAGCTGGGCATCCATCTGAAAAACGTCCACCGGTTTTCCGTAGACCCCAAGCGGACGGTCTTTTACGGTCTCTGCGAGGACTGTATGAAGAAAAAGGAAAAAGAGGAGAATAAAGAATGGCTTTACTAATCACATTCCTGGCGGGGCTGACCATTGCGGCGGGGAGCTTTGTCATGCTCTTTTCGAAAAAACCGCACCGGGTGGAGCATATTTCCATCGCTTTAGCGCTGGGCGCCCTTTTGTCCCTGATGATTTTTGACTTAGGACCGGATGTCGCAGGGGCTTCGGAAGCATTCCCGGCCTGGATGCTTCTTATTTTTGTGGCAGCAGGGGTGGGCGTCCTGAAGTTATTGGACCTTTTCCTGCCGGACCATGCGGATACGGAAGCAAACCATGACAAGGAAAACGCGGTGCACATCGGCATGATTTCCGCGCTGGCGTTAATCCTCCATAATATTATAGAAGGGATGACGACCTACAGCCTTTCGACCGCGTCTCTGCGGCAGGGCGCCATTTTTGCTTTCGGCATCGCGCTGCATAACGTGCCCATGGGCATGCTCCTGGCCACGACCTTGGAAGAAGACCGCCGCCTGCGCCGCCATGTGGTCATGACGGCAGTGACCCTTTCCACCTTTGTGGGCGGCCTTATCATGAACGCGATCGATGGATTCCTGAACCGAAACGTGGTGGATGCCCTGGTCTGCATCGCCATGGGCATGATCCTTTATATCGTATTTGCGGAACTGGTGCCCCATGTAATAAGGACAGGGAACAAACTTCTGTCTATCCTGTCCGCGGCAGGAGGGTTTATACTGGTTTTCTGCAGCACGCTTTTAGGATGACAGGAAAGAAGAAAAATGCCAGTACATATTATGATTGCAGCGGCCGGGATAGCCGCTGTGTTTGTTATTATCCTCCTTACAGCCCATTCTATTACCCATAGGAGAAACCGGATGGACGAGATGGAAGGAGGGGAGTTTGAAGCATTCTGCGCCGGCCTTCTGGAAGACGCCGGTTTTTCCGAGGTGGAAGTGACAGCCGCTTCCGGGGACTTCGGGGCGGACATCCTCTGCCAGAAGGATGGCGTGACTTATGCCGTGCAGTGCAAACGGTATGAGAGCATGGTGGGGCTCCATGCGGTGCAGGAAGTCTACGCGGCAAAAGATTATTATGGCTGCATGGTGGCAGTGGTCATGTGTAACCAGTATTTTACAAAACCTGCGGTAAAAATGGCAGACAGGCTCCACGTCCTTTTATGGGACCGGGATTATATCGAAGAGATGGAATCGGAAGCGGGGGAGCGTTGAATCCCGCCAGATATCGTGGGATAATGGCTTTAATCTGGACTTTGCCCTGCCGGGAATGAAAGGCATGGACTTCCAGAAAACGGCAGGGGCTGGAGGATGTATTCCTGTGTGTTTCCGGGACAGCCCATCGCCAAATGGCAAGGCAGCGGGCTTAGA
The DNA here is from genome assembly GCA_902797185.1 of uncultured Lachnospiraceae bacterium. Taxonomy (GTDB): domain Bacteria; phylum Bacillota; class Clostridia; order Lachnospirales; family Lachnospiraceae; genus RUG14243. Next base: position 42,809 of record CADBRV010000092.1, read on the forward strand.
CAGGCTGGAAGATGCCTGATGTGCACTTCCGGATAATGTTTTTTCCGGCAATGGCAGGCTGGAAATAGCATAATCGGAGTAATTGCAGATAGAGAAGCTGGAGGAAATTATGTATCGGATTGCAATATACGGGAAAGGCGGCATCGGCAAATCCACTGTTACTACGGCCATTTCCTGCGCTTTGTCGCAGAAAGGATACCGGGTGCTGCAGGTAGGGTGCGACCCCAAGGCAGATTCGACTTTGTACCTGCATGGCGGGGAGCGGATGACGTCAATCCTGGATATTTTAAAAAAGAAGAAAGACCTGGCGACACTGGATGACCTGGTGGAAGAAGGCTACAATGGGATCCTGTGTGCGGAATCCGGCGGGCCGGTGCCGGGGCTTGGCTGTGCCGGCCGGGGCATCGCGGCCGCATTTGAGGCGCTGGACGAGCGGGAGGCCTTTTCGATTTTAAAACCGGACATCGTCCTTTATGACGTGCTGGGAGACGTGGTCTGCGGCGGGTTTGCCATGCCCATCCGGGAAGGCTATGCGGACCAGGTTTATATTGTGACCTCGGGTGAGAACATGGCCATCTACGCGGCAGCCAATATTGCCACAGCGGTAGCCAATTTCCGAGAAAGAGGGTACGCCACGCTGGGCGGCGTGATCTTAAACCGCCGCAACGTGCCGGATGAAAAGGAAAAAGTGGAAACCCTCTGCCAGGACATCCAGTCAAAAATCGTGGCGGACCTGCCAAGGGATAACCATATCGCGGACGCAGAAGAGCAGAAAAAGCCGGTTATGGGCCTTTTTCCCGACTGCCCCTATGCCCAGGCAGTCAGAGGGCTGGCAGATTATATCATCCAGAACGGGGTAGACCGGGAGGACGAGGAATGAAGGAATTTCAGCTGATCAAAGATGTTCCTTATGAATATAACGCGGACAAGGGCCTGCATTATTCCAGCCCCTGCCGCGGGATGTGGAATATCGTCCATTATGGCACCCTGGTGCCGGGCGGGCACCAGATTTATGTCTGTTCTACCAGCTGCCTGAGGGGCGTGGTCCTTACGACGGCAGAGATGGGGGCGGTAGACAAGCTTTCCACCATCACCGTGGCGGAGGACAACATCCTGGACGGGGATATGGAAGAGCAGGTGCTCCATGGCACGGAAAAGATTATCGAAAGCCTGCCCCAGCGCCCCAGGATGGTCATGATTTTCATCAGCTGCATGCACCATTTCATGGCGGTCAATTACCAGAGGGTGTACAAGCTGCTGCGCAAAGAATATCCGGATATTGATTTTGTGGACTGCTATATGGACCCCATCATGCGCAGGAAGAGCCCGGTCATGCCCAATATCCGCAGGCAGGTCCTGCGTCCATTGCAGCCCGGGGCACAGGACATGCGCCAGGTTTCCTTTGTGGGGGACTGCTTCCCCATGGACCCGGAAACCTGCGATTTGAAAAAGCACCTGGAAGAAAACGGCATCCGCATTTTAGACCTTACGGAAATGAAGGATTATGATGAAATGAAGCAGATGGAGCATTCCTGCGTCAATTTCACCTTCCACAGCGAGGCGGAAAAAGCGGGAAAGGACCTGGAGCTGCGTCTGGGACAGAAATGGCTCCCCATGCGGGAAAGCTATGTTTATGATGAGATCGAAGAAGACATGGCAAAAGCCTGCCAGGCCCTGGGCATCCCGGCGCCGTCCAAAGAAGAAAACGAGCTGCAGCGGGACCTGACCGAACAGGCGGCAGCCCATTGCCGGGAGGTGCTGGATGGCACCCCGCTGGCAGTGGATTCCACGGCGGTGGACCGTCCCCTGGAATTTGCCCTGTACCTTTTAAACCATGGCTTTGAGGTGGAAGCGGTTCTGGTGGAAGCCATCACCGAGGATGAGGGAGTCTTCCGCGCCCTCCAGAAGAAAAAGCCGGACCTTAAGGTTTATTCTTCCTTAGGATGGAACATGCGGATCGTGGACCGCAGCTTTGACGGGAAGATCGTGGGCATCGGGCAGAAGAGCGCTTATTTCCATGACACGCCTTATTTTGTCAATGAAGTGGAAAATGCCGGCATGTACGGTTTCAGCGGGATCCGGAAGATGTTTTCCCTGATTGAAGAAGCGGCAGGGGAGAAAAAAGATATGGAAACGCTGATCCAGCACAAAGGATGGGGGTGCAGCGCCTGTGAGTGAATTGCATGTAAACGTCTTTGCCATGACTTATACGGCAGATGTTTCCGGCGTCTGTTCTACCATGTACGAGCTGGGCGGCATGACCGTGCTGCATGACCCCAGCGGGTGCAACAGCACTTATACGACCCATGATGAGCCACGCTGGTATAACACGAAGTCTTTGATGTATATCTCGGGGCTGGATGAGATGACGGCCATCATGGGGGATGATTCGGTCCTGGTCCGGGATGTAAAAAAAGCGGCGGAAGACCTTTCTCCCCGTTTTATCACCCTCTGCGGGTCAGCTATCCCGCACCTGATCGCTTTTGATTATAAGGGGACAGCCCATCTGATTGAAAAAGCAACCGGCATCCCGGTGATTCCGGTTGCCACAGACGGACTGAAGCTTTACACTAGTGGCATTGGGCTGGCACTGCGGGAATGGATGAAACGGTTCGCGGATTTCTCCCTTCCCCATGAGAAGGACACGGTGAACCTCCTTGGCGTAACGCCCATCGATTTTTCCAGGATGGAAATTGTGGAGGAAATGAAAAAGGCGCTGGAGGAACGCGGCTTTACGGTCAACTGCTGCGCTGCCATGGGGGATTCCTTCGAGAAGCTCCAGGAGATCTGCAAAGCATCCGTCAACCTGGTGGTTTCTTCTGCCGGGATGCAGCCGGCGAAAATGCTTTCCGCAAAGGCAGGCATCCCCTTTGTCGTAGGGACGCCCATAGGCGCCGCCTTTACCGACCAGGTGGCGCAGTGCCTTCGGGAGGCGCAGGCAGACGGGAAGAGCCGTTATGCTTATGACGCTTCCCGTTTCCAGGAAAAGGAAGAAGGAGAGGTCCTGGTGGTCGGGGAAAAGTGTGCTTCCTGCTCCCTGGCACAGGCTGTTGACGGGGCATTAGGCAGGGAGGCTGCTTTCGTGCTTTCGCCGGATGTGCGGGACGGGCTGGACGAGGATGCCCTGGTGGAAAAAATGAAAAAGGCGGATATCGTCATTGGCGACCCGCTGCTGCGTTATGGCATCCGGGATCCCCATACAAAATTTATCGCCTTGCCTCATGAAGGGTATTCCGGCAGGATTTACCGGAAGCAGATCCCGGTATTTACGGGAGATGCCTTTGACGTTGTCACGTTTTTGGAAGGCGGCAGGCCGGGCGGATCCGCGTAAAGCAGCAGCTCCCGTGCTGTCCTGATTGGATTAAAAAGAAAAACCTATTGAAATAGTAGGAATTCATTTGACTTTTTCCCCGATGACAAGTACAATGTCATTAAACTATTATTCCTATCTGTATTAAGGAATTTGCAGACAGGGGTTTTGGACAGATCCAATCGGAAATAGAAAAGACGGGAGAAAGACGATGAAAGTTTCAACGAAAGGCAGATATGCAGTGCGTGTCATGCTGGACTTGGCACTGCACAACACCGGAGAATATATTCCATTAAAAGAGATTGCCGCAAGGCAGGGCATTACGGTAAAATATCTGGAGCAGATTATCGGGATGTTAAACAGGGCAGGGTTCCTGCAGAGCCTGCGTGGCAATAACGGCGGATACCGCCTGACCAAGGCGCCGGAAGAATACACGATCGGCAGCATCCTGCGGATCACGGAGGGCGACCTGAGGCTGACCCCCTGCATCGAGGAGAACGGCCAGGAGTGCGAGCGCAGCGAGACTTGTGCGGCTATGAGTTTCTGGACAGGGCTGGATAAAGTCATTGCAGATTACGTAGAAAGTTACACGCTGGCAGATTTAATGAAGCAGGCGGAAGATACAAACTGGGATTATTACGTAATCTGATATCCTTTTACGCAGAAGGCGCGGTATTCGGAAACGGGCAGGACCTTTCCGGATACCGCCTTTTTTGTTGGAGAGCCGTGCCATGAAAAAGCGCACTGCGTGCGCGGGCAGGACTGCCTCATCACCTTGCAGGCAGTAAAATGGAAGGAATCGGACAGGAAGGAAACGATATGAAACGGATTTTGACAGTGCAGGATATTTCCTGTGTGGGAAAGTGTTCCCTGACGGTGGCGCTGCCCATCATCTCTGCCATGGGGGTGGAGACGGCGGTGCTGCCCACGGCGGTATTATCCACCCATACGGCTTTTTCGGATTTCACCTTCCGGGACCTGACGGAGGATATTCCGGGAATCGAGGAAACCTGGGAAAAGCTGGGCATCGATTTTGACGCGGTTTACACCGGGTATTTGGGCTCCAGGAAGCAGATGAAGCTGGTGGGAAGCCTCATCGACCGTTTCAAGAAAAAGGAAAGCCTGGTACTGGTAGACCCTGCCATGGCGGATAACGGCTCCATGTATGCCGGTTTCAGCAAAGAATTTGCGGAAGATATGGCAAAGCTCTGCGCCAAAGCGGACGTGATCGTGCCCAACCTTACGGAAGCCGCCTTCCTTCTGGACATCCCCTGCCCGCCGTCGGACTGTTCCAAGGAAACCATGAAGGAGATCCTCAAAAGGCTGGCAGACCGGGGCACCCGCCGGGTCGTCATCACCGGTTATACATCGAGCGACGATACACTGGGAGCCATCTCTTACGACGCGAAGGAAAACGAATTCTTTGTTTATGAAAGAAAGCGTTATCCCCAGATGTTCCATGGGACGGGGGATATTTTTGCCAGCGTCCTGATGGGCGCCTTGAGCCGGGGAGAATCCTTTGAAGACGCAGTCTGCCTGTCTGTGGATTTTGTAGCAGAGTGCATCCGCAAGACGTTGGCGGAAAAGGATTATAACTGGTATGGCGTGAACTTTGAGCAGGCCATCCCCTGGCTGGTAAAGCGCCTGCGGATAGAATAAATGAGCCAATTCCCCTGTCACAAACAGCAGGAAGACATTGCGGTGAAACGCCTTCGGACAGGATAAAAGAAGCCAGTGAAATAAAAAAGAAGGCGCAGATAAAGATGGATATAAAAAGAAACAAGGCCGGTGCTAAAACATCGGCCTTGTTTTTTTGGAGGCAATGGCAATGCCTGTATGAGGGCTGTTTATTTGATGTTGACTGCTGCGGCGAAAGCGTCTGCCATGGCGGTTTCGATATTGCCTACATGCCCGCAGTCCCCGATGGATACAAAACGGGGTGCGCAGTCACGGAATCTTTCCGCTTCGTCCATGCAGGGGCGCATGCCGGCTGCCAGGACCAGGGTATCTGCCTTCAAGGTCTCTTCCGAGCCGTCTTTTGTCTTCATGGTGACGCTGCCCGGGGCGATCTTTTCGCAGGTGCACTCGGTGCGGACAGTGATCTTTCCGGTAAGGCCCATCTGGCGGATCAGCTCGTCACGCAGGGTGACGGAAGCATCCGGAGCCAGGGCGTCCTTCATCTCCACGATGGTGACGTTCCTGCCGGCCTCTGCCAGGTACAGGGAAGTCTCGCAGCCTACCTGCCCGCCGCCGATCATGATGACGTCTTTTCCGACTTTCTCCTCTTCGTGGCCGTATACAGCGGTAGCTTCTACGACGCCGCTTTCCTTAAGGCCGGGGATTGGTGGATATGCAGCATGTGCTCCGACAGCGGCGATTACCCAGTCATAGCCTTCCTTTTTCAGCTCTTCCGGATCTGCTGCCGTATTGAGCCTCAGGTCTTTGATATGCTTCTGGGTCTGGTAAGCCATAAATTTCTGGAATTTCTTGATGCTGTATTTAAAGGAAGCATGGTCTGCAAAATCCAGCTGTCCTCCTAAATGGTCGCCCTTTTCAAACAAGGTTACCTGGTGTCCTTTCAGGTTGGCAACCAGGGCGGCTTCCATGCCGGCGGTGCCGCCTCCGATGATGGCTACCTTCTTCGGGTCTTTTGCTTTTTCATCCCAGCCTACGACCCTGGTCTCTTTCCCGATAATCGGGTTTACGGAGCAGACATAGTGGGTTTCAAAGCAGGCACTGTCATGGCAGCGCAGGCATTTGATACACGGCACGATGTCTTCCGGCCTGTGCTCGTATGCTTTCTGGGGGACATTGGGATCGGCGATCATGCCACGGCCGATGGAGATCACGTCTGCTTTTCCCTCTGCCAGGACTTTCTCTGCCTGGTCCAGGTTCTGGAAACCGCCTACGGTTACCACCGGGATATGGATTTTACCGCTCTTCTTAAAGGCTTCGGCCACGTCCACGTTGGGGATTTCCGGCAGGAAGCTGGTAGGATGCACCCTGCACATTCCGCCAGGAGTCAGAAGGTTTCCGGCGGAACAGTGGATCAGGTCGATCTTGTCCTGGATCATTTCCACAAAACGGATGGCCTCATCCGTGGTAATGCCGCCCTCGATCTTTTCGCTGCCGCTGATACGCAGCTCGATGAGGATCTTACGGCCGACCCTTTCACGGATCCGGTCCAATACCATGATGGGGAAGCGCGCGCGGTTCTCCAGCAGCGGCCCGCCGTATTCATCGGTACGGGTATTGGTTTTCGGGGACAGGAACTGGCCGAATACCAGGCCGTGCCCATAATGGAGCATGATGCTGTCCGCGCCTACGGATGCCAGCTTTTCTACGACTTCTGCGTAGCAGTTGGCAGCATAGTCCATATATTCTACCGGGCATTCTTCCGTTTTGATAAACGGGATGATGCAGGGCAGGCCTTTGACTGCAGCATATGGCTTGTCAAAATAAGGCGTCCCAACTTCAAAGCAGATCTTGGACCCGAAGAAATGGATCCGGTCGATCATCTGGTGGATATAATACAGGTTGTGCTTTTTACGGATGTCCCAGTTGGTATGCTCATCATCTTCCTGGTTCGGGAAAACGGAAACGCCGCCTACCGTTACGGAAGCCGCGCCTCCCCTTGCCCTTGCGGCATAGGATTCAATGACTTCATTGGTGGGATAATGCTGCACCCCCTGCAGGGAATGAAGCGTCATCGGCGGTGTAAAAATACGGTTCCGGTAAACGACATTGCCCACGCGCAGCGGGGACAAAAGATGTGGATAGTACTGGTTCATGTTAACCCCCTCCTTGAACTGCCCTTATGGCGCCTCCCACAGTAGTTCCGGGATGTCCCGGATGGAATTTCCCGGACGGGATGTCCCGGATGGGATGTCCCTGGTGGGATTTTCCTGCTGCTGTGTGCCCTTTGCCGCCGTCCTCCCCGGCAGCGGCAAAGGAAACGCCTTTGTGGGCATCACTTTACATTCTGCCTTCATATTAGCACTACTTTATAAGGCTGGCAATTTCGTTTTGTGCATTATACCTAAAAAATATAGAATTGGATGGAAAAAGTTTGTGCAAATAATCAAACCTATGGGAATGGTAGGTTAAGCAGGGCAAAAGTTTTGAAACTGGCAGGAAAAGGAACCGGGAAGGAAGACAGAGCCCGGCCGGGCGGATGGAAACAGGCTGGAGCAGGCCCTTCCATATGATATATATTGGAAAGTTGCATCCCGCCGGGAATGTGGGTAGAATGAGGGAAAAAGCGGCTTTTTTCCTGTAAAATGGCATGTCAGGAAGCGGCTTCCCTAAATGCAGGGATCAGGTATTTTCCATTATCCGGAACCGGTCAATCGAAATTTTATTTTAATATTTTAATAGGAAGGAATCAGTCATGGACCAGCAGAAAGCTTGGAAAGTCCGGGAAGAAGTCTGTGAAACGGCTAAGAAAATGTCCAACACCGGCCTTACGGCGGGGACCTGGGGGAATATCTCCGGACGCATAGATGAAGAATATATGGTGGTTACGCCTTCCGGCATGAATTATGAAAAAATGACGCCGGACCAGATGGCGATTGTCAATATGGAGACGCTGGAATGGGTGGGACCGCATAAGCCTTCCATCGAAGTCCCCCTTCATCGTAAAATTTACCTCTCCCGCCCGGAAATCGGCGGGATCGTGCATACCCACTCCCAGGCAGCCCTCACGGTTGCCTGCGCCCGGAAGGAAATCCCGGCCATTTCGGAAGACCAGGTGCAGATCCTCGGAGGCAGCATCCGCTGCAGCGCGTATGTAAAAGCAGGCAGCCAGGAGCTGGCGGATTCGGTGGAAAAAGCCTTGGAAGGGCGCATGGGTGCCCTGATGGCGAACCATGGCGCCGTGGCACTTGGAAGGAACGTGGACGAAGCTTTGACGGCAGCTGTCCTGGTAGAAAAGACAGCCAGGATTTATCTGGACGTGCAGGCCATCGGCGGCGCGGTCCGGATTCCGGAAGAGGATTGTGCGTATTACCATAAATTCTTCCTGGAACGTTACCGTAGGCTGGATGATGACCGTGCCGGAAAAGGAGGCAGGAAATGACCGAGGGGCAGGATGAATTAATCCGGCTCTATGAAGCTTATATGGACGGGTCGGATGAGCAGAAAAACGATGTGCAGCAGGGTATGAAAAACCTGTGGCAGGCACGCTATGAAAACCCCAGGCATGAGCGCTTTTACAAAAACGTGAAAACCGTGGTGGAGGGGATCCTGCGGCAGGAGCCGGACGAGGCGGAAAGCTGCAGCGTCCTTTCCTATATGCTGCAGGCCCAGGAAGGCGTGTCCAAAAAAGAGCGTACCTATTATATGCTGACGGCTGCCCATGGGCTGGGAATCGGCCTGGTCTCCTTCCTTGCACAGGAAGATGCCCTGCGTCTGGCACAGCAGTACGAGCAGATGTTCCCGAAGAGGGAGCGCACCCCGGTGCAGAGGGATATGCTCAAGGCCCTGCAGAAAAGAGGCAAAGGAAAGACATAATTTAATAGTCTTAAACAAGCAGGGAATTTAGCAAAAAGTAAGGGACAGGCCCGGGAATGCGGCCTGCCAGATACGGTGGAATTCCGGGCGAGGCGGCGAAGCACGGTGCCCGGGCAGAGGAAAGGGCGGTTTTCCCCGTTTCTTACTGTTTTGTTCAGAAAAAGTTTATTGATTTTGCACAATCGAAACCGTATACTTACTTAATAGCATAAAAAAAGAAAGCCGGAAGCAATCTATATATGTCGTAGGAAGGAGCCCGCTTCAGCGGCAGGATTCCTTACGATGTACCAGCCGCATCGTCCGCCGTCCCGCCTGGCAAGGCGGTGACGCAGGCCGCGCCCTCACGCGAAGCGTGATCTTTCATGGCGCGCCTCTCCTTAAGGACGACTTGGAATGCGGCGTCTGTCCATTTCCGACGAGGAGGAATTTGTGGCGAATCAGAATAACAACCGGCCCGGCGGTCAAGGCGGGCCGAATCGGAACCAAAACGGCGGGGGAAAAAAGAACAACAATGGCCAGATGGTCATGATGATGGTCCTGGCAGCCCTGGTCGTCATGTTTTTCATGAGCATGTTTTCCAGCCGCGCGATGCTCAGCGCTTCCCAGAAAATCAGCTATTCCCAGTTCCTGGACATGGTTGAGGAAGGGAAGGTCGAAAGCGTAGAGATTCAGACTTACCAGATCAATATCACGCCGACCAGTGACAGCAGCGATAAGAACGCGATCCAGCAGGAATACTACACCGGACGGGTGGATGACCCGGACCTGGTGAGCTACCTTCGTAAATACGATGTGGATATCTCCGGAAAGATCCCGGACAGCTCATCCGCTATCCTTTACAATGTACTCAGCATCATACTTCCCATCGTGCTTTTGTGGGGGCTCCTGTATTACTTCATGAAGCGTTCTGCGGGAGCCGGCGGCAGCGGGATCATGGGCGTAGGCAAGAGCAACGCCAAGGTCTATGTACAGAAGGAAACCGGCGTTACGTTTAAAGACGTGGCCGGGCAGGATGAGGCAAAGGAATCCCTGCAGGAGGTGGTGGATTTCCTGCACAACCCGCAGAAATATACGGCGATCGGGGCAAAGCTCCCCAAAGGCGCCCTTTTAGTAGGCCCTCCGGGTACCGGCAAGACCCTTCTTGCCAGGGCGGTGGCAGGCGAAGCCCATGTGCCGTTCTTCTCCCTGGCAGGTTCTGATTTTGTAGAAATGTTCGTAGGCGTGGGAGCATCCCGTGTCCGTGACTTGTTCCGTGAAGCGGAAAAGAACGCTCCCTGCATCATCTTTATCGACGAGATCGATGCCATCGGCAAGAGCCGTGACAGCCGTTATGGCGGAAACGACGAGCGGGAACAGACATTGAACCAGCTGCTTTCCGAGATGGATGGTTTTGACCCGTCCAAGGGTATCCTGATCCTGGCAGCTACCAACCGTCCGGAAGTACTGGACAAGGCGCTGCTCCGTCCGGGACGTTTTGACCGGAGGATCATTGTAGACAAGCCGGACCTGAAAGGCCGTATTGACACCCTCCGGGTACATGCCAAGGATGTCAAGATGGATGATACCGTCAACCTGGAAGAAATCGCTTTGGCTACTTCCGGCGCGGTAGGATCCGATCTTGCCAACATCATCAATGAGGCAGCCATCAACGCTGTCAAGTGCGGGCGCCGGGTCGTAACCCAGGCAGACCTTCTGGAATCGGTGGAAGTAGTCATCGCCGGCAAGGAAAAGAAAGACCGTATCCTGGGCGAAAAGGAAAAACGCATCGTGGCTACCCACGAGGTCGGCCATGCCCTGGTTACCGCCCTGCAGAAGAATGCGGAACCGGTACAGAAGATTACCATCGTGCCCCGTACCATGGGAGCTTTGGGATATGTCATGCAGGTGCCGGAAGAAGAAAAGTACCTGATGAGCGAAGACGAGCTGAAAGCCCGCCTCGTGACTTATATGGGCGGCCGCGCAGCCGAGGAGCTGAAATTTGATTCGGTTACCACCGGCGCGTCCAATGATATTGAACAGGCGACCAAGATTGCCAGGGCTATGATTACCCAGTACGGCATGTCCAAGAAGTTCGGGCTTATGAGCCTGGCATCCGTAGAGAACCAGTACCTGGACGGCAGGGCAATGCTCAACTGCGGCGAAGCCACAGCGGCAGAAATCGATGACGAAGTACAGGCCCTTCTGGCAGAAAGCTATGAAAAGGCAAAGGAACTGCTTTCCGAAAACCTGGATATCCTGGAAGAAATCGCAGAGTTCCTGTACCAGAAGGAAACCATTACCGGCAAGCAGTTCATGGAAATCTTCAACCGCCTGAGGGTGCAGAAGGGATATGAACCCGGAAAATTTGCCGAACCGGAAGGCACACATGGGGCAGAAGAGAACCATGGTGCAGGCTCGGGAAGTGCCAGCCAGGGTGCCGGGCAGGCAGCCGGTGCAGGCAGCGTCAGCCAGAACGCCGGGCAGGCAGCAGGCGCAGGATATGCCAGCCAGGAAGCCGGCCCGCAGGACGCAGCGCCTGCCCAGGACCAGGCAGATGGCGGCAGCGCCCGGCCGGAAAGCGATGACGATATCGTAGAGTCCGATGGCGCCATTGCTTACCGCCAGCAGCAGGAGAAGGCAAGGCAGCAGGAAGCTGCAGGCCGGGAGGATGCTCCTGCCCAGGATGGCAGCCAGGACCCGCAGGCTTAAGGCCGGCAGAAGATCCGAAAGAGGCCAGGGGAAAACGGAAAAAGACCACAGAAGGTTCCAAAAAGACCAGCAAGGTCCAAAAAAGATCCGCCTATCTATTGCGAAAAAGCGCGGCAGGCAGGATAATTCATAAACAGAAACAGCACCCTTGTCCAAGGGCAGGGCGGCATAATGTGATATAATAAGGGGCGGAAAGCGCGAAAGCTTCCCGTCCCTTTTATATCGTAAGGAGGGACCTGCTTCAGCGGGAGGATCCCTTACGACATGCTATGCGGCCTGCCTCAGCAGGCAGGGAAAACAGGCGCATGAGGGGCATGCCCCGGAGCGTGTAAACCAGGAGGAGCGGATTGAACGAGGAGATCCAGAAAGCGTTAAAACAGCTGCCGGGACGCCCCGGCGTCTACATCATGTATGACGCGGGTGACACAATCATTTATATCGGCAAGGCAGTGAATTTGAAAAACCGGGTCCGCCAGTATTTCCATGGGGGAGACGGCAGGCCCATGCTGGCACAGCTGGTGCCCCAGATCGCCCATTTTGAATACATCCTGACAGATTCCGAGCTGGAAGCCCTGGTCCTGGAGAACAACCTGATCAAGGAAAACCGCCCGAAATTCAATACGCTTTTGAAGGATGACAAGACGTATCCTTATATCAAAGTGACTTTGGAGGAAACTTACCCCCGCATCCTTTTGGTAAGGCAGATGAAGAAAGACGGTTCCAGGTATTTCGGGCCTTTTACCGATGCGGGCGCCGTCCGCACTGTGATCGACCTGCTGCAGAAGCGTTACCAGGTCCGCAGCTGCCGCAAGAGCCTGGGATATCCGGCGGACCCTAAGGAGCGGGCCTGCCTGAATTACCAGATGGGGCGCTGCCCGGCACCTTGCCAGGGCCTTATCACCCCGGAGGAATACCGGAAAAAGGTGGACCAGGCAGTAGCAGTACTTGCCGGCAGCGGCAGCACTTTGGTAAAGGAACTGGCCGATAAGATGCAGGAGGCATCCGCCCGCCTGGAATTTGAACAGGCGGGACAGTACAAGGAGCTTCTGGAAGATGTGGCGAAAGTCACCTCCACCCAGAAAATCACCGCCCACAATGACAACGACGAGGACATTATTGCCCTTGCCCAGGACCAGAAGGACGCCGTGGTACAGGTCTTTTTTGTACGGGAAGGCAAACTGGTGGGCCGGGAGCATTTCTATATGAATGTCGCGCTGGATGACGAAAAAGGCGAGATCCTGGCCAATTTTATCAAGCAGTATTATTCCGGCACCCCCTTCCTTCCCGGGGAGGTCTACGTGCCTTGTGATTTACCGGATATGGACCTTCTGGAGCAGTGGCTGGGAGAAAAAAGAGGAAGGAAAGTCACGATTAAAGTGCCCCAGAGAGGGCAGAAGGAAAAGCTGCAGGAGCTGGCACAGAAAAACGCCGCCATGATCCTGGAGCAGAATAAAGAAAAGCTCAGGCGCGAAGAGCAGAGGACCAAAGGCGCCATGCGCGAGCTGGGCCGCCTGATGCAGGTGGGTGAGCTCCACAGGGTGGAAGCCTATGATATTTCCAACATCAGCGGCTTTGCCATGGTAGGCTCCATGGTGGTCTTTGAAGATGGAAAGCCCAAGCGCAGCGATTACCGCAAGTTCCGGATCCAGAGCCTCAGCGGGCAGAATGATTATGCCGCCATGGAAGAAGTGCTTACCAGGCGTTTTTCCCACGGGATCCGGGAAAAGGAAGAGGGAAATGGGGAGTTTGACAGCTTCACTCGATTCCCGGACGTGGTGCTGATGGACGGCGGCAAAGGGCAGGTCCATATCGCGGAGAGGGTCTTAGGCAGCCTGGGACTCAATATCCCGGTGTGCGGCATGGTCAAGGATGACCACCACAGGACCAGGGCGCTGCTGGTAAACGGGGCAGAAGTCCCCATGGAAAAAAGCACCTCCGCGTTCCACCTCCTGACCAGGATCCAGGACGAAGCCCATCGTTTTGCCATTACCTACCACAGGAACATGAGGGGCAAAAGCCAGGTCACTTCTGTGCTGGACCAGATCCCGGGCATCGGGCCGGTGCGGCGCAAAGCATTGATGCGGCATTTTGCTTCCTTGGAAGAGGTACGCAAAGCATCCGAAAAAGAGCTGGCAGAGATTGATGGCATGAATGCCAAAAGCGCCGGCCAGGTATATGAATATTTTCACGCTCCGGAGAAATCCTGAGAAGGACATTGCCTGCAGGACTATTGCCAAGGCTGTGCATCCGCACGAAGTGCGGACAAATAGCGCGATTCCCTCATAGGGAAGGTAAGGGCTTCCTTTGGAAAGGCATTGGGTTTCCGCTGCGCGGTATAAGGGAGGACCTTGCTGCAGGAATGCACATAGTGTGCATGGGCACGGAGGTCCGGCAGCTTTTAAGTGATGAATATTATAAAAAATGATACACCGAAGCCATACGTTTGTTTTTCAGGAAAGAGGGGATTACCATATGGAAGAAACAAACCACAAGAGCGTGCCGCTGGACAAGCTCCTGGAATCTTTGGACGTGACAAAGCTGACCCCGGACGTGGATACGTCCCATATCGTGGTCAAGACCAGGGAGATCAACCGTCCCGGCCTGCAGCTCACCGGTTATTTTGATGATTTCGTTTACGACCGTGTCATGGTCTTAGGGAAGGTGGAATATAATTACATCCGCCATCTTTCCGTCGAAAGGCGGATCGAAGTATTCGACCGGATCTTTTCCTACCACGGCCCGTGCATGATTTTCTGCCGGGGGCAGCTGCCTTCCGATGAAATCATCGCGCTGGCTACAAAGCATGGGGTGCCCCTTTATATGACCAAAACCATGACCTCCCCGTTTATGGGGCAGATCATTACCGAGCTGGGCGAATTCCTGGCGCCGGAGATGACGTTGCATGGGGTGCTGGTAGATGTATATGGCGAAGGCGTCTTGATCCAGGGCGAAAGCGGTATCGGCAAAAGCGAGGCTGCCCTGGAACTGATCCGCCGCGGCCACCGTTTGGTGGCAGACGACGTGGTGGTGATCAAGAGGATTAATGAAAAATCCCTGATCGGATCTGCCCCTTCCATCACGAAGAATTTCCTGGAAGTGCGGGGTATCGGCATCATCGACGCCAAGACGCTGTTCGGCGTGGAATCCATCAAGGATTCCCAGAAGATCGACATGGTGGTGCGCCTGGAAGAATGGAACAAGGACATGGAGTTCGACCGCCTGGGCATGAAGGATGAATACATCAACCTGCTGGGCCTGGATATCGTATGCCAGGTACTCCCCATCCGTCCGGGCCGGAACCTGGCCGTGATCGTGGAAGCGGCAGCGGCCAACCACAGGCAGAAAAAAATGGGTTACAACGCTGCACAGGAGCTTTACCGCCGCGTGCAGAAAAATATGGAAGAAAAAAAGGCAAAACTCAAATAACAGTACAGGCACGGGATAATGCGGCAGGGCGCATTTAAAAGCGTGCAGGACGTACAAAGGCACGTCCTTTTCCGCCGCCTCCAGGCTGTGGAAAGGATCGAGAGGAGGAAAGAGATTGGAAAGGAAAAATGCGTGGAAGGATTATTCTGCGGAAGAGAAGGAGAAAGCCTTTTCTTTTGCGGAGCAGTATAAAGAATTCATCAGCAATTGCAAGACCGAGCGGGAATGCGTAAAGGAATTTGAAAAACGCGCCAAGGCAGCAGGCTACATCCCGGTGGAAGAAGTCGTGAAGGAACGAAAGAAGCTCCAGCCCGGTGACAAAGTATTCTGCAACAACATGGGCAAGGAAATCGCCATGTTCCAGATCGGGAAAAGGCCCCTGGAGGATGGCATGAACATCCTGGGCGCCCACATTGACTCCCCCAGGCTGGACATCAAGCAGAACCCGCTTTATGAAGATACGGAAATGGCACTTCTGGATACCCATTATTATGGCGGTATCAAGAAATACCAGTGGGTGGCACTGCCCTTGGCGATTCATGGCGTCGTGGTAAAGAAGGATGGCACCAAGGTAGAAGTATCCGTAGGCGAAAAAGAGGACGACCCGGTATTCGGTGTCAGCGACATCCTGATCCACCTTGCCCAGACCCAGATGGCAAAGAAGGCCTCTGAGGCAGTAAACGGCGAAGACCTGAACATCCTGGTGGGCAGCATCCCGCTGGAAGGGGAGGAAAAGGACGCCGTCAGCGCCAATATCAAGAAGATCCTGGAGGAAACCTACGGGATCCAGGAAGAAGACTTCCTTTCCGCCGAGCTGGAAGTCGTCCCGGCAGGAAAAGCCAGGGATTATGGCTTTGACCGGGGGCTTATCATGGGCTATGGCCAGGATGACCGTTCCTGTGCCTTCCCGTCCTTTGACGCCATGCTGGCAGCCAGGGATCCGGAGAGGACCAGCGTGTGCCTCCTGGTGGACAAGGAAGAAATCGGCAGCGTAGGCGCCACCGGCATGACTTCCCGGTTCTTTGAGAACATGGTGGCAGAGGTCATGAATGCCTGCGGGCAGTATTCCGAACTGGCGCTTCGCCGCGCGCTGGCCCATTCCTGCGTGCTTTCTTCTGATGTAAGCGCTGCTTTTGACAGCAATTACCCGGATGTATTTGAAAAGAAAAATACCGCTTTCCTGGGAAGGGGCATCGTGTTCAACAAATTTACCGGAAGCCGAGGCAAGAGCGGTTCCAACGATGCCAACGCGGAATATTTAGGGCATCTGCGCAGTATCCTGGATGCCAAGGGAGTGCATTTCCAGACCGCGGAACTGGGCAAGGTAGACCAGGGCGGCGGAGGCACCATCGCCTACATCCTTGCGAAATATGACATGCAGGTAGTGGACAGCGGCGTGGCCGTCCTGAACATGCATGCGCCTTGGGAAATCACCAGCAAGGCAGACCTGTATGAAGCACGGAAATGCTACCTGACATTCCTGGAGGATGCCGATTATGGAATTTGCAGATAAGCTGGAAAAACTGCTTCCGGAGGGGCAGGTCCTGTTCCATGAGCCCATGGGCAGGCATACCACCTTCCAGGTGGGCGGTGAAGCGGATTATTTCGTGCAGCCCATGGAAAGACAGGTGGCGCCTGTCATCCGGCTCTGCCGGGAAGAGGGCGTCCCCTTCCAGGTAGTGGGAAATGGCAGCAACCTTCTGGTATCAGACAAAGGCTACCGAGGGCTTATCCTGGCCATCGGCGCCAATATGGGGCAGATGGAGTTGGAAGGCAGCGTCCTTACCGCCCAGGCGGGAGCCATGCTTTCGTCTGCCGCAGCCCTTGCCAGGAGGGAAGGAAAGAGCGGCCTGGAATTTGCCTCCGGCATCCCGGGGACCATAGGCGGGGCATTATATATGAATGCGGGAGCCTATGGCGGCGAGATGAAGGACCTGGTAAAGGAAGTGCACGCTGTTACGCGGGACGGCCGGACAGTGGTTTATACAGCAGAAACCTATGCAGGCGGTTACCGTACCAGCGCAGTGCGGCGGGACGGCGCCATCGTTTTGTCCGCCAGCTTTGCGTTGAAAGAGGGCACAGTGGAAGAAATCACGGCCCGCATGCAGGAGCTGCGCCGCAGGCGGCAGGAGAAGCAGCCTCTGGAATATCCCAGCGCCGGGAGCACTTTTAAGCGTCCCAAGGGAGATTATGCCGGAAGGCTCATCGAAGTGAGTGGGTTGCGGGGGTTTCAGATCGGCGGAGCCCAGGTTTCCGAAAAACACTGCGGCTTTGTCATCAACAAAGGCGGCGCCACGGCACAGGATATCTGGATGCTGATGCAGCATGTGATACGTACGGTCAAGGAAAAGCAGGGCGTGGTGCTGGAGCCGGAAGTCTGCTGCATCGGTTCCTTTGAAGACGGGGAGAAGTAGTTTGGAGTTTATCATTCTGACCGGCATGAGCGGGGCGGGAAAAAGCACCGCCTTAAAGATGCTGGAAGACATAGGGTTTTTGTGTGTGGACAACATGCCCATCGGCCTGGTGGAAAAATTTGCGGACCTGGCCTATTCCGGCAGCGGCGAGCGGAAAAAGACCGCCTTGGGCATTGATGTGCGCAGCGGGGAGCATTTGGACGAGCTGCAGGACGTGCTGGACCGTATGGAAGCAAAGGGCGAGCACTATAAGATCCTGTTCCTGGACGCGGATGACCACACATTAGTAAAACGTTATAAGGAAAGCCGCAGGAAGCACCCCCTGGCGGGGCAGGACCCGCTTTTAGTGGGGATCGGTCGGGAACGGGACCGGATGCAGTTCTTAAAGAACGAGGCGGATTACATCATCGATACCAGCCGGCTGCTTACCAGGGATTTGAGGGCACAGCTTAAGAAGATCTTCCTGGAAGGAGAGGACTTTAAAAGCCTGAACGTGTCCATCGTATCCTTCGGCTTTAAGTATGGCCTCCCGGAAGACGCGGACCTGGTTTTTGACGTGCGTTTCCTGCCGAATCCCTTCTACGTGGAGGAGCTCAAGCCCTTAAGCGGGAAGGACGCCCCGGTGCGGCACTATGTGATGGATTCCCCGGATACCGCCATTTTTATCGGGAAAATCGTGGACCTGCTGCAGTTTTTGATGCCCCGTTATGTGGCGGAAGGGAAGAACGACCTGGTGGTCTGCGTCGGATGCACCGGCGGCAGGCACCGCAGTGTCGCGGTGGCGGAGGAGCTTTATAAGCAGCTTCGGGAAACGGGAATGTATGCCTTCCGCCTGGACCACAGGGACCTGGAAAAGGAAAAATAGGATGTCTTTTTCGTCTGATGTGAAAGAAGAATTGTCCCGGCAGGAGAGTGGGAAGCGCCACTGCCAGCTGGCGGAACTGGCCGCGGTTTTTGAATTCTGCGGCGAGGCAGTGCCTTCCGGAGAGGGTGGAAAACGCATCCTGGTCCGCAGCGATAACGTGCTGGTAATTAGAAAAAGCTTTACATTGATAAAGAAAACCAGTAATATTATATCGCATATAGACATTAGGCAGAATGGCCGCTTTGCGCATTCCAGGAGCTACCTGCTCCGGGTAGATGACGCGCAGGACGCAGCCCGGATCCTGGACGCCCTGAAAGTGGACGGAAGGGAAAAAGATGAGGTTTGCAGAGGCCAGCCCACGTCTCCCTTGCTTCTCCAGAATGACTGCTGCAGGCGGGCTTTTATCCGAGGCGCTTTCCTGTCGGCAGGGTCTATGAACACGCCGGAGAAGTCCTATCATTTCGAAATCGTATGTGACACCATCCCGCAGGCAGAGCAGATATGCAGCCTGCTGGAGGGTTTTGGCATTGACGCGAAATTGGTGGAGCGGAAAAAGAAGACGGTTGTCTATGTCAAGGAAGGGACACAGATTGTGGACCTGCTCAATTTGATGGGTGCATATGTTTCCCTCATGCAGATGGAAAATGTCCGGATTTTAAAGGATATGCGGAACCAGGTGAACCGGCAGGTCAACTGCGAGACGGCAAATCTGGGAAAGACCGTAAATGCGGCATACCGGCAGATCGAACAGATCCGGCTGCTACAGGAAAAGGGGATGTTTTCTAAGCTGTCCCAGCCGCTGAGGGAGGTTGCAGGGCTCCGTCTTGAGCATCCGGAGGCTTCGTTAAAGGAGCTGGGCGAAATGCTCGACCCGCCGGTAGGAAAGTCAGGCGTAAACCACCGCCTGAAAAAGATTGCAGAGATTGCGGGTCAACTTGAGGAAAGAGAGGATAATGAGGAATGATTAAGAAGCAGGTTATGGTAAATATTCTCGAAGGCAGGGAAGACCGTCCGATTGCAAAATTGGTACAGGTTACAAATAACTATAAAAGCCGCATTTATTTTCTTGAGCCGGAAAACAACCGCCGCATCAATGGCAAGAGCATGATGGGTATGATGACCCTGGCACTTTACCCGGGAGAACCGGTTACGGTCGAAGTAGACGGGGAAGATGAAAAAGAAGCCATGGAAGGGATCGAGAACTATCTGACAGGGCAGGGAAAATAAAAGATTTATTGCACTTTACAAGGGAAAGAGTTATAATTTGTTTGTCAGTTAACGAAGGCTGGCATCCTTAAATTGTACCGAATCCCGCAGGAGCGGGTTAGGAATATTGTGGTATCAAGAATGCCCAATCAAGAAAGGAAGTTGTTAAAATGTACAAAGTAACACATGCTGATGAAGCTGTAACCTATGAGCCACCTGGCCACTATGACGTGCGTTGCACAAACCTTCATAAACCGGCCGACATCGAAAATGGCGAGATCTCCCTTGGTCTTTCTCATTTCCTTCCGGGCGGCGGCGCTCACATGGCTCCGTGCCCATGCGAAATGCTCTACTACATCAAAGAGGGCGAAATGACCGTTACGACTGATGACGGAAAGGCTCATGTCCTTCACGCTGGTGATTCGATCCACTTCGGTAAAGGACAGAACAGGGAATCCAAGAACACTGGTATCGTTACCGCTCAGATGCTGGTATTCCTTGTAATCAAGAAATAATTTTATATTGATTGATTATGAAAGGGCTTTCGGCTTATGCCGAAAGCCCTTTTTTCAGTCCATCCGCCTCATGCAGGCTATGCAAAAGAAGGACTTTGGAAAAGCGATTGCTCGCTTTTCCAAAGTCCTTCTTTTGCATTAATTAGGCAGTATCCTGTCTTTATAAAAAGGCTATTCCATTCCCAAAAGCAAAGTTAAATATGGGCAAATCACAATCCGGGTCGGCGGTTTGGATATAGGAAGGCATATCCTGCCTTTTCTCCAAAGTATTTCTCTTACTGCTGCGTGACTGCCTGGCCGTCCTGCTGCTCTTCTTCCAGCACTGTGCCATTTTCATCGGTAGTGGAAGTACTGTCAGAATCCTCCAGCGGCTTTAATTCGTTCCCTGGCAGCAGGACCACTTTCCCGCTGCTGTCCAGGTAGTAGGTGCCGGCAGCTGCGATCCCGTCTGCCTGCCCGTCCCCATCTGCATCCACTTCTACATCCTCGGTTCCGGTCGTGACCGTGTCAATTGTATGGACATTGCAGCTTTCGGCCGGCGCGAGGTAAGACGCGTCTTCCGTGCCGGCGGAAGCCCCGGTGATGAAGACCTGGGGGCTCACCAGGTCCGCCGGACAGAATTCGGTGGCCAGGAGCCCGGAAGCGCTGCAGATGTTTTCAATGACATGGTGGTTGCACTGGGCTTTGGGCACGGTGCCTTTCGCAAAGTATTCGGTATAGGTCATGTCTCCTCTGGGGTCATTGGTGCAGGCACCTTCCAAAGGCAAAAGGCCGGACTTTTTGCAGACCGTTTCCGTCACGATGCCGGAAGGCTGGGTGAAATCCCGGTAGGGCAGGGATTCATGCACCCGGGACATGACGGAGCGCCAGAGCTTACGCGTGAAAGTAGTAGTGCTTAAAGGCGCGTTGGTGTCATAGCCGCCCCAGACGCCGCAGGTATAGTAATCGGTATAACCCACGAACCAGGAGTCCACTTTGGAATCGGTGGTACCGGTCTTGCCGGCAATGGGAGTGGTGCCGAAATTGGCCTCGGTTCCGGTGCCGTCCGTCACCACGCTTTCCATGGCGCTGGTAAGCAGGTAAGCCGTCTGGGGGCTGATAACATCCCGGGTAGCGGGCTCCTTTTCCAGAAGCACGTTCCCGTCGTGGTCCAGGATTTTGGTATAAAGGTGGGGCTGGATGTAAGTGCCTTCATCGGCAATAGCCGCAAAAGAAGCGGTCAGCTCCAGGTTGGTAACACCTTTGGTAATGCCGCCCAATGCCAGGGACTGGACTTTGTCCGCCTTCGTCAAGGTCGTGAAGCCGAAATCCAGCAAGTATTCATATCCCACTTCGGGCGTGATGTCGGTCAAAGTCTTCACCGCTACGATGTTGACAGAATTGGTGATGGCGTCCCGGATGGTGGTAAAGCCCCGGAAACGGAAATCCACGTTGTTCAGCTCGCTGCCGTCTTCATAAGAGTAAGGCGCGTCATCCTCCACGGAAGCCAAAGTATATTTCCCACTTTCCAAAGCAGGTGCGTAAGTGGAAACGATCTTGAAAGTAGAACCCGGCTGGCGGGT
The DNA here is from genome assembly GCA_902797185.1 of uncultured Lachnospiraceae bacterium. Classification (GTDB taxonomy): domain Bacteria; phylum Bacillota; class Clostridia; order Lachnospirales; family Lachnospiraceae; genus RUG14243. Next base: position 64,306 of record CADBRV010000092.1, read on the forward strand.
TGTGTCATAAGCCCGGTTCAAGGTCAGGCTGGCGGTCTTGTCTCCCCGGCCGCCCACCATGGCGACGACTTCTCCGGTACGCTGGTCCATGATGACCATGGAAGACTGGGGCTGGGGCGTATAAGTGACCTGCTCCCCGCCCTCCGGAATCGTATCGCCATCTGTCATGACGGCATCTTCAAACTGTTTTATTGCCGCGTCTGCTTCGTCCTTGGAATCGTAAAGCAGATAGTCCGTGGAAGAAATGTTGCTCTGGACCCAGCTGAGCATATCCTGTTCGCTGTAATAGGTGACCGTGCCGTCCGCATGCTGGACGGGCAGGGAAAGGATGACAGAGTACTGCGTCCCGTCGGGATAATTGTCCTCGTTGGCATATTCTTCGTCACAGATTTCCTGGACCTCCTGGTCCTGGGTGGTATAAATGGAAAGCCCGCCGCTGTAGATGAGCTTGTTGGCCTGTGCCTGGGAATAGCCTTTCTGCTCCATCAGGTCCGTTTTCACCTGGTCGATCAGGGCGTCTACAAAGTAGGAATAGACATTGGAAGAACGCTGGCTGTCCACCGTCTTGATCCGGTCATAAACCTGGTCATTTATGGCCTCGTCGTACTGGTCCTGGCTGATCCATCCCTGGTCCAGCATATTCTGCAGTACCACTTTGCGCCGGGCGGCATTTTGGTCCGGATTTACCACCGGGTCATATTTCGTCGGGTTCTGGGGGATGGCCGCCAGGACAGCGGATTCTGACAAGGTAAGGTCCGAAACATCCTTGCCAAAGTAGCGTTTTGACGCGGCCTGTACGCCCAGGGTGCTTTCTCCCAAATTGATGGTATTCAGGTAATTTTCGAGGATGGTATCCTTGTCTGTGATCTTTTCCAGCTGGATGGCCAGGTACTGCTCCTGGATTTTCCGCTTCAGGCGCTGCCCCAGGCCGGATTCCGAAGTCCAGTCGGTGAAGACGTTGTTTTTTAAAAGCTGCTGGGTAATGGTGCTGGCGCCCTGGTTGAAATGGAAGCCATTGCGGATGCCCTGGAAGGCGGCACGCAGGATCCCTTTATAATCCACCCCGCCATGTTCGTAGAAACGGCTGTCTTCAATGGCTACAAAAGCGTGCTGGGTGTCTTTCGGGATTTCATCGAGTGTGGCATAAATCCGGTTGGAGCCGGAAGTGACCAGCTGCGCGATCTCGTTTTCATCCTGGTCGTAGACCGTGGTCACATAACCGGAAGGCGAGATGTCAATGGTATCCACGGAAGGGGCGGAAGAAACAGCCCCCCGGATCATGCCGAAAACAGCGCAGCCCCCCACAAAAACGACGCTGAGCAATATTAATAGGAAGATTCCCACTCCATGGAGGATGGGATGCCGTCGAACTTTCTTTTTTTTCATACAAAATACCTGCTTTAGTGAAAAGAGGATGCCTTGAAGGAAAGGGTCCCTGCCGTGACTCCAATCGACAGGAAAAAACCACTCCCGCGCTTTTCCACGTTGTCTGGGGGATTCCGCCCCTGATATAAAGGATAACCGCGTCATTCCAAACCGCCCTTAAGGAGAGCCGCGCCATGAAAGATCACGCTTCGCGTGAGGGCGCGGCCTGCGCCACCGCCTTGTCATGTGGGACGGCAGTCGATGCGGCTGGTACATCGCAAGGAATTCCTCCTGCTGCAGAAGGACTTTTTTACGATCTATGCGGGAAGGAAATCCTTTTCTATAGCACCATAATGATTAAAAAAAGTATATCAAATGGGAAAAGGTTTGTACATGTCATTGTCTTTCAGACAATGAGGAAGGCCATGCCTGCGCATGACTTCCCTGCGGCACAGGTTGAAATGGTGCCTTGCTGCCTATATAATGAAACGAACGACAAACGCAGATACATAACCAGGCTAAGGAAATACAACCAGGCCGGGAGAGAACCAGGCAGGAAGAAAGAAAGCAGGCATAGGCAGCATGGGACAGAGTTCTTATCAGATCCTGGCAGAGGATGCCCAGGGGGAAATCGTGGTGAAAAAATCCCGTTTCCTGGCGCATTTAACCAAGGTGGAAACAGAAGAGGAAGCGGATGCTTTTGTGCGCAGCATGAAGAAGCAGTATTGGGATGCCCGGCACAACTGCAGCGCGTTTGTCATCGGCAGCCAGAATGAAATCACCCGCTGCAGTGATGACGGGGAGCCCTCCGGCACCGCGGGAAGGCCTATGCTGGAAGTTTTGACAGGCAGCGGCCTGCATGATACGGCAGCGGTAGTGACCCGTTACTTTGGCGGGGTGCTCCTGGGGACAGGAGGATTGGTGCGTGCTTACCAGTCCGCCGTAAAAGAAGCGCTTTCGAATGCGCATCTTTTGACCATGAGGCTTTGCGTCCCTCTGGAAATCCGGATCCCCTATCCGTGCCTCGACCGTGTGAAAGGGATGCTGGAAAGGGAAGGTGCCTGCCTGGACATCGCTTATTCAGAAGAAGTCTGTATCAAGGCTGAAGTCCCTGCGGAAAAGAAAGATGCGGTCCTGGCGGCACTGGTGGATGAGACCAGCGGCGCGGCACGCTGTAAGGCGGGAGATGCCAGGATGGCGGCGGTATAAGCCGGTGGCATGGAATAGGGATAGGATTTGACAGAAGGTTTTGCAGTACAAGCTGGCAGCATAAATGACAGGAGCCGGGCATGGCCAGGGAACCGATTCGAAAGGGCTCCGGATGGCCCGGGCTGGCTGGAGGAAAATATGGAAGCGTATAAAAAATGGTACCAGCTGGATAACGCAGCAAAGATCATCCCATCTACCGCCCATGGCGCGAACACCAGGGTGTTCCGGCTCAGCTGTGTTTTATACGAACCGGTGGAACCGGCGCTCCTGCAGGAAGCCTTGGACCAGATGATGGAAGAGGAGCCTTTTTTCGCCTGCTGCCTGAAAAGGGGGCTGTTCTGGTATTATCTGGAAGAAAGCGATATCCGCCCGATGGTGGAGGAAGATATCCTGCCGCCCTGCAGCCCGCTGTTTTTCCCGGGCAGGCGGAACCTGCTTTTCCGTGTGACTTATTATAAAACCAGGATTAATTTGGAAATGTTCCACGTGCTGGCAGATGGCACCGGCGCTTATGCCTTTTTTCGGGAAATGGTAGCCAGGTACCTGGCCAAGGCCCATCACCTGCCGGACAAGGGGCTTAAATTTACCAGCGCCCAGGAAGACCGGGTGGGGGATGCCTTTTCCAGGTATTACGAGGGAAAGCAGAAATTAGACCAGCTCCACAGCATGGAAAGGGGAAAAGCCTACCAGCTCAAGGGAGAAATGGATAAAAATATGGAATCCCATCTGGTAGAAGGCGTGGTTCCCGCTTCCAAATTTATGGAAAAAGCGAAGGAATATGGTGCCACGGCAGGTGTCTTTTCCACTTCCTTATATATCAAAGCCATCATGGAAGAGATGACGGTGCAGGAGCTGAAGAAGCAGCAGGTGGTGGCCAGCGTGCCGGTAAACCTGCGGCAGTTTTTCCGTTCGGATACCATCCGGAATTTCTTCGGCGTCATTAACGTATCCTATTCCCCTTCGCAGGACGGTACCGGACTGGAAGACGTGGTCCGCAAAGTCAAGCATTCGTTTGCCCTGCAGCTTTCCGAAGACAAGGTTGCCGGCACTATGAATTCCTATTCCGCCCTGGAACATATCTGGGCGGTGAAGGTCGTGCCCATCTGGGTAAAAGACCTGGTGATTTCCAGGATCGACCATCTGGCGAAAACCGGCGTGACGGGGACGGTCTCAAACCTGGGAAGGATTTCCATGCCGCCGGAGTTTTCCCCTTACATCTCTTACTTTAGCACGTTCATGACCGCGTACAGGCAGCAGGTGTGCGCCTGTACATTTGAAGACAAAATGGTATTTGGGGAAGCTTCGCCCTTTACAACCCATGGGGTAATGCGGCACATGTTCCGGCAGATGGCACAGATGGGCATCCCGGTTTCGGTTTCTACCAATGATTACAACATGGAAGAAAGGGAGGGCAGGGAATGAAAGTCTGCGACAGGTGTGGGATCCAGGTCCGCGGGGAAAAAAGATGCTGTCCCCTGTGCCAGGGGAGGCTTAGGGACCCTTCCGATGAGGAACTTCAGTCTGCTATGTTCCTGGACGAAGCTTTTCCACAGCTTCCCAGGCACAAGGTCAGCCGCCTGACCATTGCAAAACTGGCAACATTCCTGTGCCTTGCGGCCAGTATCGCATTTTGCGCCATCGGCCTGCTGCTGGATTTCCAGACGCCCTGGCCCTTGTGGACCATGCTGGGCATCCTGGTGGGCTGGCTGGATTTCCTGGCAGTGCTTTACCTGCGTAGCAACCTGCTTAAGCTGGTATCCGTGGAGATATTGGCAGCCCTTGCCACTTCCCTGTTTACGGATTTTTTCACCGGGCAGCATGGCTGGGGCGCCACCTGGGTCTGGCCGTTTACGGTGCCGGTCCTTACGGTGGTGACCTTCCTTTTGGCAAAGATCCGGAAAATGTATTTTTCCGAATATGTCATGTACCTGGTATTGGACTGCGTGGCGGCTTTCCTGCAGGCAGTCCCCTTGTATTTCAAAGTGCAGACGGTGCGGGTGCCGGCGGTCCTGTCCATGGCGGCGTACCTGGTCTTATTTATCGCGATCCTTTTGTTCCGGTTTTATGAACTGAAAACAGCAGCCTCCAGGAGGTTCCACTTGTAAGGGAAAGCAGCAGTTTCCCGCAGGCAGCCTGCATGGGAAAACAGGTATTTCGAAACCTTTATAGGGACGGTATCCTTTGGGAACGGGAAATTTGCAAAGCCGTCATATGGCAGGAAGGGGGAAGCATGCCCAAAAAGAACCAGAAAAATAAAGAAAATTTCGGGCGGGGAGTGGCTTTTGCCTGCCGGGTGGGGGACACCCTGGAAGAAGCGACCGGGAGCACCATCAAAAAAAGGGACTATGTGCCGGTTCTGGAAGGGGAACCCATGGAACGCAGGTGGTACCGGGTCCCGCTGCCGGAAGGGCTCTGCGCGGACGGGTCAGATTATTACATTTATATCCATAAAGGCACCTCCAGGAACCTGTGCCTGTTTTTTTCCGGAGGAGGGCTGGCCTGGAACCGTTTTACCGCGGCCCATCCCACGACAGCCGGGAAGATGCTTACCCGCTTGCCCAATTATTATTGGAGCAACCTGCGTCCGGTGACCCAGCTCATGAATGTGGGGCTGGGGATTACCAACACCAATTCTGCCCACAACCCCTTTTACGACTGGAATTTTGTCATCGTCACTTATGCCACGGCGGACCTGCACATCGGGAACAGCTCTTTTTCCTACCTGGATGAAGAGGGGGTGGAAAGGGTCCTGCATTTCCATGGCATGAAAAATGTGGAAGAAGCCATGAAGAAGGCAGCCTGCTTCTTCCCAGACCCGGAAAAAATCCTGGTGGCGGGCAATTCGGCAGGCGCTTTTGCGGTGGCGGCCTTGTCCGGCTATATTAAGGAAAATTATTATCCCGGGTGCAGGGATATTACCGTTTTATCGGACAGCGGGCAGCTGGTCAGCAATGACTGGAAGCATATTGCCAGGGACCTTTGGAACAGCCCCAAGGAGCTGGTGGATGCTTTGGAAGGCAAGAACCCTACCTTGGACTGGTTCCGGCTTTTAAATAAGAAGCATCCCGGCGCGTTCCGCTGCCTGTATGCCAGCAGCGTTTTTGATTTTATCCTGAGCGCTTATTATAACGACCTGGAAAACCGGGTTTTCCGCACGGATGAGGAAGTGCAGCAGGAATTTCGGGCACAGCTGGTGCAGATGGTGCATGAGCTCCGGGAAATCAACCCGCAGTTTGGCTTTTTCTTAAACAACTGGAAGATCCCGGGCCTTACCATGGGAGGCACCACCCATACCTCGGTGCGGGAGAATTATTTCACCCGGTTTGAGGAGGAAGGGGTCACCATGTCCCAGTGGCTGTCCGACGCGGTCTACGGGAATGTGTATTCTGTGGGGATGCATTATTTGAAGGGGTAAAGGGCAGGAAAAATTCCTGGGATAAAAAATTCAAAAAAGTACTTGCGTTTTTCTCCCGGCAGAGTATAATAGTGCTTGTTGAAACGCAATGGCCCATCGCCAAATGGTAAGGCAACGGACTCTGACTCCGTCATTTCCAGGTTCGAATCCTGGTGGGCCAGTTTGATGAAGTCTGACAGTATTCGCTCTGCCGGGCTTTTTCTTTTATCCGGATATTTATCTTTCTGCCGGCGCTGCCGGCATTTTTCAAGGCATCATTTCGAGGCATCTATGTACCATTACCAGCATCGGATCGGATACAGCGACTTAGGCAGCACGGGGACGATTTCTCCCGGCACAGTGGTGGATTATTTCCAGGACTGTTCTACTTTCCAGGCAGAGTCCCTGGGGGTAGGGGTTTCCCTTCTGGAAACCGTGCATCGTGCCTGGATCATGGCATACTGGCAGATCGAATTCCTGCGCTTTCCCAGAATGGAAGAAGTAGTGGATATTGCCACCTACCCTTACAAACTCAAAGGGCCTTTCGGGTACCGCTGCTTCTCCCTGAAAGGGAAAGAGGGGGAGCTCCTGGCCCGGGCGGACTCTTTATGGGTCTTCATGGACATGGAAAAAGGCATCATGGTGCGTACGCCGAAGGAAGTGGCGGATGCTTTTAAGCTGGACCAGCGGATGGACATGGAGAAAAGGAACCACAAGGTGAAGATGCCGGAGGACCTGGAAGAGCAGCCGCCCTTCCGTGTCAGGAAGAGCGATATTGATACCAACGGCCATGTCAATAACGCCGTCTATGTAAAGCTTTCCCAGGAATTTATCCCGGATGGGATGGTGGCCAGGAGCCTTCGGGCAGAATATAAAAATTCAGCCATGTTCGGGGAGCGGATTGTGCCGTTCGTAAAACAGGAAGATGGCGTATTATATGTAGAGCTCTGCAGTGAAGATGGCAAGGCCTTTACTGCCATGGAGTTTGGACTGGAGAAGAGCGGATGTTAAAACTGGGAGAAAAGCAGGTCCTTCAAGGGGTAAAGCTGGTGGATTTCGGCGTCTACCTGGCAGACCCGGAGGATCCGGAGGCGGGCAGGGTCCTGCTTCCGAAAAAGCAGGTGCCGGAAGGCTTTTCCGTGGGGGACGAGCTGGAAGTCTTTTTATATAAAGACTCTTCTGACCGGCTTATTGCCACGGTGAACGAGCCTGCCATGACTTTGGGCAAAGTAGCCCTGGTGAAAGTGGCGGCTGTGGGCAAGATCGGCGCGTTTTTGGACTGGGGGCTGGAGAAGGACCTGTTCCTCCCCTTCCATGAACAGACCAGGAAAGTCCAGGAAGGCGATGTGATCCTGGCAGCCTTATACATTGACAAGAGCGGGCGGCTGGCAGCCACCATGAAGCTCTATCCTTATCTGGAAACCAACGCGGAACTGTTCTACCGCGACCAGGAGGTCACCGGCCGGGTATACCAGGTGGACGAGCGGTTCGGCGCCTATGTAGCGGTGGACGGCCGTTATTCCGGCATGATCGGGCCCCGGGAAAATATCCGGGACCTTTACCCGGGAGAAGTCGTGACATGCCGCATCACCCGGGTGAAACGGGACGGCAAGCTGGACCTTACCCTGCGTGAAAAGGCTTATAAGCAGCTGGGACCGGATGCCCGGAAGATCCTGGAGCTTTTGGACCTTTACGACGGGGAGCTGCCTTTTAATGAAAAGTCGGACCCGGAGACCATCATGCGGGAAACCGGCATGAGCAAGAACGCGTTTAAGAGGGCCATCGGCCATCTTTATAAAGAAAGAAAAATTACAATTGGGGAAAAGATAAGGAGGTGTCCTTCTGATGACAGTAAGGAAAGTTAACTGGGTCTTTCTCTTTTCCCTGCTGATTTATTTGGGAGGGGCAAATGCGGTAGCGATGCTCTTCCCTTCTGTTTCTTCGAACATCTACAGCTGGAACGTGCTCTGTGAATTCCTGATGATCCTGCTTCCGGCCTTGTGGCTTACGGCAAAGAAGGTTCCGGTGGCAGAAGTATTCCGGATCCGCCGGATCAGCGGGAGGACGGTTTATTATACGGTCCTGATGCTTTTCTGCTGCTATCCGTTCTTCTCCCTGGCCAGCTACCTGACATCCCTTCTGGGCAGGTCTGCTTCCCAGGACCTGGCGCAGGAACTGATGCAGGGCAGCGTGGCTGCCAACCTGGTCTTTTTTGCCCTGGTACCCGCGGTGGTGGAAGAGCTGGTTTTCCGTGGCATGCTTTACAGCACTTACCGCAGGACCAGCGCGTTAGGCGCCATGTTCCTTTCCGCGCTGATGTTCGGGCTCATGCATATGAACCTGAACCAGTTTTCCTATACCTTCTTTTTCGGGCTTTTCCAGGTGCTGGTTTTGGAAGCTTCTGACAGCATTATCGCCAGCATGGTAGCGCATTTTACGTTAAACGGGGTCTCGGTCGTGATGGCGGGTGCCATGAAGCATGCTTCTTCCAGCCTGACGAGCCTTTCCGGAGATTCCTCCCAGGCCGAGGCGGTATCCCAGATCCAGTCCGCGTCCTGGTTCCCGGCGGTACAGGTGTATTTTATGGCGGCTTTGGCCATAGCGGGCCTCCTCCTGGCGTTCCAGTGCCTGAAGAAAATCATGGCAGAGAACGGCCGCACCGGGGAAGTCCTGGGCATGCTGGGTCTCTGCCAGGATGAACGGGGTAAAATCAGGCGCGTCTCCAAAATGAAAAGCGCGGCGAAAGCGAATGGAAAGGGGAAAAACCATTTGATTACGTTCCCGCTGGTACTTGCCATGATACTCTGTGTCGCGTACATGGTGATGTACCAGATGTCAGGCGTTGGATGACAGGCTTCAAGATTTCAATTGCGGCGCTTATGTATGGCGTTTCTAAGGGCAGGCT